>JBFJJW010000017.1:0-25518 GCA_041612095.1 Solimonas sp. | reverse complement strand
GTGTTCTGGGTGGTGCTCGACTTCTTCGAGAAGCACCCACAGGTGGCGCAGCTGATCATGAGCTCGGTGTACGTCAACACCTGGCGGCGCATGGAGCACTATCAGAATCCGATCCTGTTCGGTGCCTTCCTCAAGGTGCTGGGCGAGGGCCGCGCGCGCGGCATCCTCAACGATCAGGTCGAGGAGAAGTACCTGCTGGACTTCATCATGGGCGTGCTGGGGCGACTGGTGCAGATGTACATCCATCGCGGCATGAAGGAGCCGCTGACCAAGCAGGCCAATCCCTTGTTCGAAATGCTGTGGCGTGGCATCTCCAAGCCGGCCTAGGCGCGAAGGCAGCAGGCTTGGCTACGGTGTGTAGCCCGTGCTGCAGGGTTCGTTGACCAGATCGGGGCAGTCGATGCCGGCGCGGGGCAGGTAGAGAGCTGACCGGTACTTGCCGCTGTAGACCTCGGCCCAGCGATCGCCAACCACATTGCCGCTGAGCAGGCGCAGCTGCGCGCCGGGGTCCTGGCGCAGCCACATGTCGAACCAGGCCAGCGTCAGGAAAGCGTAGCGGTGCAAGCGCTTCGAGGCTTCGGCATCCGGCGCTGCGGCTGCCTGACCCCAGTCATCGTGTTCGGCATCGCGGAACACCACCTGCATGCTCGGGATTCCGCGATCCCGCCAATACGCATAGGCCGTCTTCTTCTTCTCGCGATTGGGCAGCGGATTCAGCGAGCTTGGATCGTCCGAGGCTTGCCCCATCGCAGGAACCAGCGGCACCACCGGCGCATTCTGATCAGGCGCTTCGCTGCCGAACAGTGCGCCGAGCGGGCCGCCACCGGAGGCGGTACCGGCATCGCCCTGACGGGTACTGGATAGATTGTCCCAGGCAACGATGGCGCCGATGCGCCGGTCCTCGCCCTGCAGCCAGCTCACCGCTCGGGCGGACAGGCTGTGACCCGCTGCGCCCAAACGGGAGGGATCGACATTCGCCTGCACAGGGCTGGCGGTGGACAGCAGGAAGCTGAGCGCACTGTCGGTGGCGTCGATGTAGTTGTCCAGCGACTGCGGGGCAGACACCAGCTCCGAGCGACCCACACCTTGAGGGTCTACCGTCAGCACCAGATAGCCGTTGCCTGCGAGATAGCGCGCGGCCCAGTGATAGCGCGTCTGCACGGCGCCGCTGGAAGCGGGCGTGATCACGACTGCGGGCAATCGCGCGGAGTTGAAATCCACGTTCGCGGGAGCAAACAGCACCGCATAGAGTTGCGAGCCCGACCGCAGTGACTTGAAGCTGACCTCGCAGCTTTGCCAGTTGCTTTGCCAGCTATAGGAGGGCGGCGGCTGGGGGTACGTCGACTGAGCGCTGCTGGGGTTGGTGATGACCACCGGCGGACAGGTCAGCTGACGGGTTGCCGCACTCGGCGGAGGTGCCGGTGCAGGGGCCGGCGTGGGTGCAGGCTCGGGCGTTTCCGGCTCCGTGCCATGGGGTGCGCCGCCGCAGGCGACGAGCACCATCAGTGTGCATGCCAGCGCAATCAACCCGCTCCCTCGCTCCGCCATCGGTCCCGTCCCCAGCGTTTCCAAGACTTGTTGAGGCAAGAACGAGGCCAGCTTCCGCGGGCCTGCTTGCCGGTTCTCGCAATCCTATAGTCGGTATACGCGCTGCGTGTTGCCGGCCAGAAAGGCCGCTGCTGTCTCCTCGCTCAGGCCCAGCGACCCAAGATCGGCAAGCGCATGGGCAGGCTGAATCATTGGATAGTTGCTGCCGAATAGCACCTTATGCCGTCCGTGCCCGCGCAGATAGTCGACCAGTGTCGGGGGATAGCGCTTGACGGTGTAAGCCGAGGTGTCGATGTAGACATTGCGATGCTTGGTCGCCACGGCAATGGCCTCATCGGTCCAGGGGTAGCCGATATGCCCGCCGACGATCACCAGTTCCGGAAAGTCGATGGCGACCTGGTCCAGATAGATCGGGCGGCCAACCTCCGAAGGCATCAGCGGGCCGGTATGGCCGATCTGCGTGCAGAACGGCACGTTCATCTCGCAGCAGGCGGTGTAGACCGGGTAGAAACGGCGGTCGGTCGGGGGTACTTCCCATAACCACGGCAACACGCGGATGGCCTTGAAGCCGAGTTCCTCGACGCAGCGTCGTACTTCGCGAACCGCTGCCATCGGCCTGGAGATGTCCACCGAGCCGACACCGACCAGGCGATCCGGTGCCTGAGCCACAAAGCCGGCGACCTCATCGTTGGAGATCATCACGCGATGTGGTGCATACCAGGCGCTGATCAGGCTGCGCGAAATGCCGGCCTGATCCATCGCGGCGATGGTCATCGCAACGGGAATCTCCTGCGACGGCGGCACGGCCATTCCCCAGCGCAGCAGCGAGTCAAACATCGGGTCCTGCATCTGCCGCAGCGTCGGATGCTGTGCCCAGGCATCGATGATCGGTGGCGCGCTCATGCCGGCTTGAGTACCCGCGCAAAGAACTCGGCTTGGTCGGCCGAAACCTGCGCAAACGCGGGCGGCACATAGATGTCGAAATGGCCGACCGGATAGCGCTTGACCTCTACCTTGGCGCCGCCCCGGCGGGCGCCGTCTTCCATCGCTGACGGCGGCACGACGACGTCGGCGGTGGCGATGCAGAACAATGCGGGGCAGGGCAGTCGCGGCGTCATCGTGTTAGGTCGGTACAGCGCCAGCGTCAGCGCCCAACTGGTACTGATCTCGTTGTTCCAGTCCGGCGGGGTAATGGCCAGGTAGCCGGGCTCGGAATCCGGCGTGGTCAGCGCGGCGTTGCTGCCCGGTGCACCAACCACGGGAACGGTGACCCGCGACAGGCCCAGGGCGCCGCGCACGGCGTCGGCCAAGCCGTATGCGCTAAGCCGCAAGGCGTGGCCGATGCCGCATTGCCTGATCAGATTGAACAGCGAAGCGACCCCATCCATCATCGCGCCCTGGGCGCTGACCGCGGCGATGCGGCCATCGGCGACTGCAGCGGCTACCGCGTGCGCCCCGGAGAACGAGCTGCCCCAGGTGGCGATGCGATCCGGGTCCGCCCCCGGCAGCTGGCGGGCGTGGGTGATCGCCGCCGCCCAGTCCTGCAACTGCATGTTGACGTTGACGACCTGCCGCGGTCGTCCACCGCTTTCGCCGAAGCCGCGATAGTCGAAGCACAGCACCTTCAGGCCTGCGGCTGCAAAGCATTCGGCAAACGGCGCAAGACCCGCTGCCCGCGTGCCACCCAGGCCGTGGGCCATGACCACGCAGGGGGTTCCGGCGCCATTGCGCAGGGCCGCATTCTGGGCGGGGTACCAGGCGGCCTTCAGCGGCACCCCCTGGCTGTTGAACTCAATGACTTCCATGGGGTCCGACGTCCGTTCCGGGTTTTGGGCAGTGTACCGATTCTCCAACCGGGCTCGATTCGAGACGCCATGGCCGGTACTGATATCGGGTTTCATATTCTTGGGAGCTTCCAATGCTGCTGCGCATCCTGTGCTGTGTGAGTGCCCTATCGGTGACTGCGTGCGCGGTAGCGCCGCAGCAAGCGGCGCTGTCCGGCGAGATCGTGATCGCCCGCTATGCGTTTGATGTTGAGGGAATGGAGAGCGAGTTTCCGCAGCCCGCTGGCGGTCTGATTCCCGAGGCGATCGAGGGAATGCGCACCGGCCGCGAAATTGGCGACGCGCTGGCGACGCTGAAGTACCCGGAGGGCAGCGTCTACAAGCAGATCGCAGACGCGGCACTGCGGGAAATCCAGCAGGTGCTGGAGCAGCGCACCCAGTTGCGTCTGGCCCCGACTGATCGCCTGCGTGGCCGGGTGCCGTACCTGCTGGGGTATCCGCTGGGATCCGCCAAGGCACTGGCGCGCGAAGGCGTCGCCCCCTTGCTGGCCGAGATCGACGTCAGCGTGACCGTGCCGGATCAGGCCACCGGCTACTTCGCATGGTTGGGGACCGGTACCGCGCATAGCGTTGGCAGGCCGGAAATGATTCTGCAGCTCAGCGTGGTTGATCTGACCGGGCAGGTCGTGTGGCGCGATCAGGTGATCGTCCGCTCCGAGCAGAAGGTCACCTTGGATGAACGCTGGTTACTGGGCGTGAACACCGAGCGCCGGGTTGCGGATGCCCATAGCCTGCCGCTGCTGGCGCGCCGTGCCATCGAGGCGCTGGTAACTCAATCGCAGTCACGCCGCGGCTGATCGTTGTCTCGGGCGATCCGCAGTTCCACATTCTTCTGTCAGCGTTAACCCCATTGCGGGGTCTGCTGCGTTGTATCGGGGGAGGAACACCCAACCGAGCAAGGAGTGGAGCATGCAGATCAGACGGTGGCTGGCGGCAACAGCAGGGCTGGCGTTGGTGGCGGCTTGCGCGCAAACCGCGCGCCAGAAGGACGAGTTGGTGGATCAATCGATGCCGGCGTCGGCTACTCCTGCATTGGCTGCGATAGAGCGGCAGGAAGCGGTCACCGCAGCGAGCGCCCAAGCGCGCCGCGGCGCGGCGCGCAAGCAGATGTTCTACGTGGAGGGTTCGCCGGCCCCCATGACGACGGCGGATGCGATCGGTGTGGGCCGGTACGCTCCGATGGAGCAGGATCGTGAGACCTATGCGCATCTGGCGGAAGGGGGTGTGCAGCGAGCGCAGGAGGCGCCGGTCTCGACGTTCAGCATCGATGTTGATACCGGTGCCTATGCCAACGTCCGGCGCTTTCTGCGAGATGGCCGCCTGCCGCCGGCAGACGCGGTTCGCGTCGAAGAGATGATCAATTACTTCGACTATGCCTACGGCGCGCCGACGCAGCGTGAACACCCGTTCTCGGTGAGTACGGAGATCGCACCGACGCCGTGGAATGCAAAGACGCATCTGCTGCGCATCGGCCTGCAGGGCTGGAAGCCGGCAGGCGCCTTGCCGCCATCCAATCTGGTGTTTCTGGTCGATGTGTCGGGTTCCATGAATGACCCGGACAAGCTGCCATTGGTGGTCTCTGCGCTGAAGCTGCTGACCCGCGAGATGAGCGCGCGCGACCGCGTCAGCCTGGTGGTCTATGCCGGTGCCTCGGGCGTAGTGCTGGAGCCAACCCCGGGAAATCAGCAGGCCACGATTGCCGCGGCGCTGGAACGGCTGCAGGCCGGCGGCAGCACCAATGGAGCTTCGGGTATTGAGCTGGCCTATGCCATGGCGCGACAGGCCTACATCAAGAACGGCATCAACCGGGTGCTGCTGGCCACGGATGGCGACTTCAATGTCGGCACCACCGATTTCCAGCAGCTCAAGAATCTGGTCGAGCGCGAGCGCAAATCCGGTGTGGCGCTGTCCACGCTGGGTTTTGGCAGCGGCAACTACAACGATCACCTGATGGAGCGGCTGGCGGATGCCGGCAACGGCAACTACAGCTATATCGACAGCCTGGAAGAGGCGCGTCGGGCGCTGGTGCACTCGCGTGCCGCAACGCTGCAGACCATCGCCAGCGACGTCAAGATCCAGGTCGAGTTCAATCCGGCGCAGGTTGCCGAGTACCGGCTGATTGGCTACGAGAACCGCGCGCTGCAGCGCGCGGACTTCAGCAACGATCAGGTGGACGCCGGCGAGATCGGCGCCGGCCATACCGTGACCGCGCTGTACGAGATCGCGCTGGCAGGCAGTGGCGGCGAGCGCATTGAGGGGCTCAGGTATCAACGCACGCAGGCCGCTGCGGGTGGCCGTGAACTGGCGCATCTGCGGCTGCGCTACAAGCGCCCCGGCGAGGATCACAGTCAACTGCTGGAGCGGCCGCTACTTGCCGGTGAGATCCTGGGTGCCGTCGAGCAGGCCAGCGACACCTACCGTTTTGCCGCCGCTGTTGCCGCCTTTGGGCAGAAGCTGCGCGGCGGGCGCTACACTGGCGACTACGGTTATGACGAGTTGATTCAGCTGGCGCGCAGTGCGCGCGGCGACGACGCTCAAGGCTGGCGTGGAGAATTTCTGCAGTTGGTGCAGCTGGCGGCGGGCCTGACGCCAGTCGCGAGCAGCGAGCCGGCATCGGCACAGATCGGAGGGTGAACGTCTGAGCGGGGAAGCGGACAGCGATGAGTCCCTGATGCTGGCGTACGCAGGCGGCAATGCCGTGGCGTTCGAGCGTCTGTATGGCCGGCACAAGGATGCGCTGTACCGCTACTTCCTGCGGCATCTGCACGGCAGACCCGATATGGCGGCAGAACTGTTCCAGGACGTGTGGAAGAATCTGGTGCAAGCGCGCGAGCGGTATCGAGCGGACGCGCCGTTCAGCGCCTGGCTCTATCGGCTGGCGCACAATCGCCTGGTGGATCATTACCGGCAATGGCGCGCGACGGAGGCGGTTCCGGATACCTTGGTTGCCGACACCGCTCTGCAGCCCGAGCCCAGTGCGATGCGCGGCGAGCAACTGCAGCAGCTGCTGGCGGCGCTGAATGCATTGCCGGTAGAGCAGCGCGAGATCATTGTGCTGCGCGAAGAGCGCGATCTGACGCTGGAGCAGATTGCCGAAATCCAAGGGGTGGGGCGTGAGACGGTCAAGAGCCGTTTGCGCTACGCCCTGGCCAAGCTGCGTGAGGTGCTCGATGACGGATGAAGCCGACCGCGAGGGCAGGGATCAGGAGCTGGACAGCTATCTGGCCGGAAGCAGCCGGCTGTCTGCTCGCTACCGCGCCGCCAGTCGCGAGACTCCGGCACCGGAGCTGGATCGTGCGGTGCTCGAGCACGCGCGCGCTGCGGTGCGCACGCCAACAGCCACACCCCAGCCGCGCCGCTCCTGGCAACAGCGCTGGGCGGTGCCAGTCGGTATTGCAGCGACTTTGTTGGTGGGTATTGATCTGGCCTGGCGGGTTGCGGATCAGTCGCAGGCTGAGCAGACCCTGGCAGAGTCAGCGGCGCAGGTTGCGTCGAGCAAGACCGAGCAGCGAGTGCCGGCTGCCGCCGCCATGCCGGAGCCGCAGGAGCGTAAGGACGCGGGGGCGTCTTCTGCCTTCGCTGATTCGGCACCAGCGGATCAAGAAGTCGCCGAACCCGCGTTAGCGGAGCCGGCGCGACAAGCGTATGAGCCGGATCGGCAACTGCCGGATCGAGGGACGGCACCTGCCCAAGACGAAGCCGATGCCGATGCCGATGCAAGCGGCGCCGGTGCGCGGACCGAATCTGCGCTGCGGGTCGCGCCCGACACGGCGATGGACGCGGCCCCCGCAGCGGACACCTATGCGGCTGCCGAGGCCTCGCAAGCCGAAGATGCTGAGGTAGTGGCCGCGGAGCGCGCATTGAATGTCGCGCGCGCGCGCGCTGCCGAGCGCCGCGATAGTGCGGCCAAGATGCAGATGATGGCCGCCCCCCCAGCGGCACCCGAGCCGCCGATTCCGCGACGCAGTGCGGTCTCCGCCAAGGCCACGGCGGAGGATGTGGCGGCGCTGCTGCGTGTGCGCGATTTCGACACGCTGCGCAGCCGCTATGCGGCCGCAGCGCTTACGCGCCAGGCCTTGGAGGGCGCTGCAGACATCCTTGACGGCTCCCTGAATCTGCGCCTGATTGAAGACGCCGACGGCAGCTGGCGCGCCGACTATCTGGACGCCGACCAGCAGATGCGCTGCGCGCTGCGCTTGCGGCCCGCCGAGGACGGCTGGCTGTTGGTGGGATTGGCCACCCGGCCCTGATGGTTTGGGCATGCGCTGTCCTGCACGCCCCTGCTCAACCCTAATGGCCTTTGAAGGCCGGGGGTCGCTTCTGCAGAAACGCCGCGACGCCTTCGCCGAAGTCGTGGGTCTGACCCAGTTCGCGTTGCCATTCACGCTCCAGCTGTAGCTGCGTGCTCAAGTCATTGTGGGCTCCGGCCTGAAGGCTGCGTTTGATGCGAGCGAGCGCCTGCGTGGGACCATTCGCCAGCTTTCGGGCAACGACCTGCGCGTGGGCTTCAAGTGCATCGTCGTCGACCAGTTCCCAGATGAGACCCCACTGCAGCGCTTGCTCAGCGCTGATGGGCTGTCCCAGCAGCGCAAAGCCGGCTGCGCGCTGCGAGCCCAGCAGGCGCGGCAGGATCCAGGTGCCACCGGCATCCGGCATCAGGCCGATGTTGACGAAGGCCTGCAGAAATCGCGCCGAGCGCGCTGCAATGGTCAAGTCCGCCATCAGCGCCAGCGAGCATCCCGCACCGGCAGCGATGCCGTTGACGGCGGCGATGATCGGCTTCGGCAGCTGGATCATGCGCTGTACCAACGGGTTGTAGTGACTGGCGAGCGCAGCGCCAATGTCGAGCTGACCCTGAGGGTCCAGCGATGGCGTCTGCAGGCTCTGAGCCAGGTCTGCGCCAGAGCAGAAGCCGCGGCCGGCGCCGGTGAGGATCACCACACGCACGCCGGCATCCTGCTCCGCGACGGCAAATGCGGCCTCGAGTTCGCCCAGCAACTCCAGGGTCAGTGCATTGAGTTGCGCGGGCCGATTCATGCGCAGGGTGGCGACCCCGCCTTCCGAGGTGTAAACGAGATGCTGGTAGTTCAAGCGTCGCTCCGGTTGCGAGGCTGGCGAGCATGCCTGCATTGGTTGCGCGGTGACCAGACCCACGTTGCCAGATCGCGAGTGCGACTGGTTTTCTGGCCGCAGATTCCTCATCCTTCCGGGCGAAGCCACGCGGTGTATGGCGGGCGAAACTGTTCGCATATCAACCGGATTGCGCATGACAGACATCGTCGTTCCTACTCCCGCTTACGTACCCGCACACGGCTTGCTGCGCGGGAAATCAGTGCTGATCACCGCCGCAGCCGGCGGCGGCATCGGCTTTGCTGCTGCCAGGCGCTGCCTCGAGGAGGGGTGCCGCGCGATCTTCATCTCCGATATCCATCCGCGGCGTACGGAGGAGGCGGCATCCGCACTGCGTACGGAGTTTCCGGAGCAGCCGGTGCATGGTCGTGTCTGCAACGTGGCCGTGGAAGGCGATGTGCAGGCCTTGATCAACGACGCTGAAGATCAGCTTGGTGGCGTAGACGTGCTGATCAACAACGCCGGCCTTGGCGGCAGCAAGCGCGTCGTCGACATGAGTGACGAGGAATGGCAGAAGGTACTGGATGTGACGCTGACAGGCACCTTCCGCATGACGCGGGCGATGCTGCGCAAGATGCAGCCACGCGGCAAGGGCGCCATTGTCAATAACGCCTCAGTTCTGGGATGGCGGGCGCAGCAGGAGCAGGCGCATTACGCCGCAGCCAAGGCTGGCGTGATGGCGCTGACGCGGTGCTCGGCGCTGGAGGCGGCAGAGTTTGGCGTGCGCATCAACGCGGTATCGCCCTCGATCGTGTTTCACGATCATCTGCGCAAGAGCGCGCCGGAGTCGTTGCTGAAGGAACTGGCCAGCCGCGAGGCCTTCGGCCGCGGCGCCGAAGCCTGGGAGATTGCCAACGTCATGGTGTTTCTGGCTTCGGACTATGCCTCCTATCTGGTCGGAGAAGTGATCTCCGCCTCCAGTCAACGTTCATAAGAATTACCGCCTGCTTTCAGGAGCCCGCAGATGCCTACCGTGTTTGAGTCCGGCGACGCCATACTTGCTGCCGTGGGGCAGACCCTGGGCGTCAGCGACTGGGTCGAGATTACGCAGGAGCGTATCAACCTGTTTGCCGACGCCACGGACGACCATCAATGGATTCATGTGGATCCAGTCAGGGCCAAGGATGGCCCGTTCGGCGCCTGCATCGCACACGGGTATCTCACGCTGTCGCTGGTCTCGCGCTTTCTGCCGGAGATCGTCGACGTGCGCGGGACCAAGATGGGCATCAATTACGGCTGCGAGAAGATTCGCTTTCTGGCACCGGTGCTGGTTGGTAACCGTCTGCGGGGTCGCGGTGAGCTGATCGCTGCCGAGCGCACCAAGGATCAGGCGCTGCAGGCGACGATACGCGTAACCGTGGAGATGGAAGGCAAGGATCGCCCGGCCTGCGTTGCCGACACCATCTCCCGGTACTACTTTCCCTGAGCTGTCGAGGGATAAGGGCCACTAACCGGCACGTTGCGCCGGTGGTTGCCCCTGCGGCAACGGTGTTCGCGGCATGCACTTTGCGTGTTAAATTCGCGCTCGGGGGAGTTGCGCGGTGGTGGTCAGCGCGCGAGTCGGATTCTCCGGCCCCCGCCTAACGCCACCCGCAACCGATCCGGCCAGTTTTGTCATGAACTCCCGCTTTTCCAAGATTGTCGAGGCGCTCATTGGGCTGATACGCAGCTCGGTGAACGAAGACTGGATTCAGGCCTGCGAAATCGGACCTGAAACCCGGTTCAGTCAGGATCTGGAAATGGAGAGCATCGAGATGGTGATGCTTGCGGCTGCGATCCAGCGACACTACGGCGGTAGCCTGGCCATAGTCGATTGGCTGTCGGGGCGTTCCCTGGATGATCTGGTTGCGCTGAGTGTCGGTGATCTTGCTCGTCATATTGATCAGACGCTGCCGCCGGAGGCCTAGCGCCCCATGGCGCGCGCGCTTTTTGTCGTTCCGCCCCTGACGGGGCATATCTATCCGGCGCTTTCGGTTGCTGATGCCTTGACTCAGTCGGGTCATCAGGTTGCATGGGCAATGCAGGCGGGTCCGCAGGCATCGGAACTGCCTGCCGGGACGCCGCTGTTTCCTCTCCAGATGCAGGCTGCGGCGGCACCCGACCTGGGCCCGCAGGGTGTGCGCGGAATTGAAAGCGTGCAGGGCTTCTATCTGGACTATGCCATCCCGATGGCGAGGCAATGCCTGGAGTCGCTGCTGGCTGCGGTTCAAACCTTCAGGCCCGATATCCTTGTCGTCGATCATCAGATGCTGGCCGGTGCGCTGGTGGCGCGTCAGTTGGGCCTGCCGTGGGTGACGCTTGCGACCAGCAGCGCGTCGATCCAGAAGGTGTTCCCGCAGTTTGACAGCTGGGTGAATGAGCAACTGCTGGGCCTGCAGGCGGAGGTGCTCCCCGCAGAGCGGAGAGTCGAGCGTCCGGATTTCTCACCCTACGGGGTTATCGTTTTTTCGATCGAGACGCTGGTCGGGCGCGACTGGCCCCGCTACGCGGCGAGCTATCACTTTGTTGGCGCCACGCGTGGCGAAGGACGGCGCACGGTTGATTTCCCCTGGTCATGGCTGCGTGATGATCATCGCAAGCTGTTCGTGACGCTGGGCACCATCAATCATGCGGATGGTGCACGGTTCTTTGAGGTCGTCATGGCGGCGCTGGGCGACATGCAGCAGGTTCAGGCCGTGCTGGTTGCTCCAGCGGCACTGGCGGCGCATGCGCCGGACAATGTGCTGGTGTGCCAGCAGGTGCCTCAGATCGAGCTTCTGGGTGCGATGGACGCGGTGATCTGTCACGCCGGACACAATACGGTGTGCGAGTCCCTGAGCCAGGGGCGACCGCTGATTGTGAGCCCCATCCGCCATGATCAACCTGCAATCGCCAAGCAAGTGGTGAACTGCGGGGCCGGCATGTTTCTTCGCTACGGAAAAGCGACGCCGCAAGCAACCCGTAGCGCCATCGAGCGTCTGCTCAGTGACCGCCACTACACGGACCGCGCGCGCGAACTGGCGGCTGAATTCCGTGCCGCACCAGGCGCAGCAGGTGCCGCTGCCATCATTGCCGACGTGCTGAAGACGGCGCGCGGACCCGAGCGGCCGCACAGTGAGCGGGGCGGCTAGGCCCATGGACCGCATCGCGACCACCGGCGCCAATCTATGCACCTGGTCATTGGGACAGGGAGATCAACCGTCGCTGGTTATGCTTCATGGATGGGTTACCGGCAACATGGCCACGTGGTATCCGGCGTATGCGGCACCGCTGGCGGCGGAACGGAAGGTCATACTCTATGACCAGCGCGGCCACGGCGAGAGCCGACTTGACCCCGCGAGCGGCATTGCCCGATTCGATCTGGACAGCGCATCTGACGACCTCAGTCTGATCATCGATCACCACGTCCCCGGCCGTGAGCAGGTGGATGTGGTGGCCTACAGCATGGGCGCTGTGGTTGCCCTGCGGTTTGCCCTGCGGTTTCCGCAGCGACTGCGTCGCCTGGTGCTGGTGGACGCGCCGATCCCGGCCAGCCGTTACGTCGCACCGAATCTGCAGGAGGTGAAGTCGCCAGAAGCACTGCACGCGCTTTTCACCTTCAGCCATCTGAAGCTGGAAGGCCGGCGCTATGCGAAAGTGTACGAGCGTGCTTCGCGGTTATTCTTCGACTCGACGATGATCACCGATCTGCAGGCAATGCACGCAGAGCCGGACTCCGCCCTGGCAGCAATGCAGGTTCCGGTACAGCTGGTATACGGAACGGATTCGCCGTTTCGGCCGGCGGGCGAGTACTTGCTGGGTCATCTGCCGGACGTCTGCATGGAGTGGATAGAGGGTGACCACGATATCGTCTACAACCGAGTCGATGCTTTGCTCGCGCTGATCCGGCGGTTTCTTGCAACATGATCACCCGCATGCACCGCAGCACGGCATTGACCTTCGACCGGGGCGGCTCATGAGCGCATCGCGTTATGTCCGCCGCATGTCGCCAATGGAGCGGTTCTCGCTGGTTATTCACCAGGCGTATCGCTACCACGTCGACGGGGTGCTGGAAGGTTGCGGTAACGTCGACCCGGCACGTCTGCAGGCCGCCGTCGATCGGGCCGCGTCATTCAATACAGGGATGCGGGTTCGCCTGCACGGTGCACTGGGGTTCACGCGCTGGATCGATAGCGAGCGTGCGCCGCAGGTACGCGTGCTGCCACTCTCCGATTGGGATGGGACCAGCGAATGCGGTGCCGACTTTCTGAATGAATCATTGGACCCTGTGGGTGGCGGCCCGGTGGCCGATGTCCTGCTGGTGCCCTGCCGGGATGGTCTGTCGCGGCTGGTATTTCGTACAGTGCATGCAGCGATAGACGGTCGGGGGTGCATGCACTGGATGCACGAGGTCAGCCGGGCGCTGCGTGGCGAGCCGTTGGCGGGTTCGAACTCGCGGCTGCGCGACGTCGACATCCATCGGCAACATCGCCGACGGTTGGGCGCGTCGCCGCCGATGTTGAGCACGCCGTGTCTGCCGGTGCTGCGCCCGTCGCAGGGCGGTCGCGATCCGCTGAGGTACATCTGGAGGCGCGTGAATCTGAACCGGCCGATCTCACATCTCTTGCCCAAGGCCGCGCAGTTTCTGGCCCAGTGGGCGCGTCGTGAGCGCAGCGGCGAGGTCGCGTTCACGGTGCCCGTCGACTATCGCGGTCTGCGCACCCAGGAAATGGGGGTCGGAAACCTGACCGGATACCTGCGACTGGACGTGCCCGAGCAGGCTACGCCGCGTTCGCTGATGCGCCAGCTCAACGAGCGCATCCGCGACTACGCGGACTGCCGCACGTTTCCCGGCGCCGCAGTCCTGCCCTGGATGCCGCTGTCGCGCTTGCGGCGTCGCATCCGCCCCGCCGATGAGGCCTGGCTCTATGGGGAAACGGTCGGCGCACCAAGCGGCGGCCTGGTGTCGATGGGCAGCGTCAAGCTGCGCGACTTCGATTTCAACGGCTTCAGGGCAACGGGCATCTACGGGCTGCCGGGAGCCGTCGGCAAGCTCAACGTCCTGTTCGGCAATACCGAGTTGGGATCGCCGGTACTGTTTACGGTGCCAGCGGCCTACAACCACGAAGGTCAACTGGACGAACTGGTTGCGGCTTTCCGAGCCCACTTCGCTACCGCTGAGGCTGCCTCATGACCGCGCACCCGCTGCCGCCGCTACGGCAACTGCGCACGGTAGCGAGGCCATTGTCGGTGCCGGAGTACTACCACGCCTGCGTGGGCACTCATCCCCGTACGCTGGAGGATCGGCGCACTGCGGTGCTGGCGCTGCGCAGCGATGGTCGGCTGGATCCGGCGCAGCTGCAGGCGGCGCTGGCGAAGATCGCCTTGGTCAACCCGGGTCTTTGTCTGCGCATCGAGCGCAAGTCTGGGCTTGCACACTGGCGCAGCGACGGCCCCAAGCCGCGACTTCGCATGATCGAGGATTGCACTTGGGACGGCTGCTCCGCCGCCGGCACAGGCTTTATCGCCGCCGAGCCGCTGTCGTTGGAAGACGGTCCCAGCGTCGAGCTGATCTACGCCCAGCTGCGCAGCGGCGGCTCCATGCTGGTTCTGCGCACTTTTCACGCCGTGGTCGATGGCGGTGGCGTGCTGCACTTCTTCTACGAACTGTTCCGGGCGCTGCGTGGCGAGTCGCCGCTCGGCAGCAATGCTGAATTCAGCGATGCCGAGTTGATGCGCAGCCTTGGCATTCGCAAGACGCTGTCCAGGCACATGCGGACCTGTGGACTTACCGGCTCGCCTCAAGGAGACGAAGTGGGCGACGAGTGGCGCCGCGTGCCGTTGGGTCCGGCGCGCCCCCATCTGCTCTCGCTGACCGCACAGGCGATGGCGGAGTTTGCGCATCAGTACAGCGATCTGCCTGCATTGATTGCGGTGCCGGTCGATCTGCGCCGCCACGTTCCCGGGCTGCTCTCGACCATGAACTTCAGCAACATGCTGCTGGTGCCGTTGGAGCCCGGCGCCGGTGCGGAGCTGTTTCGTCGTCGGCTGGCAGAAATGCTCGAAGGCAGGATGGAGGCCGTATTTCCTCGCTGGCTGGACCTGTTGCGCTGGTTGCCGATGCCATGGCTGGATCTGATGGTATCGCGTACGCCAGACAACTACCGTCGCCGACGCCCGATGGAGACGGTCGTCATTTCAAACCTGGGCAGGTTGGATCTGGAAGCATTGAGTTGTCCCCGATTTCGGGTGCGACAGTTCCTGCCCATCCCCTTGACCGGGAGTGCGTTTGCAGCCCTGGTGACGATAGATGGGCAGGCCGAGCTGACCATCAACCTGCCCAGGGTATTGGCCAGCGAAGGCCGCTTTGATGCGCTGGTAGCGCATCTGCAACGGCGGATCGGCAGGCCGACGCAGTAGGCTCCCTGGCATTCGGCGGTCCAGGGGTGTGCTGCTACTACTTTTGAATGAAGCGGAGGATCCCGGTCCCCGCGTAGCGTAACCCTTTGCGATAGCCCTTAGGCTGTGCCCATAGCTGAAGCGAGGATCTCCGATGAGTGATGCAGTGATCGTGTCTGTTGCCCGTACCGGAATTGGCAAGGCCTATCGTGGCGCGTTCAACGACACCGAGGCCCCGGTGCTGGGCGGGCACGTCATCAAGGCAGCCGTGGCGCGCGCCGGCATTGCGCCGGAAGAGGTCGACGACGTGATTCTGGGTTGCGCTGCTCAGCAGGGTACGCAGGCCTATAACCTGGGCCGGCTGTGTGCCTATACCGGCGGGTTGCCGGACACTGTTTCCGGCATGACGCTGGACCGGCAGTGCAGTTCGGGCCTGATGGCCATCGGATTTGCGGCCAAGAACGTGCTCGCGGGCGAACAGAACATCGTGGTCGCTGGCGGGCTGGAATCCATCTCGCTGGTTCAGAACAAGCACAAGAACAGCTATCGCTTCATTTCCAAGGCGGTCATTGCGGCGCAGCCCGCGGCCTACATCCAGATGATCGAGACGGCGGAGTTCGTCGCCGAGCGCTACAAGATCTCGCGCAGCGCCCAGGACGAGTTCAGCCTCGAAAGCCAGCAGCGCACGGCAGCGGCACAGGCTGCAGGTCGGTTTGATGACGAGATTGTCCCGATCACGGTTGAGAAGCAGCTGTTCGACAAGGAGGGCAATCCCACCGAGAAGCAGTCAGTCACGCTGAACGGTGACGAGGGCAATCGTCCGCAGACCACGCTGGACGGACTGGCCGGTCTCAAGCCGGTGTGGAAGGACGGGCAGTTTGTGAAGCAGGGGCAGTTCATCACCGCGGGCAACGCGTCGCAGCTCTCGGATGGCGCTGCGGTCACCGTGGTCATGAACAGCGAGACAGCCAAAGCCCGCGGTCTCAAGCCGCTCGGCATCTATCGCGGCGTGGCCGTAGCCGGTTGCCGCCCCGACGAGATGGGCATCGGCCCGATCTACGCGGTCCCCAAGCTGCTGGCCCAGCACGGGCTCAAGGTTTCGGATATCGGCCTGTGGGAGCTCAATGAGGCTTTTGCATGCCAGGTCATCTATTGCCGTGACCAGCTCGGCATTCCCGCGGATCGTCTCAACGTCAACGGCGGTGCCATTGCCATTGGCCACCCGTTCGGCATGTCGGGCGCACGCATGGTGATGCATGCCCTGATCGAGGGTCGTCGTCGTGGCGTGAAGTATGTGGTGACGACGATGTGCATCGGCGGCGGCATGGGCGCGGCCGGCCTGTTCGAAATTCCCGGCTGAGGCCAGATACCCGGAATCCCGCTTGCCCGCATCTGGTTGGGACTCCAGACTGCGGTGGGGAGCGGCGCCCTCGGGCGCTTAATAACAAAGTCCGGTCGATCCGGGCAGATGGAGGAGGTTCCATCATGGCAAGTACTGATCCTGCGGCGTCTGCCGCGCAGCGTGGTTCCTTTGTGCGCGGTTGGCCATCGCTGGTGTTGACTGTTCTGGTGGTGCTGGCGGCACTGTATTCCTTTGCCCATCGGCCGCCGCCGCCGTTTCCGGCGACGGAGGTTCGTGCGGACGGCCTGCAGGTCAACGGTCTGGCGCGTCAAGGTGACCGCTATATCGCGGTCGGAGAACAGGGGCGCATCCTGATTTCCGATCAGCCTCAAGGCCCGTGGCGCGAGGCCAGCGTCGGCGCGCAGCGCGACTCCACGCTGACCGATGTCGCCTTCGTTGGCGACGGCATCGCGGTCGCGGTCGGCCACGATGGCTGGATACTGCGCAGCGAGGATCGTGGCCAGACCTGGGCCGAGGCACTGTTCTCCAGCGAGCAGTCCGATCCGTTTCTGGGCCTGGCTGGCCCGTATGACGGCAAGCTCTATGCGTACGGGGCTTTCGGCAAGTTCTGGGTGTCGGCCGACCTCGGCACGACCTGGCAGCAGCAGCCGCTGGTCGAGGAGGGCGCCGATGAGGTGGCTTCGGAACCCGCAGCGGTCGATACCACCGCTGAAGACTATGACCCCTTCGCCAGCTATACCGCAGGCGCCAGCGCGGGTGGATCGCTGGCGGATCGCCACCTGAACGACATGGCCCGCGCTGCGGATGGCAGCCTGTGGCTGGTGGGAGAGCGCGGCTTGCTGGCGCAATCCAGCAACGGTGGCGAGAGCTGGAAGGTGCTGGATCCGATCTACGCCGGATCGTTGTTCGGAATCATCGAGTTGCCGGGCGGCGAGCTGCTGGCCTTCGGCATGCGAGGCCACGCCTTTGTCAGTCGCGACAATGGTGCGAGCTGGGTGGCCTCTGACGTGCCGCTACCCCTGTCGCTGTTTGACGGCGCGGTGGATGGTGATGGCAATGCGGTGTTGGTTGGCGCCAGCGACGCGGTACTGAAGTCCACTGACAAGGGCGCCAGCTTCGAGCTGGTGTCGCAGAAGGACCGCCGCGGGCTGGCCGCGGTGCTGCCGCTGGATGATGGTGGCTGGCTGACCGGTGGAGAGGCCGGCATCAAGCCGCAGCAGCCGGGCATCGGCAAGGCGGATGAATCTACTAGGCATGGTGAAGGAGATGCTTCATGACCCGCGCTGAGCGTGTAGTGGGCAGGCTGGCCGATCTGCTGCTCGGCTGGCGCAAGCCGCTGGCCGTCGTGTTTGCCGCGATCACCCTGTTCTTCGGCTGGAGTGCGTCGCACGTTCGACTTGACCCCGGCTTCCTGAAGCTGATCCCCATCAAGCATGAATACATGCAGACGATGATGGATTACATGCAGGACTTCTCTGGCGCCAACATGCTGCTGGTGAACCTGCGTTGGAAGGGTGAGGGCGACATCTACAATCCGCCGTTCATGGATGCGTTGCAGAAGGCCACGGATGACGTGTTCTTCATCCCCGGCATCAACCGCACCAAGGTGGCGTCGCTGTTCACGCCCAGCACCTATTACATCGAGATCACCGAGGATGGCTTCAACGGCGAGCCGGTCGTGCCGGCGCGCTACTCGGGAAGCCAGGAAGAGCTCGATCAGGTGCGGCGCAACGTCGAGAACTCGGGCCAGATCGGTCTGCTGGTTGCCAACAACCTGAAGGGCGCGATGATCCGCGCCGACCTGCAGGAGTACGACGCCAAGGCCGGTCCGAATGGACCTCAGCGTGTGGATTACTGGGAGGTGCAGCTGCGCCTCGAGGAAATCCGCAACCGCTTCGAGAACCCGAAGAAGTATGTCTACCGGATGAAGGCCGATCGCGAGCCGTTCAAGGCGGGCGAAGTCGTATACGAAGGTTACGTGGATCATGGTTGGGCGCTGTTCATGCAGAGCTTCACCGCGCTCAAGCAGGTCGAAGGCGCTGAGGGCGCGCAGGCGTTCAAGGTGGATGGCAGCGAGCTGGCGGTGGAAACCGTCGACAACCCGGACTACAACCCGAATATCGAAGTCAATGTCATTGGCTTTGCGCGACTGCTGGGTGACGTCATCAAGGGACTGCTCGGCGTGTTCGCGTTCTTTGGCCTCGCTTTCGTCATCACCGTGGTTCTGCTGTACTGGTACACGCGATCACGGCGCATCACCTTCACTGCGCTGATCGTGGCGATGCTGCCGGTGATGTGGCTGATCGGTGTGCTGCCCCTGATCGGCTACGGCATTGATCCGATGTCGATACTGGTGCCGTTCCTGATATTTGCCATTGGCGTATCGCATGCCGTGCAGATGACCAGTGCCTGGCGCCTGGAGGTTATGTCCGGCAGCAGTTCGGTGGATGCGGCTCGCGGTGCCTTCACCAAGTTGTTCATTCCCGGGGCGGTGGCATTGCTGACAGAAGCGCTGGGCTTCGGCGTGATCATGTTCATCGACATTCCGATCGTCCACGAGCTTGGTATCACGGCCTGCATTGGCGTGTTGCTGATGATCATCACCAACAAGATGATCCTGCCGATCATCCTCAGCCATCTGACGCTGGAGCAGTCCAGCCTCAAGCATTCCGAGAACGCGATGTTCAGCGACACCTCGCCGCTGACGCGCATCATCGGCGCCTGTGCACAGCCGCGGGTCGCTGCCGTGGTGTTTGCGGTGACCATCGTGGTGCTGGCAGCCGCGACCTGGAAATCACGCGACCTCGTGATCGGCGATACCGGCATCGGTCAGCCGGAATTGCATGAGGATTCTCGATACAACACCGACAGTGCAACCATCGCCAGCACCTATGACATCGGGGTCGATGTACTGACCGTGATCGTCGAGGCCAAGGACTTCCCGGGCGACTCCTGCCTGCAGTACTCGGTCGTCGGTCTGATCGACCAGTTCGAGCTGTACGTGCGCGGCATCGAGGGCGTGCGCTCGGTGACCAGCGTGGCCGGCATCGGCAAGCTGGTGATTTCGGCGTTCAACGAAGGCAATCCGCGCTGGCGCGCACTGCCGCGCAGCGAAGTGGGTCTGTCCACCGGCTCCAAGGCGTTTGACCCCAACCTCGGTCTCAACAACGAAAGCTGCCGCGCGATTCAGGTGCTGATCTTCACCAAGGATCACGAGGGCGCGACGATCGCCCACATCATGTCCGAGATCAAACGCTTCATTGCCGCACATCCGGTGGAGGGCGTGAACATGCGCCTGGCCAGCGGCAATGTCGGTGTCATGGCTGCAACGAACGAGTCGGTGTCGTCGGCGGAAGTGACGATGCTGCTGGCGCTGTTCGGCGCCTTGGTGCTGTTCTGCCTGGCTTCGTTCCGCTCATGGATCGCGACGATCTGCGTGATGGTTCCGCTGATTCTGGTATGCGTGATGTGCAATGCGCTGATGGCGACGCTCGACATCGGACTCAAGGTGGCGACCCTGCCGGTCGTGGCCTTGGGTGTCGGCGTGGGCGTCGACTACGGTCTGTACCTGTTCGAGCGCATCCAGCACTACATGGAAGATCCGAACATGGATTTCCGTACTGCGTTCATTGGCGCGATGCGCGACCGCGGCGCCGCCGCCGTGTTTACGGCGGTGACGATGTCGGTGGGCGTGGCGACCTGGACCATGTCCGCGCTGAAGTTCCAGGCCGATATGGGGTTGCTGCTGGCCTTCATGTTCCTGGTGAACATGTTTGGTGCGGTGTGCCTGCTGCCCGCAATGGGCGCGTGGTTCTACCGCGGTAGCAACAAGCTCGCCCGCTAGCACGCCAGGCCCGGCTGCTGCGGCAGCCGGGCCTCGATCGGTCACCCAGCTCAAGGCCGTACCACGGCGTCTGCGCCGGGGCCGGCCCTGGCTGGATTGCCGCGCCAAGCGCACTCAGTACGACCCGCTGTTGGGCAGGGGCAATGGCCCGGTCTGGGGTCTACAGGCGGTTTCCGAACGGCATTCGCAAACTACCCCATTTGCAGCAGGCGGCGGCGCTCAGCCAGCCGGTAAGGTCGGTGCAAGATCGCCGAGTGCTGACAGACGCGCAACGCTGTGTTTGCAGGTCGCGGTAGCGGCGAGCACATGTATATACCGGAGGATGCTGCGATGAGCGAACTGGCGACCGAGAAGCTGGTGTCTGTGGATTCCCATGTGCATTTCACCGATGAGTGGGTGAAGCAGCGACTGCGCAAGGAGATGCACGCAGTCTGGGACGAGGCCAACCGCAAGGCCGAAGAATATGGCGCGACCGTGCTGCGGGGTGGTCAGCCACAGCTGGAACTGGAGGACTTCGTCGATCCCGAAGCGGCGAAGGATCCCGGGCATTTCAATCCCGAAGGCAAGATCAAGGCGATGGACCTGGATGGCGTCTACGCTGAAGTGATCTTTCCGGAGCTGGCCGGTGCCAAGATCGTCAATCCGGCACTGATGGGCAGCGATTGGAAGGAAGTGTTCCAGGGCTACAACAACGCCATGGCGGATTTCGCCGCCTACGATCCGGTGCGGCTGATGACGGCCTACCAGTTGCCGCTGTTCGACATCGATTTCGCGATCAAGGAAGTGGAACGCCTGGCGCGCGACAAGAAGGCGCGTTGCGTGCAGCTGACGCCATTTCCGTCGGATCTGGGATTGCCGGACTTCTACGACGCCCGCTATCAGCCGCTGTGGAAGACGCTGGAAGAGACCGGCCTCACGGTGCTGAACCACCTCGATCTGAAGAAGGAGCTGTGGGACGTGTTCCGCCGCGACCCGACGCCGCAGAAGGGCATCTTCACCGGACTGGCCTGGGCGCCGCTGGCGGAGACGATCTGCATGTGGATTCTCACCGGCACGCTGGAGAAGTATCCGAAGCTGAAGGTGCTGTTCGTGGAGCCGGGTCTGGGCTGGCTGCCGTGGTTCTTCGAAGCCCTGCTGGACCCGCGCATGCACCAGCACTACACCTTCCCCGGCGTCAAGCAACCGCCTTCGGAGACGTTCCGCAAGCAGTGCGGTGCCACGTTCATGTACGAACCCAAGGGCTTGGCGGACTGCTACAAGTATTTCGGACCGGACTGCCTGTACTGGTCCACCGATTTCCCGCATCCGGCAACCTGCTGGCCGCATTCACGCAAGCAGGTCGTCAGCCAGTTTGCCGAGGCGGGTATCCCGCAGGCTGATCGCATCAAGATCACCTCCGGCAATGCGCTGCGCACGTTCGGCCTGGGCTGATCGCAAGCCGCCTGAGTCACTCGCGCGGCGCTACCGGCAACGGTGGCGCCGCGATGTTGTCTATAGATCCCGATACACGCTTTACCAAGACCAAGGTGCGAAATGGCAGGAGTACTTGAGAATCTGAAGGTGCTGGACCTGACGTCAGGTGTGGCCGGTCCGATGGCGACCATGTTGCTGGGCGACAACGGCGCCGATGTGGTCAAGATCGAACCGCCGGGCGGAGATCCCGCGCGCAAGCAGCCGGGGCCGCAGCAGCTCGGGTATGCGGTGTGGCAGCGAGGCAAGCGCAGCGCCTGTCTGGATCTGACACAGGCAGCAGACAGGGACGTATTGCTGGCGCTGGTGCGCACTGCCGACATTCTGGTGGAGTCCTACGCACCGGGTGAAACCGCGAAGCTGGGCATCGACTACGCCAGCCTGTCGGCGCTGAATCCGCGGCTGATCTACTGCTCGATCACCGGCTACGGTCGCGACAACCCCCATAGCCAGCGGCCTGCCGTTGACGCGCTGGTGCAGGCCCGCAGCGGTCTGATGTTCGAACAACGTGGCTGGCCGGAAGGCGCGCTCAATCACATCAGCGGCCTGCCGGACCCGTACCCGGATCTGGAAATTCCGCAGGACGCCGTACAGGGTGCACCCCGACCGGGTCCGCTGTTCGTCGCGTCGCAGTGGCCGAGCCTCGGTGCGTTTTTCAACGCCAGCCTGGGTATCGCCGCCGCGCTGCGCGTGCGTGAACTGACCGGCAAGGGTCAGTGGGTCGAGACCTCGCTGCTGCAAGGCGCACTGGCCGGTGCGGCCGGTGTCTGGCAGCGCGCGGAAAAGCCCGACGCTCCGGGCTTTGACACCTGGATCCTCAGCTCCAAATCGTCCAAGGGCCATTTCCAGGCAAAGGACGGAAAATGGCTGCACAACTGGGTGCCGAACCCGCGCTTCATCCTGCAGGCCGCACAGGGCGATACCTTGAACGCCTCTCCGGATCTGACCGTGCAGAACGATCCCGATCGTTTCGGCACCGGGCCGGAAGAGATTCTGGTGATGTCGCACTACCAGCCGCTGTTGGCCGAGGCCGTCGCCAAGTTCCCGGTCAAGGACTGGGTGGAGGCAGCGGTTACCGCAGAGATGACGATGCAGCCGGTGCGCAGCATCGAAGAGTCGCTGGCGGACCCGGCCTTTCTGGAAGACGGCTGCGTGACCGAGACCACGCACCCGGAACTCGGCGTGATCCGTACCGTGGGCAATGCCTACAACATGAGCAAGACCCAGGGCCGCCCCGGCAAGCCGCCGGTCGCGCCGGGGGCCAACACGGACGAGATCAGGGCCGAGGCCGCCGCCATCCTCAAGGAAGCCAGGGCGGCGACGGCTCAGGCCAATGCCGGCCGCAAGCTCAAGGCGCCACTGGATGGCATCACCGTGCTTGACCTGGGTCTTGCCATCGCCGGTCCCTTCGGCACGCAACTGCTGAGCGATCTCGGCGCCACCGTGATCAAGATCAATGGGCTATTCGATCTGTTCTGGCATCGCGTGCACATTGCCTACATGGCCAACCGCGGCAAGAAGTCGATCACGCTGAATCTCAAGGATCCGCGTGCAATGAAGATCCTGCTGGATCTGGTCGCAAAGGCCGACGTCGTCCAGCACAACATGCGCTACGACGCCGCAGAGCGACTGAAGATCGACTACGAGTCGTTGAAGAAGATCAATCCCAAGCTGATCTATGCGCATTCGCGGGGTTTTGAACGCGGCGCGCGTGCCAGCCTGCCGGGCAACGACCAGACCGGCGCCTGCCTGTCAGGTGTGCAGTACGAGGACGGCGGCATGGCGCGCGTAGGCGCCAATGGCGAGGTCGGGCGGCCGATGTGGAGCTTCACCAGCTTCGGCGATACCGGCAACGGCTTCCTTTCGGCCACATCCATCATCAACGCGATCTATCACCGGGACCGCACCGGCGAGGGGCAGTTTGTCGATACCTCGATCATCAACGCCGCCTTGCTCAATTCCAGCTACGCGGTAGCGACGCCAGACGGCAAGGGCTTCGAGCGTCCACGCATCGCTGGCGACCAGTTGGGCTACTCCGCCGGTCATCGCATCTACGAGACCGCCGCGGGCTGGATTTGCGTGGTTGCCCAGACCGAGGCGCATTGGTCCGGCCTGCTTTCAGCAGTGGGGCTCGGTGCGGATGCGCGCAAGCTGGACGATGCGAAGCTGGCGCGCCAGATCGGCGAGAAGCTGAAGGCGGATACGGCGGCTCAGTGGTTCAACACGCTCGACGCCGCCGGCGTGCCGGTTGAGGTGGTCGATGAAGAGTTCTCACGCAAGCTGCATGACGAGCCGGAATTCCAGAAGCGGCAGTGGGTCGTTTCCTACCCGCATCCGGTGGTCGGCAAGCTGGATCAGATCGGACTGTTGCTGTCGCTGTCGGACACACCGGGGGTGATCCAGGGGCGTCCGCTGCTGGTCGGTGAGCACACCAAGGAGATTCTTGCCGAGTTGGGCTACAGCGAGGAGCAGATGAAGACGATGGAAGAGCAGTTTGCCATCGGCTTCCCCGGCATGCCGCGCATGCCGCCCCGGCCCGCGCCGACCGCAGGCCAGGCGCCCAAGCAAGGCATGGCGGGCATGCTGGATCAGGTCGCGAAGAAGGAATGAGCTGAGTCTGGCGGGCGATATCGTCGCCTGCGGGTCCCCAGCGTCGCTGGAGGTTCCCCGCAGGCTTCGCGGCAGGGTAGGCCGGCGCGCGATGCGCCGGCCTACTCGTTTGCCGTGCAGACCGACCACGACGGCGCATCAGCGGCTCCGGTGCTGAGGTTCATCCGCTACAGTGCGGACTGAACACAGCCCGGAGTGCCTGCAGCAATGGCGGTCGAACATCTTGATGTGCTCATAGTGGGGGCCGGCTTGTCCGGTATCGGCGCCGGATATCACCTGCAGACGCTGTGCCCCAGCAAGCGCTACGCCATCCTTGAAGGTCGTGCCTGCAGCGGCGGTACCTGGGACTTGTTCCGCTATCCCGGCATACGCTCGGACTCGGACATGTACACGCTGGGGTATTCGTTTCGCCCGTGGACGGATGCCAAGGCGATAGCCGACGGCCCCTCGATCCTGAGCTACGTACGCAAGACCGCGCAGGACTACGGCATTGACCGGAAGATTCGCTACCAGCACTGGGTGAAACGCGCAGCGTGGTCGTCTGTGGATGCCTGCTGGACGCTGGACATCGAGCAGGGCCCGGACAAGCAGCTGCTGCAGCTGAGCTGCAATTTTCTGTACATGTGCAGTGGCTACTACAGCTACGAGCAGGGGTACACGCCGGAGTTCGAGGGCGCGGAGAATTTCAAGGGCCGCATCGTGCATCCTCAGAAGTGGACCGACGACATCGACTACGCCGGCAAGCGTGTCGTCGTGATCGGCAGTGGGGCTACGGCTGTAACCCTGGTTCCGGAGATGGCCAAGACCGCGGCGCATGTGACGATGTTGCAGCGCTCTCCCACCTACATCCTCGCGTTGCCGGATGAGGATGTCATTGCCAACACGCTGCGCCGCTTTCTGCCCGCCAAGCTGGCCTATGGCATTACGCGCTGGAAAAACGTGCTGATGGGCATGCTGTTCTTTCAGCTGTGCCGCCGCGCGCCCGGCCTGATCAAGGACATGGTGCGCAAGGGCGTGCGCCAGGCCCTGGGCCCGGACTACGACATCAAGACCCACTTCACGCCGCGCTACAACCCTTGGGATCAGCGCATGTGCCTGGTGCCAAACGGCGATCTGTTCAAGACCATCAGAAGCGGCAAGGCATCGATTGTCACCGACCACATCGACAGCTTTACGGAATCGGGCATCCGTCTGAAGTCGGGGGCGGAGCTGGAAGCCGATCTGGTGGTGACGGCTACCGGCCTGAACATGGTGGCGCTCGGCGGCATGGCGATCAGCGTCGATGGTCAGTCGATCGACCTGGCCAAGACCCTCAACTACAAGGGCATGATGTGCAGCGGCCTGCCGAACAT
>JBFJJW010000016.1:0-26074 GCA_041612095.1 Solimonas sp. | reverse complement strand
CACGTGGTAACGAGCGCCGAAATTGTGCGAAATGGCATGCACATAGCCGACCCCCGCAGTGGTAAAGGCCACCCCCGCCTTGAACGATGCCAGCGCCATGTTCTGGCGGGCTTCGAGATCAGCCCCGTCCTTCATGACCTTGGGCAGATTGATCATGATCAAACGCGTTGCTTCCAACGCCTCAGCATCAGTTACCGGTGTCGCGTTGCGGGAGATGTAGGCCTCCACCGCGTGGGTCAGCGCATCCATGCCGGTGGCGGCGGTGATGGGGGGCGGCAGGCCGACCATCAGTGCGGCATCCAGCGCTGCGGCGACCGGCACCAACTTCGGGTCCATGATCGCGAACTTGCGCGATTGCGCAGGATCGGAGACCACCGCGGCGATCGTGACTTCTGAGCCGGTACCTGCTGTAGTGGGCACCGCATACAGCGGCATCGGCCGCCGGATCAGGCGCATCAGGCCTGCCATGCGCGAAATCCGGTAAGGGTTGGTGGCGCGCGCCGCAATGACCTTGGCTGCGTCGATGGAGGAACCACCGCCGACGGCCAATATCGCGGTGCAGCGCTCTCGGTTGAGCAACTCCAGTCCTGTCTCGATCTGAGCAATCGTCGGATCCGGCTGCACGCCGTCATAGATCACGAAGGCAACGCCCAACTCCCTGAGCTTGTCCTGCATCGCCTGCAGCAGGCCGAGCTTGACCAGCATCGCATCGGTGACGATCAGCAGGTTCTTCACCCCTGCCTTGGCAATTGCCCCGCAAAGCGCCTGCGAGGAGCCGGGGCCGCTGAACAGCTCGGGCTTGCGAAACGTCAATACCTTGGTCGCCAGCTTCAGCGTCAGCATCAGCAGCTTGAAGAACATGACCTGCAATTGGAATGGGATCACGACGGGCTCCGTAGGTGGAACGTTGATGGGCGGCGCGGCCGGTTTGTTGAGGCGCGCACTATGACTTAAAACTTGCGTCCGGTAGCAGGTGCCGCGCATCAGCGCACGATGCAGCAGCATGCGAAGCCCTCATCGCTGAGCCTCCAGTGCCGCCGGAACCCAGGAGGCCGGGATCAGATGGCGCAGGCGCGTCCAATCGCGCTGCAACGGCAGCATGCAGTCGGGTTCTGCCAGTTGATGCGCCGCGCCGCGCGCCACCTTGGCAGGCAAACGCCCCAGGCGCACCGCCAGGCTGTCCAGCAGCGGCGGCTCCAGGACGACGGCCAGTGGGATCAAGCGCCCCAGCGCACCGCCGCGCGCCGCCGCTTCGAAGGTAGGCCCCAGCAACGCCGGATCGGCCAGACGCGGAAACCCACCTACGCTGGCCAGGGTCTTCGGGCCCAGGCGCCCCAGCACCGTCAACAGTTCCCGGTGCAATCCCAATTGGTTGACGGTCTGCAGCAGGCTCAACACCGCCGCCTCATCGCCAGCCAGCCCCAGACGCGCCAAGCGTTCGCAGGCAGCCGCATCGACCTGTTCCATCAGTGACAACGCTTCCGGCCACAACCTGGCAGGATCGGCCAGCGCGGCACCGACAATCGCGTGAATCCGCTCATCGTCGAACAGCGCAACCAGTTCGCCAAGGCGTTGCGGGGACTCCACGAAGTAGCCCAGATGCAATACCGCAGCATCCGGCATGGCGCGCGCCACCGCGCGCACGGCGTCGTCAGTAATGACCTCGACAAAGCGCGCCATGGTCACATACTCCTGGCGCCGCAGCAGTTCCGCGGAAACCGCGGTCACCACCGGTAGCGGCATCTGCTTGAGCATGGCGGCGGCGCGGGGCGGGTCCAGTTGCAGGCACACCTCGGCCAGAAACGGAGTCGCCAGACGCTTGGCCACCTCGACCACCTGCCGGGGATCCAGCAAGCCGGCCACCCGCGCACACAGCATCGGGCCCATGACCTTTTCGGCGATGGCGGCGATGATGGCAGCCGGCAGCAACTTGGTCGCGGCCACCAACTTTCCAAACAAGGCCTGATCCTCATCATGCAGCGCTGCGCCGATGGCATTGCGCAGGCGACGCAGCTCGGCAACGCTTTCATCACCGAGTACCCGCAACTCCTCCACCGGCACTCCCAGCAGGCGCGAAAGCTTGATCAACTCGGCCTGAACCAGCAGAACGCCCACGGGGCTAGCCAACCAGTACGCGACGCACAACGCCGCGCAGCAGTGCAGGAACGTGCTGCAGCGCACGCTCGGTGGAGTCGGCCAATGCTGCGCGCTGCCGCTGTTTGGCGGCCCTGATCAAGGTGGCCAGGTGCTGCCTGTGCTCGGGACTGAGCGTCACCAGAGACGGCACGTCAGCGGCCGACCGGCCCAGCTCGCGCTGCAAGCAATCTGCTGCGGATTTCGCCATATTCCCTCCCCCAGGGCTCAGGATGCCGCCTGCACTTATGCTTCTGCGGGCGCTGCCCCGTCATCTGCTTCGGCTTCAGCGTCGGCGTCGGCATCTCCTTCGGCCTCTATGCGATCCAGGCCGACCAGTCGGTCCCCTTCCACCGGACGCATGATGCGCACGCCCTGCGTATTGCGGCCGGCGACGCGAACCTCTGCAACTCGGGTGCGAATCAAGTTGCCGGTTTCTGAGATCAGCATGATCTCGTGGCTTTCGTCGACCACGACCGCGCCAATCAGGCGTCCGGTCTTGTCGTTGAGCTGCTGGCCGATCACGCCCTGGCCGCCACGGCCCTTGCGCGGGAATTGGTCTACCGGGGTGCGCTTGCCGTAGCCAAATTCGGACACGGTCAGGATGTCACCTTCAGCGCCCGGCACGATCAGGGCGATGACTCGCGCGCCGTCGACTGCGCTCTCCGCGGCCTCATCAACCTCAGCACTCTGCGCAGCGGTGTCATCGGCCTCGTCTTCGCTGCTGGCGAAGGTCTTGATCAGACGCATGCCCCGCACGCCGGTGGCGCCGCGACCCATGGAGCGCACTTCCTGCTCGTTGAACCGCATCGCGCGACCCGCATCCGAAATCAGCAGGATGTCACTGTCGCCGCTGGTCAACGCGACATCGACCAGCGCATCGTCCACCCGCAGATCCACGGCGATGATGCCGTTGGAGCGCACGTTCTGGAACGATGACAGCTCGGTTTTCTTCACCGTGCCGCGACGCGTTGCCATGAAAACGTAGGCCTTCTGGCTGGGGTCTGCAGCACCTGGCGCCGCGTCCTCGAACGACTTTATCGGCAGTACTGCATTGACGCGCTCGGTCGTTTCGAGCGGCAGAATATTGTTGAACGGCTTGCCTCGCGAGCCCCGCGAGCCGGACGGCAGCTCGAACACGCGCAGCTTGTAGCACTTGCCGGCGCTGGTGAAGCACAGCAGCGTATCGTGTGAATGCGCGACCCAGAGACGGTCGACGAAATCCTTGTCCTTGTGCGTGGCGGCGATCTTGCCGCGGCCGCCGCGCTTCTGCGCCTGGTACTCGGTCAACGGCACGCCCTTGACGTATCCCTCGTGAGACAGGGTCACCACCATATCCTGCGGCGTGATCAGATCTTCATGGGCGATATTCAGGGCGGCATCGGTGATCTCGGTACGACGCGCATCGCCGTAGGCTTCCTTGATCTCCAGCAGTTCGCCCTTGATCACCGACAGCAGACGCTCTTCGGAGCCGAGGATGTCGAGGTAGTCGAGGATCGCCTCCAGCAACTGCTTGAACTCCTCATGGATCTTGTCCTGCTCAAGACCGGTCAGGCGATGCAGGCGCAGTTCCAGTATCGCCTGCGCCTGAGCTTCGGAGAGCCGGTAGCCACCATCAACGATGCCAAAATCTGCCTCCAGATCCTGCGGTCGCGACGCATGGGAGCCAGCGCGCTCCAGCATCGCCGTGACCGGACCGGGCGCCCAGGTACGTGCCATCAGGCCGACGCGAGCCTCTGCCGGGCTGGGCGAATGGCGGATCAGCTCGATCATCTCGTCGATATTTGCCAACGCTACCGCCAGACCTTCCAGCACGTGCGCCCGCTCACGCGCCTTGCGCAGCAGATGGCGTGTACGGCGGGTCACGACCTCGCGGCGGTGTCGCAGAAAGATCTCAAGCAGCTCCTTGAGCGGCAGGATGCGCGGCTGGCCGTTGTCCAGCGCCACCATATTCAGGCTGAAAACAGTCTGCAGCTGGGTGTGCTGGAACAGATTGTTGAGCACAACCTCCGCGTTCTCTCCGCGACGCAGCTCGATCACCATGCGCGTGCCATCCTTGTCGGACTCGTCGCGCAGCTCAGTAATGCCCTCGATGCGCTTGTCCTTCACCAGCTCCGCAATCTTCTCCAGCAGGCGCGCCTTGTTCACCTGGTAAGGCAGCTCGGTGACGATGATCGCCTGCTTGTCGGCGCTGACGTCCTCGAAGTGGGTGCGCGCGCGCACCACGATGCGGCCGCGTCCGGTGGCGTAGGCGTTGACCATGCCATGCACGTCGAGAATCAGGCCCGCAGTGGGGAAATCCGGGGCCGGAATATGCTGCATCAGCTCCTGCAGCTGGATATCCGGGTTGTCGATCAGCGCTACGCAGCCGTTGATGACCTCGCTCAGATTGTGCGGCGGTATGTTGGTAGCCATGCCCACTGCAATGCCGGCACTGCCGTTGATCAGCAGCTGCGGCACGCGCGTCGGCAGCACCGAAGGCTCGTTCTCGGAGCCGTCGTAGTTCGGTTGAAAGTCGACCGTGTCCTTGTCGATATCTGCCAGCAGCTCATGTGCCAGCTTGGACATGCGCACTTCGGTGTAACGCATCGCGGCCGGCGAATCTCCGTCCACCGATCCGAAGTTGCCCTGGCCGTCGACCAGCAGGTAGCGCATCGAGAAATCCTGCGCCATGCGTACCATCGTGTCGTAGACCGCGCTGTCTCCGTGCGGGTGGTACTTGCCGATGACGTCGCCGACGATGCGCGCCGATTTCTTGTAGGGCTTGTTGTAGTCGTTGCCCAGTTCCTTCATCGCGTACAGCACGCGGCGGTGAACCGGTTTCAGGCCGTCACGGGCATCCGGCAACGCACGCCCGACTATCACGCTCATCGCGTAGTCGAGATAGGAACGACGCATCTCGTCTTCGAGATTGACGGGCAGAACTTCTTTGGCGAAATCGGTCATGGCTAGCGCTCACCGCCGCACCGTAAGCGGGCGGATTAATCGTTCGGAAAACCGGGTTTTGTTCGGCGTTTTATTTGTCAACAAATCTTAACACGGCCACCCCATCTGCGTCGGCCTTCGCGGCCCGTTTACCGGCGCTCGGTAATGTGGATATCCGCCCCCTGAGCCGGTGCAGCGGATCGCCGCGCCCGCAGCATCAGACCGGCAACGGCGGCGGCTATCAGCAACAGCGCCGCCAGACTCAGAATCAGGTCGCGAACGGCGTGCCCCAGCGGGTTCAGGAACTGCCACTTGTGCAGCAGCGAAAAGCTGCGCTGCTCCACCACGTCCAGTGGATCGACCCGAGCTGCCACCACGCCGGCGCGCCCGTCCACAAACAGCAGCCGGTCACCGGACCGCAGGCGCCAGACCGGAAGCCGTTTGTTGGCAAATCCATACTCGTCGGAAAAGCCGGACTGCGGTGTCGCCATCGCGGTGGCCGGCAGCCCCACCAGTGCGGCGGCCAGCTCAGCCTCGCCACCGCGGCGCTCACGACCGCTTGCCGCTTCCAGCAGTCGCAGACTGCCTGCAGCCTCGATGCGCCAGAGCGCCTCCACGGCGGACACCGGCAGCAGCGTGATCGATTGCACGGAGGGTTCAAGGCGCACGGGCGTGTGCAAGCGGTCTACCGCGTAGGCTGGGCCGGGAGCCGTCACGGCGGCCTGCAGCGGCGACTGGGTCAGGAGATGAAACAGGCCGCTACAGCCCAGCATCAGGGCCGGCGCCCAGATCACCCACGCCAGCAGGCGATGCAGCCGCCGCACAGGCGGCGGCACGCCGGCCTTTGCCGCAGGCGTTCGCAGCATCGCCATTCCCAGCATTGCCATCGCGACCGCGCTGAGCACAGCCGCCGCAATCAATGGCAGACGCAGCCATTCCACCGCATCGAGCCAAGCGAGTGTATGCACCGCCTGAAACACCCTCAGCAGCCAGTTCTTGCGCCGGTCGTTGAGGGCACCCAAGCGGTCTTCGCCGGTATGCACGTACACGCTGAGTCGATCGCTGCGATCGAAGCGGATGCGCCACACCGGCAGCAGACGATTGACCGCCGGATACTCGCCGGAGAACCGGGTGAGCCGCTCGGCATCAACGACGGACTCTGCAGCTCCACTGAAGTGCCGCGCGAGCAGCTCCGCGCGCCGCCGATCGGCATCAGCGCGCAGCTGTCCGGTCAACGCATCGGCGTATTGCCACTCCATGCGGTCGGCGTCGGCCCACTGCCAAAGCCAGGCGCCGTCCTGCCACAACAGGCGCGCGTAGCCGATTTCGCGCACATCGAGTCCTCGCAGCACCGACTCCAGCGGCTGCAGCTGATCGATTGAAGGCTCCGCATCGAGAGCCGGTGGCGAAGACGCCACCGGCCGCGGGTTGGTCCACGACATCAGCGGGTGCAGCAATCCGGATCCGGCCCACAGCAGCAGGGTCATCCCCGCCACCCAAGACAGACGGCGATGCCAGCGTCTCATCCGCAGACTCATGAGCCCAACTCCACCCGCAATCCGCCGAACAGCGCGCGCCCTTCGCCTGGATAGAAGATATTGCGATTGCCCGCCGTGCTGAAATCGGTGGTGGCGGACACGCTGGAGATGTAGCGCTCATCACCCAGATTGCGCGCCTCCAGGAACAGGCTGATACCTCGCGGCCATTCAACCCCTGCGGCAAGCCCCCAGACCGTGTAGCCGGGTACCGCGCGGGTGTTGGCGTAATCAACCGTGGTTGCCGACATCGCCCGTTCAACACTCGGCGCCAGATACAGCCCGGACGGGTGCTGGTAACGGATACTGGCCTGGTAGTAATGCTGGGGCTGGCCAGCGAGGCGATTGTCGCCATAGTCCGGATCATCATCGAAGTGAAAATCCGAATAGGTGTAGGTCTGCCGCAGGCTCAACGCGTCCCCGCTGACACCCACCCCCTCGAACAGCAGGACCTCAAGCCCCGCCTCCAGTCCCTGGTGGACGGTGCGGTCGGCGTTGAACTGTATCGCCACCGTCGGCGAGCAAGCCTTCTGCAGCATCTCGTCATGCAACTCGGCGCGATATACCGCCAGATCCCATTGCCAGCGACCCTGTTGACCGCGACTTCCCAGCTCAGCGGTCCAGGCGCGCTGCGCGTCCAGATCGGCAAAGCCGCCGACGCCGGTGCCGTCGCAGCTACCAACCGCTGAGGTCTGGTTCAGGTCGCCGAAGATGGGCGGTTCGAAACTGCGGCTGAGATTTGCGAACACCTGTATCTGCGGCCGCAGCGCCCACAACACGCCAAGCTTGGGGTTAACGCCATTGAAGTCCTGTCGGGCGGATTCGCCGGCGTTGCGCCGGTCGCGGAAATCGCGCTCGGCGTGCACCCCCTGGATGCTGCTGATCAACGCGAGATCGGAACCCAGCCACAGCCGGTGCTCTGCGTACACCGTCAGTTCGGAGGCCCGTTCGTCGCCGTCGGACAACAGGTTGCCGCGATGGCCGCCGTCATTGGAAAACAAACGGGCGCGATTCAAGCCGGCGCCGATACGCGCGCCCAGCTGGAGATCATTACGGTGCGCACCCCATTGCCGCGAGGTGTCCCAGTGCGCAAAGCCACCAAAGAAGTCACCTGCCTGATCCACCAGCACACCCGTAACCGGGTGATAGAGCTTCTTGTGGAAGTAGTAGGCGCCGGCTTCCAGATGACCGGTTTCCAGGTCAAACCGCGTCTTGTTCGCGAATCGCACCGAATCGACGTCGCGACCGGTGTCAAACAGCGCGGCGCTCGGTAGCGCCGAACGCGGCGCCCGCATCGCGGCTTCGTAGTCCAGCGTGCCTGGCAGTTGCTGGTTGATGTCATTGAGATTCAGGTAGAAGCGCGTCTGCACACCGTCGCCGAACTGATAGCCAACATTGCCGCTGAATCGACGATTGTCCGTGCGGCTCTGCTCGCGGAAGCCTTCCGCCTGATTTGCGGTCACCGCTGCGTACCCATCCCACGGCCCCTGCGCCCCGGACATCGCCAGATGCTCGCGATAGGTATCGAAACTGCCGCCTTCCGCTCGCAGCCGCATCGATGGGTTTGCGGTCAAGCCGGTCGGCATCACCAGATTGACCGCGCCGCCCAGGGTAGCGCTGCCGTATCGCAGACCGTTGGCGCCCTTGTAGACCTCGAGGTAGCGCACGGCCAGCGGATCCACCTCCTGAAAGTCGCCGAAGCCGTCCGGCAGATTCACCGGAACGCCGTCCTGCAACAACAGGATGCCGCGCAGATGGTTGGAACGGCCCAGTCCGGAGCCACGTATGGATAGCCGAACCTCCTCTGCGAACCGCTGCTGCGCGAATACGCCGGGGACCTCCCGCAGCATGTCGCGCGCGCTCAGCGCGTAGCGATGCTCAAAATCCTCAGCCGCCACCAGGCTGGCCGCGCCCGGAATCGACCGCAGGGATTCGCGGGCGCGATCCACCGCGCCGCTGGCTGGGGGGGGCGCCTCGACGATGACATCGGGCAGATCGGTGGGGGCATTTGCATCGGCGGTGTGATCCGCGAACACGGGGGCGCACAGCATCAGACAACACAGCGCGGCCACCGGGTGGCGCGCAACGGACTTCGACATGGGGTAACTCCTGAGTGCGGCTCTGGCGCCGCAATGACGGGAACGCGGGTGAACCGCGCGACAGGACTCAGGTGTGAACCGGCGGGCCTCGTGCAAAGTAGGCGCGGCCCGCTCCCGCGATGGGGCCGGGACGATCAGTAGCCTGCGGCGATTCGGGGTCGGATGAGGCCAGCGGCAGGCTGACCGCCGTTGCCGGCAGCGCCGCCATGCCGACGGACAATCCGAACGGACAGTCCAGCGAGCCATGCGCCAGTACCGTCCCAGTCTCGGCAGGCCAGGTAGCCTGAGGCCCCTGCGAGGTGCACAGCACCACTGATATGCCCTGCACGCCGAAGGCCGGCATGACGCCGGGGGCGAGCAAGCCGCGCGCCACCACGAACAGCAGCAGCCATCCGAACAGGGCGGAGTGACGTAGCTGGCGTAGCGATTGCAGGCGCATCACGGTCGGCAGGGCTTCAGCGGCGGCACCAAGTTTATCCGACCAGGGCGCGTACCCGCTCGCGCGTCGGCTCCAGCACCACCCCGCGCTCGCAGACGATCGCATCGATCAGCTCCGCCGGGGTGACATCGAATACCGGGTTGAAGGCGTCGTAGCCCTGCGGGGCGATGGCCTGGCCGCGGAATTCGGTCAGTTCGACCGCGCCACGTTCTTCTATCGGGATTTCAGCACCGCTGCGGCAGCGCAAGTCGAAGCTGCTGGTGGGAGCCACTACCATGAACCTGACGCCGTGGCGCCGCGCCGCGACCGCAAGGGCATAGGTGCCGATCTTGTTCGCGGTGTCGCCATTCTCGGCGATGCGGTCGGCGCCAACGATCACCCAAGCTATCGGCAGGCGACTCATCAGGTGGGCGGCGGCACCATCGGCAAGCAGCTTGGCAGGGATGCCTTCCTGCTGCAGTTCCCACGCCGTCAGGCGCGCACCCTGCAACCAGGGTCGGGTTTCGGTGTTGTAGACGCAGCCCAGGCCCTTGCCTGCATGCGCCGTGCGGATCACGCCCAGCGCGGTGCCATGGCCTCCGGTCGCCAGGGCCCCGGTATTGCAATGGGTGATGACCAGGGCGTTGCGTTCGATCAGCTCAGCGCCAAGCTCGCCCATGCGCAGATTCTGCCGCAGGTCCTCGTCGTGTATGGCGATGGCCTCGCGTTCAAGCCGGGCGATGTCAGGATCGGACAGCCAGACGCTCCGCAAGCGCTCCAGTGCCCAGCGCAAGTTCACCGCAGTCGGGCGGGACGCCGCCAGTACAGCAAAGGCTCGGTCAAAACTTTCGCGATCGGCGCGTACCGCCATCACCAGGCCATAGGCGGCCGCAATGCCGATGGCCGGCGCACCGCGCACTGCCATCGCATGAATTGCTGCCGCGACATCGCCGGGGGTGGCGCATTCCAGATAGCGCACGGTCTGCGGCAGCTCACGTTGATCCAGCAAGCGCAACAGGGGCGAGCGCCACTGAATCGGATTCACGGCCGAGGACGCAGGAGAGGACATGGCGGGCCTTCCGGTAAACTTGGGGGCGTCATTCTAATCGCCCGCCACCTGATCCGATGCACACCCCCAACGTCGATGTCGATTTGCTGATCGCGCCCCGCTGGCTGGTGCCGATCGATCCGCCGGGCGTGGTGCTGGAACAGCATGCGCTGATCGTTGACGCTGGGCGAATAGTCGACCTGCTGCCGCTGACCGACGCGTGTGAACGATACCGCCCGCGCCAGACGCTGACTCTGGATCAACACGCGGTGCTGCCGGGCCTGGTCAACTGCCACTCGCATTCGCCGATGGCATTGATGCGGGGCATGGCGGACGATCTGCCGCTGATGGACTGGCTGCAGGGCCACATCTGGCCGGCCGAGGCCGCGCACGTCAACGCAGAGTTCTGTGCCGATGGCGCACGGCTGGCGTTTGCCGAGATGATTCGCGGCGGCGTTACCTGCGTGAATGACATGTATTTCTTTCCGGACGCCCTCGCCAGCGCGGCCGCAGCAATCGGCTTGCGCGCTACCGTAGGTCTGATCGTGCTGGACTTTCCATCGGCCTGGGCCAGGAACGCCGATGAGTACATCCACAAGGGATTGGAACTGCATGACCAGCTGCGCGGCAAGCCGCTGATCAGGACCCTGTTCGCACCGCATGCGCCGTATACGGTATCGGACGCGCCGCTGACCAAGGTGCGTCAGTACGCCACGGAACTGGGCATCGGCATCCATATGCATCTGCACGAAACCGAGGGTGAAGTCGCGATGGCGGTCGCTGCCACCGGCAAGCGCCCGTGGCAGCGGTTACGTGAGCTGGAGCTGCTGGGTCCCGATTTCCTTGCCGTGCACATGACGCAGATGACGTCAGATGAGATTGCCGAGGCGGCGCAACTCGGTGTTCATGTCGCGCACTGCCCCGAGTCCAATCTCAAGCTCGCCAGCGGCTTCTGTCCGGTGCACGCCCTTCGGCAGGCCGGCGTCAATGTGGCACTGGGCACCGATGGCGCCGCCAGCAACAATGACCTCGACCTGATCGGCGAGATGCGCACTGCCGCGCTGCTGGCCAAGGCGGTCGCCGGCGACGCACGCGCCCTGCCCGCGCCCGATGCGCTGTGCATGGCGACGCTGGGCGGCGCGCGCGCGCTCGGCCTCGATGCCGAAATCGGCTCGCTTACGCGCGGAAAATCAGCCGACTTCATTGCCGTGGACCTGGGCGCGCTCAATACCCAGCCGGTGTACAACGTACTCTCGCAGCTGGTTTACGCTGCGGGCCGCGAGCAGGTGACGCACAGCTACGTCGCAGGCCGCGCGCTGATGAGTGAACGCCGGTTGATGACCCTGGACGAAACCGCCGTGCTGGCGCGCAGCCACGAATGGCGCCAGAAGATCAGAGCCTAGTTCTCGGTGTGCCCATCGACGCCGCGGCAGCTTTCCAAACCATCGTATCCACGAACGCGCGGCCCGCGCGCAGAGCCTCTTGATGAACGTCGATCCCAAGGAAATTGCCAACTTTGACCGGCTTGCTTCGCGCTGGTGGGACCCGCGCGGCGAGATGGGGCCGCTGCATGCCCTGAACCCGCCGCGGGTGCGCTACATCACGCAGTCCGCCGGTGCGCTCGCGGGGCGGCGAGCGGTCGACGTCGGCTGCGGCGGCGGACTGCTCAGCGAGGCGCTGGTGGCAGAAGGCGCGCAGGTGCTCGGGATCGATCTGGCCGAGGACGTGCTGGAGGTTGCGCGGCTGCATGCCCTGGAGTCCGGCCGCAAGGCCGAGTATCGCCAGATTTCGGCGGAGGACCTCGCTACGGAACAAGCCGAAAGTTTCGATCTGGTGTGCTGCCTGGAAATGCTGGAGCACGTACCGCAGCCCCATTCCGTGGTAGCCGCCTGCGCGCGGCTGGCCAAGCCTGGTGCGACGCTGGTGTTCTCCACCATCAACCGCAATCCAAAAGCGTTCGCACTGGCAGTTCTGGGCGCCGAGTACGTGCTGAATCTCATCCCGCGCGGCACGCATGACTACGCCAAGTTCATCCGCCCCTCGGAACTGGATGCCTGGGCCCGCGCCGCCGGCCTCGAGGTCTGCGGCATCAAGGGCCTGCGCTACAACCCGGTACTGCGCTCGGCGAAGCTGGCAGACGATATCGATGTCAACTACCTGATGCGTTGTGTAAAGCCGGCATGAGCCACGCCCCAATCAAGGCCGTCCTGTTTGATCTGGACGGCACGCTGGTGGATACCGCCCCCGATCTGGCGTACGCCGCAAATCTGGTTCGTGGCGAGTCAGGGCTGCCGCCGCTGCCCGAGGTCGACTATCGACCGGCTGCTTCCGCCGGCGCGCGAGGCCTGCTCAAGGTTGCGCTGAACCTGACCCCGGACCACGCCGAATTCGACCGTCATCGCGAGCGCTTCCTCGCCGGCTACCGCGCGCATATCAGCCGCAGCTCGTGCCTGTTTGCGGGCATGCCTGCGGTGCTCGCGCAGATCCATCGCATCGGTGCGGTCTGGGGCGTCGTAACCAACAAGCCGGCATGGTTGACCGGTCCGCTGATGGAACAGTTGGGCCTGAGCGCCGCGTCCGCAGTTACGGTCAGCGGCGATGAAGTGGCCAACGCCAAACCGGCGCCGGACGCCCTGTTGCACGCCTGCAAGCTGATTGATGTCGAACCGCGTCACTGCGTGTACGTCGGCGACGACCTGCGCGACATCATCGCCGGCCGCGCCGCAGGAATGCGTACGCTGGCAGCGGACTGGGGTTACCTTGGCGAAGGCGGCCCTATCGAGCGCTGGGGAGCGGACGCGGTGATCGGTACACCCGCTGATCTGGAACGATGGTTGGGGGAGGCGGCGTGAAGGCCAGCCGGCTCGACAGTCTGGATCGTACTGCGCGGCTGCTGCGCGGGCGCGCCAATCGTCACGCCTGGTTTGGATTGTCGCTGTCACTCGCGGCCATCGTTATCGCAACGCTGCTGGCCAGCGGCTACAGCTACGGTGACTACAGTCTCCACAGCCTGATCGCCACGCAATCCGAAAATCCAGCGCTGTGGCTGCTGGACTGCATGCCGCTGCTGTTTCTGGTTTGGGGTCAGTACATCGGCACGGTCATGTCCTATCAGGCCGGGGCCATGGTGCTGGACGAGACGCGCGAACTGCGCGACGAGGCCAGCCGGCTGCAGCACGAACTGCGGCGCGCGCCATCCGGCGCACGGATCACGGACGAACTGGGGCTGCCGTCGCGGCAAGCCCTGCTGGACCACCTGCGCGTGGCTGTCGGCAGCGGTGATGCGCAATGCGCGCTACTGGTGCTCTCCACCGACCAGTATCAGGACTTGCTGCTGTCTCAGGGAGACAGTGTTGCGGCGGTGTGTTTGCGCCAGCTGCGTGACCGCCTGCACGCGGCACTCGACGATTCGTCGATGCTGGCGCATCTGGGGCACGACCATTTCGCGGCGCTGCTGGCGCTGCCCGCCGATGAAGACGCCGCCCTGCACGCGGCCGAGCGCATCCAGAAAGCGCTGGACCTGCCCCTGCAAGTGGGACGCAGCGCGATCAGCCTGCGCGCGAGCATCGGCATCGCACTGTACCCGCAACATGCCAGCGACATGGAAACGCTGCTGCGCCATGCAGAGTCCGCGACCTACGCCGCGCTCGGCGAGAACCGCAGTTGCCTGGTCTACTCAGCGACGATGGATCAGCGCCGTGGCGAGCGCGCGCGCCTACGCGCCGAGCTGTACGGCGCCCTGCATCACGATGGGCTGGGTGGTGATTACCGCCTGCAGTGCGCACTGCAACCCGGTCTGCCGCCGCGCTTGCGCCTGGCTCCGTATTGGGATCACCCCAAGCGCGGTCGTCTCGAAGAGGCCGATTTCATCGAACTGCCCAATCATCTGAGCCTGACCCACGGCCTGAGTCTCTGGCTGTTACGCGAGGGCCTGAATCGCATCGCCCAATGGCGACAGACATCCCATCATGCTGCGCTGGGGCTGGTACTGCGCCTGCCGGATGCGGCGGCGGTCCAGCTCGATCTGGCGGAAATCATACTGCGCCTGATCCGCTCCCACGATCTGCCGGCCTCCGCCCTGACCCTGGAATGGCCGGAGTCGGCGTTGATCGCGGCTGATGAGGCTCACCGCTTGAACCTGGCTGCGCTGCGCGAAGCCGGCGTACACCTCGCAGTCAGCGGCGTTGGCGCGCCAGGCACCTCGGCACAGTGTGCGCTTTACTTTCCGGTGGACGAGGCACAATTGAGCCCTCGGTTGCTCGGCAAGGCCCTGCAGGAGACAGCGGCGGCCCATGCCCTGCACGGCCTGATCCGGGAACTGCGAGAGCGCGGCCAGTGTGTCGTGTTTTCCGGCGTGGACGACGCTCGCACGCAGCAACTGATTGCGCAAACCGACGGCCAGTACGCCGAAGGCGCGGCGATCCGGCATCCGATGTCCCCCGCAGCCGTCGAACGCTGGCTGCGCCAGCCCGCTGTCTGAACTTATCCAAACTCCGATTCCCATGCGTACAGCTCCCGAGCACTACACCCCCGCGGCCAAGGCCTTCGAGGGCCGACGCATCCTGATTACCGGGGCCGGCGATGGCCTGGGCCGTGCCACGGCGCTGGCCTGTGCAGGGCTGGGCGCCCAGGTAGTGCTGCTTGGGCGCACGGTGAAGAAGCTCGAGGCCGTGTACGACGCCATCGAGACGGCCGGCGGCGCCACACCAGCCATTTATCCCTTGCACCTGGCCGGGGCCAGCTGGAAGGACTACGCGGAATTGGCCGCAACGCTGGAGCGTGAGTTCGGCGGCCTGGATGGTCTGGTGCAGTGCGCGGCGCACTTCAAGAGCTTCTCCCCGCTGCAGGACATTGACGCCAAGGAGTGGCTGGAGACGCTGCAGGTCAACCTTACCGCCGCATTCGCGCTGACCCGGCACTGCCTGCCGTTGCTGGCCGCGGCCGCCGACGCCTCCGTAGTCTTCGTATCCGACCGCCAGGGACGGGAATCGCGCGCATTCGGTGGCGCCTATGCCGTATCCAAGGCCGCGGTCGAACAGATGATGCGGGTCTGGGCAGCGGATCTCGAAGGCAATCCACAGCTGCGCATCAACAGCTATGACCCGGGCCCCATGCGCACGGCGCTGCGTCTGAAGGGCTTTCCGGGTGAAACGCTGGAGCAGTCACCGCCGCCTGAGGCTGCTGTACCCAAGCTGCTATGGCTGCTGGGGCCCGACAGCCGCGGCGTGAGTGGCCAGGCGCTATAGTCCCGGGTCGCCGCTGCGGCTAGCGCCGGGTTCGGGTCGGCCGCTTCGACGAAGACCGGGCTGCGGGCTTCGCCGCTGGGCGACGGGGCGCCACATCGGGCGAACGCGCCGGTTTCGCGGCATCCCTGCGATTCGCCTTGACCGCAGCGGCTCCTCGCGGCGCACGCTCGCCGTCGCGGCCAGGCGCGCGGGCCTTGTCGCGATCGGTGCCGCTGCGCTTGCCGTCGGCGGTACTGCGCGCTCGCCGCCCGCTCGGCGGCGCAGCCGGAGCGGCCTTGGTACCGACCCGCGCCACGCCCACGTCCCTGCCGCCGCCCTTGCCGCGGCGGCCATGCTGCTCCTCGAAGTCGTCCTCAAGTTCTCGCTGCCGTCGCTCCTGCGCACGGTTGCGAGGACCACCCTTGGCCATCGGCGCCGCTCGCACGAATGAACCTGGCGGCTTGGCCGGTGCCGTATCGCCGTCACGCACCGTGCTGCGGCGACGCACGGGCTTCGGTGCCACCGCTGCCTGCATGCCGACCACGTCGAGCAATGCCAGCAGCTCCTGCTCGGTTGCCTCTCGCGCCGTTGCCGACTTGATGCCGCGGCCCAGCTCGAGCGGGCCGTAAGCCGTTCGGATCAGGCGACTGACCTGAAGGTCCTGCGACTCGATCATGCGTCTTACGAAGCGGTTGCGTCCCTCGCGTACCACCACGCGGAACCATTGATTGGCACCCTCGCCGTCCTCGTTCTCCCCCGGCCCCATGCTGACGAATCGCCCGACGCCATCTTCCAGTTCGACTCCGGAGGTCAGGCGCTGGATGACTGCGGCATCGACGGTGCCCAGCACGCGCACCGCGTAGACCCGGGGAATCTCGAAGCTGGGATGCGTCAGCCGCCGAGCCAGCTCGCCATCGTTGGTGAACAGCAGCAGGCCTGAGGTATTGAGGTCCAGGCGCCCGACTGCAATCCAGCGCCCGTGCTTCAGGGCCGGAAGCTTGCGAAAGACCGTGCGGCGCCCTTCAGGGTCGTCACGCGTGACGATTTCTCCCACGCGCTTCTTGTAGAGCAGGACCCGAGGGGGTTCCGGACTGTCGGCCAGTGACACGGGGCGACCGCTGACCCGAATCTGGTCTCCCGGTTTCACCGACTGACCTATCGTCGCTGGCCGGCCGTTGACTGTAATTTCGCCCGCGCCGATCAGGCGCTCGACTTCCCGCCGCGAGGCAATGCCCGCAGTGGCCAGCGCCTTCTGTATGCGTTCAGACACGAGACTCTCTCATGCGGCAGGTGTAGCAGCGCAGGTGCAGCGGCGCGCTCGACAGCGGATGGGCGTGCATGCAGCCATCAATGCACGGTTGTATCAGGTGGCGTGGCGTCAGTCGCCTGCCCGGGCTCGGACTCGGACTGTTCGGCGTCCGTGTGCGGCTGTGATTCATGCAGCTGCTGCCCCAGTCGCGCCAGCGCCGCTTCCAGCTGCTGCGGATCCTTGATCTCTGGCAAGGCCGGTAGATCGTCCAGAGACTTCAGGTTCAGATCATCCAGCAGCTGCTGGGTGGTGCCGAACAGCGACGGTCGGCCCGGCACCTCCTTGACGCCGACCTCGCGTATCCAGCCGCGGTCGAGCAAGGTGCGGACAATATTCGGAGACAGTGCCACACCGCGCACCTCTTCGATCTCGCCGCGCGTAACCGGCTGCCGGTAACAGACCAGCGCGAGTGTCTCGAGCAAGGCGCGCGACAAACGCGGCGGCTTCTCCTGGTACAGCCGCGCCACCCACTCCCCGTAGTCGGCACGAACCTGAATGCGCCAACCGCTGGATACTTCGCGCAACTCCGCGGCACGCCCCTCGAAGCTGGTGGCGAGACGGTCCAGCGCGTCGCGCAGGTCCTTCTTGCCAACCCCCAGCTCGTTTGCCAGCAAGCGGTGCAACTGCTCCACAGACAGCGGCAACTCGGAGGCCAGCAACAACGCCTCGATGATGTGGTCCAGCTGCGCCGGTATCTCGGGGGCCGTCAGCAACGGCAGATCGTCAGCCGCTGCGGCAGCGTCGGAATTCTCGTTCTCTTCATTCATAGGTCATTCTCATCTTCGACCGCGGCGCGAGGTGCCGCGATGCATACCTGCAGTGGCGAGAAAGGTTCATCCTGATACAGATCCAGCATCGCTGACTTGCTCAGCTCCAGCACCGCCAGGAAACACACCACCAGTCCCAGACGCCCTTCCTCGGGATCCATCAGCTCGTGCAACTGCGCCGGGCCGCGCTGCAAGCGCAGCAGTATGTTCGACATGCGCTCGCGCACACTCAAAGGCTCGCGCGAGATCTCATGGTGCGTATAAAGCGCCGCGCGCTCCATCACGTCGCGGAATGCCAGCACCAGCTCACGCAAGCCCGGCTTCGGCACCTGCGCAGACTGCGGGATGACCTCAGGCCGGGCCTGCGCCATGAACAGATCGCGCCCGACGCGCGGCATCTTTTCAATGGCTTCGCCGGCGACCTTGTAGCGCTCGTATTCCTGCAGGCGCCGCACCAGCTCCATGCGGGGGTCGCCCTGCTCCTCAGCTTCATCCGGCGGCGGCCGCGGCAGCAGAATCCGTGACTTGATCTCAGCCAGCAAAGCCGCCATCACCAGGTATTCGGCGGCCAGCTCCAGCTTCATCTCGGTCATCATGCCGATGTAGGCAATGTACTGCTGCGTGATCTTCAGTACCGGAATATCGAGAATGTTCAGGTTCTGCTTGCGGATCAGGTACAGCAGCAGATCAAGCGGGCCTTCGAAGGCATCCAGAAATACTTCCAGCGCGTCTGGCGGGATGTACAAGTCCTCGGGCAGCTTGTCGAGCGCCTGCCCGTGAACCTTGGCGTGGTGCGGCGCGCTCTCCTCCGCTGCTGGAGTCCCCGCTTCTGCGCTGCCGATGGTTTCCGTGCTCACAGGATGTCCTGGTTCCGTGCCCGCTTCATTCGGGAATAAAGCCTAGCGCTTCGTGGACACGCCGCAAGGTTGGGGCGGCAGCGGCAGACGCCTGGCAGGCCCCAGCACGCAACACCGCGCGCAAACCTTCGGCATCCTCGCGGATCGCGCGATAGTGCTGCTGCACCGGCTTCAGGCATTCGACCACAGCATCGGCGCAGGCCTGCTTGAACTTGCCATAACCTTGGCCGTTGTAGCGCTCGACGATACTGTCAAAGGGCTCGCCCGTGGTCGCGCTGAGGATCGACATCAGATTGGAAATGCCCGGCTTCTGCTCAACGTCGAACCGGATTTCGTTGTCCACGTCGGTCACGGCGCGCTTGATCTTGCGCACAATCACGTCGGGCTCATCAAGCAGATAGACGGCATTGGTCGGCGCATCATCCGACTTCGACATCTTCTTGGTCGGCTCCTGCAATCCCATGATGCGCGCGCCTACGGGCGGGATCATCGGTTCCGGCACGGTGAACACCGGTCCATAGATATTGTTGAAGCGCATCGCGATGTCGCGGGTCAATTCCAGGTGCTGCTTCTGGTCGTCGCCAACCGGTACCTTGCCGGCCTGGTACAACAGGATGTCGGCCGCCATCAGCACCGGATAGCAGAACAGGCCGGCATTGATGTTGTCGGCATGCTTGGCCGACTTGTCCTTGAACTGCGTCATCCGCGACAGCTCGCCGAACTGGGTGTAGGCATTCAGCACCCAGGAAAGCTGCGCGTGTTCGGGTACGTGACTCTGCACGAACAGCGTGTTCTGCGCCGGATCCAACCCGCAGGCGATGTACAAGGCCAGAAACTCATAGCAGCGCTCGCGCAGCACGGCCGGGTCCTGGCGCACGGTAATGGTGTGCAGATCGACCAGCATGTAGTAGCACTGGTAGCGATCACTCAGCGTCACCCAGTTCTTCAGCGCTCCAAGGTAATTGCCCAGCGTCAGCCGGCCGGAGGGTTGAATGCCAGAAAGGACTACAGGTTTGGAAGCGTTCACGTCAGTAGGCTTGAAAGATGCCCGGCATCGGCATGCCGAGCAGGCTGAAAATCAGATACTCGGCCAGACGCAGTCCTGGCCCCATGATCAGGCTGAGCCAGCCGATCGCCAGCAGCCCCAACAGTATGAAGAACCCGTAGGGCTCCAGCCGGTCGAGCTTGCGTGCCGCCGCCTCCGGCAGCAGGCCGGTCAGCACGCGGCCACCGTCCAGCGGCGGCAGCGGCAGCAGGTTCAGTACCATCAGGATCAGATTGATGACGATGCCTGCCACCGCCATGTTGGTAAAGCCGATCGCGACGCCACCTTGCGAGCCGGACAGCAGCAGAAACTTCAGCAGCAGCCCCCAGAACACGGCCTGCGCGGCATTCGACAGCGGGCCGGCGACCGCTACCAGCGCCATGTCCCGTCGCGGGTGCTGCAGGTTGTTGAAGTTGACCGGCACCGGCTTGGCCCAGCCGAACAGGAACCCGCCTAACACCATCAGCACCGCAGGCACGATGATCGTGCCAACCGGATCGATATGGCGCAGCGGGTTCAGGCTCAAGCGCCCTAGCGATTCAGCGGTGCGGTCTCCAAGCGCGCGCGCGGCGTAGCCGTGTGCAGCTTCATGGATGGTGATCGCAAAGAGCACCGGCAGGGCCCAGATGGCAATTTTCTGGACCAGATTGAATTCAATGGGCATGGCGCATTATACCGGCCGCGGCGGCCCCGCCCGCAGGGCTAGAGGCCGATCAGCGAGAGATCGCCCTTGCCTTCGCGCAGCACCTGAACCGGGCCTTCGCTGATATCCAGCACCGTGGTCGGGTCGAGACCGCAGACACCGCCATCCAGCACGATATCCACCTCTCGCAGCAGCCGCTCGCGGTGCTCCGATGGGTCGTTTACCGGGCCATCCTCATCGGGGAACTACAGGGTGCAGGAGATCAACGGCTCACCCAGGGCCTCCAGCAGCGCCTGCGCCACCACATGGTCCGGAATCCGGATGCCGATGGTCTTGCGGCGCTCGTGCGCGATGCGTCGCGGCAGCTCCTTGGTTGCCGTCAACACAAACGTGTACGGCCCGGGGGTCAGGGTCTTCAGCATCCGGAACTGCGTATTGTCGACCCGTGCGTAGGTGGCGATCTCCGACAGATCACGACACACCAGCGTGAACTGATGGTGCCGGTCGAAGTTGCGGATCCTGCGCAGGCGGTCGGCCGCGGCCTTGTCACCGATATGGCAACCAAGTGCGTAGCAGGAGTCGGTGGGGTAGGCAATCACTGCGCCGGCGCGCAGGCGCTCAACCACCTGCGTCAGCAGGCGCCTTTGCGGGTTCACCGGATGAAGTTCGAGCCAGTCTGCTGCCATAGGGGCGCGATTGTACGGCGCGCCGACCGTGCATGCAGGCCGAGCGCCGGAATCGATCACGGCGGTTGCGGGAGTACGGCGCGACGGCGGCGCGGCTCGTACAATATCGCGATGAACGCCGTGCTCGACCTCGCCCCCGCCCTGCTTTTTCTCGCCGCTTACGTCGTTGCGGATATCTATACCGCTACGATCGTACTGATGGTTTCGCTGTTTGCCTTGGTTGCCATCTACTGGATACGGGAGCGGCGTCTGCACAAGACGCATTTGGTTACCGCAGTGGTCGCCGGCATCATGGGCGGCCTGACGCTGTACGTGCACGACCCGGTATTCATCATGTTCAAGCCCAGCGCGGTCTACGCCATCTTTGCGCTGGCGTTGCTGGGCAGTCATTACATCGGCGAAAAGGTGTTGCTGGCGCGACTGCCGCAGAAGGCGATTCAACTGCCCGATGCACTGTGGCGCAAGGTCAACTTCGCCTGGGCGATGTTCTTCCTGTTCTGCGCCATCTTGAATATCTACGTCGCGCAACATTTCTCGGAAGCCACCTGGGTCAAGTTCAAGACATTCGGCTTCACCGGCTTGATGTTCGTGTTCCTGATCGCACACGCGCCGTTCCTGAAGGACCATCTGCCGAAGGAGGACTGAGTGCTTTACATGATCCTCGGTGAAGACGGCCCAGACGCGCTGCCGCTGCGACGCGCGACCCGCCCCGCTCATCTGGAACACCTCAAGGCACTACAAATCCAGGGGCGCTTGCTGCTGGCAGGCCCCCGGCCTCGGGTCGATGCCACCGACGCAGGTGCCGCAGGTTTCCATGGCAGCCTGATCGTCGCCGAGTTTCCGGATCTGGCCGCTGCGCAGGCCTGGGCCGACACCGATCCCTACGCACTGGCGGGCGTGTTCAGCCAGGTGCGTGTGCAGCCTTTCGTCAAGGTGCTGCCGGCATGACCCGCAGCGAAGTCATACGCGCAACCTTGACTGCCGCGTTCTCGCCTGCCCGGCTTGAGCTTGAAGATGAAAGTCACTTGCACGCCGGCCATGCGGGCGCGCGCAGCGGGCGCGGACATTTTCGCCTGCAGATCGTCAGCACCGCGTTCGACGGAATGGGGCTGCTGGCCAGACACCGGGCGGTTTATGCCGCGCTGGGGGAGCTGATGGCTACTGACATACACGCATTGTCCATCCGCGCACAGACGCCTCAGGAAGCCGCGGCATCGGCCCCTGGCTCCGTCTAGCGCGCACCCTCGTCCGATGCAGCCGGCGACGACGGCTGCGACTGCGCCGGCAGACCCCGCACCCAGACATCCCGCTGCGGAAATGGAATGTCGATTCCAGCCTTGCGGAAAGCGGCATCTATCGCGAAGCGTAGATCGCTGGAAACCGCCAGACGCTTGGTGCTCTCGAACACGTAGGCGCGGAGTTCGAAATCCAGCGAGCTGTCGCCAAAGTTGGCGAACAGCACGGTCGGATCTCCCAGGTCCCGCACCTGCCCTTCACGAATCACTCCCGGATGCGCCAGCGCCACGTCCAGCAGGGTTTTGCGCACCAGTTCGGTATCGCTGCCATAGGCAACGCCGATGGGAACGGTGATGCGGCCATACTGGTCACGCAGGTTCAGATTGCGCAGATGGCTGTTCAGCAGATCCGAGTTCGGAACGATGATCGTCTCGCGATCCCAGCTCTCGATCTCGGTGGACCGTATGCGGATCTTGCGAACGAAGCCCTGGGTATCGCCTACGAACACGTAGTCGCCAGAGCGTACCGGCCGCTCGAACATCAGTATCAGGCCCGAGACAAAGTTGTTGACGATGGTCTGCAGGCCGAAGCCGACGCCCACCGACAGCGCACCTGCAACGATCGCCAGCTTGGTGAAGTCCAGCCCGGCCGATGACAGCCCAATGATGGCGGCGATGATGAAGGTGGCATACCCGAACAGCGTTCCCACCGCTTCGCGCGTGCTGTGTTCGACCCCGGCCAGCGTCAGCCAGTCGTACTCGATCTTCTTCTTGAGCCAGCGGGTGAACGTGAAAAGCACCATGAAGGCCAGCAGGCCAAACAGCAGCTTGCCCGGAACCACGGTGACGCTGCCGACGGCCACACCCTGCGAGAACAGTGCGGTGACCAGACCGCGCCCCTCGTCGTGCAGCCCCCAGATGCGCAGCAGCAGATAGGCCACCAGGGGCCATGTCAACAGGTGCAGACTGAGCAGCCACCAGCGCAGCTCACCAATGCGCTTGCCCGGCGCCACGCCCAAGCGCTGCCGCAGGCGTCGCTGCCAGCCGTATCGGCCGTCGTTCAGCGTGCGCACCAGATAGTGCAGCAACAGCATCGAGCCGCAAACGGTTCCCAGCAGTACGGCACTCCACCGTGTCGGGTGCTGGCCGAGCAGGTCCATCAGTTGATCAAAACTCAGCAGCAGATTCATGGCTCGTTGCTCGTGTCCCGCACCAGATCTAGCAGCGCATCGTAGTCGAGAATCGCGACCCCCAGCTTCTGAGCCTTGGCGAGCTTCGAACCGGCTTCAGTGCCGGCCACGACAAAATCGGTCTTGGCCGATACTGAACTGGTCACCTTGCCGCCTGCAGCCTCGATCTGCGCGGCCACCTGATCGCGAGCCATCGGCAAGGTGCCGGTGATCACCAGCGTCTTGCCAAGCAGCGGCCCGCGGCGTTCGGCTGCGGCCGGCTGCGGCCAGTGCACACCGGCGTCGCGCAATGCCTGCACCACCGCCAGATTTCCCGGCTCGACAAAGAAGTGGCTGACGTGGGCAGCGACGATCGGGCCGATATCCGGTACCGCTCGCAGCTGCGGACAGCGCTCCTTGTCCTTGTCAGCATGGGCGGTGGGCGCATCCGCTCGTGCCGCCGCCAGCAGTGCGTCCAGCGTACCGAAATGCGCGGCCAGCTCTCGGGCCGTAGCCTCGCCGACATCGCGAATGCCCAGCGCGTAAAGAAAGCGCGCCAATGTAGTCGCCTTGCTGCTTTCGATGGCGGCAATCAGATTCCGTGCCGACTTTTCGCCCATGCGTTCGAGGCCGGAGAGCGCGCCTGCCTGCAACGCATAAATATCGGCGGCCGTACGCACCTGTCCCTGCTCGATCAGCTGAGTCAGCAGCTTCTCGCCCAAGCCTTCGATATCCATGGCGCGGCGCGATACAAAGTGCATCAACGCGCCATGGAGTTGCGCCTGGCAGGACAAGCCGTTGGTACAGCGCGCGACCGCCTCCCCGTCCTCGCGCTCGACGCGACCACCGCAGACGGGGCAGGCCGTCGGCAGGGCGACGACCCGGGTATCGGCCGGTCGCTTGGCGAGCACCACCTCCTTGACCTCGGGAATGACATCGCCGGCACGCCTGACAATCACTGCGTCACCGATGCGAATATCCTTGCGGGCCACCTCGTCCATGTTGTGCAAGGTGGCATTTGACACCGTCGCTCCGCCGACAAATACCGGCTTCAGGCGGGCGACCGGAGTGACTGCGCCCGTGCGCCCCACCTGGAACTCGACATTCTCCAGCAGCGTTTCCGCCTCCTCGGCCGCAAACTTGTAAGCGCAGGCCCAGCGCGGCTCCCGCGCCACGGTGCCCAGTTCCTCGCGACCGGCGAGATCGTCAAGCTTGAACACCACGCCGTCGATATCGAACGGCAGCTGCGCGCGCAGCGCCGACATCTTCTCGAAGTACCGCAGACAGCCGTCGGCACCCGCTACGGTCTCGATCAGATCGGAAACCGGAAACCCCCAGCGGGCCAGCAGCGGCATCGCCTGGGAATGCAGCGGAGGTGCCGTCCAGCCCTCGCTATAGCCCACGCCATAGGCATAGAACGCCAGGGGCCGCTGAGCCGTAATCCGCGAATCGAGCTGACGCAGACTGCCGGCAGCGGCGTTACGCGGATTGACCGGCGGCTTTTCTCCCTTGGCGACGGCTTCTTCGCACCAGCGGCGAAAACCGGCCAAGGGCAGGAAAACCTCTCCTCGCACGTCAATCCTCGGGGGAATGTCATCGCCCTGCAGGCGCAACGGAATCTGCCGCAGCGTGCGCAAGTTGGCAGTGATGTCCTCGCCGGTCTGCCCGTCCCCGCGCGTGGCCCCCTGCACCAGCACCCCGTGCTCGTAGGTCAGCGATACGGCCAGACCATCCAGCTTGGGCTCGGCGGTGTACTGGACCGGGTTTCGCGCCAGCGCCTCGGTTACACGCCGGTCGAAATCGCGCAGCTCGTCTTCGGTGTTGGCTTTGCGCAGCGACAGCATCGGCTGCGGATGCCGGACGGCGGCAAAGTCCGCCAACGCCTGGCCGCCCACGCGCTGCGTAGGGGAGTCCGCACTCAGTAGCGCCGGGTAGTCGGCTTCCAGCGCTTGCAGTTCGGTAAACAACGCATCGTATTCGGCGTCCGCTATCAGCGGTGCGTCAAGGACGTAGTACTGCCGATCATGCCGCTGGAGTTGCTGCCGGAGTTCAGTGGCGCGTCGGACCACAGCAGCAGGAACACTCACTGCCGCTTAAAGTCCATTCCGGCGCGCCCAGGTCTCAACCTCGGCAGCCAGCACACGCTGAGCGTCGGCATTGAAGGACAGACGCGATTCATCGAACACCTCGGCATTGAGCTGCGCTGCCAGCTCGCGCGCGGTGCGGATCATGTCCTGCAGCGCCACCTTCGGATGCGTGGGCCCTGGGAGCACCATGAACAAGCTCAGTCCGGGCGTAGAGAACTGTGCGTCTGCCGGATCAAGAATGCCGGGCTTGACCAGACTGGCGACCGAGAACACCGCCCTGCCACCCTCCAGCCGATGATAGATCTTGCGATCGCCGAAGCTGAGACCCTGAGAAGCCAGCGCGGCATGGATCTTCGGGCCGAAGATCGCAGTACCCTCGCGTTCCGCGATCAGCAGCGTGACGATTTTCTCCTCAACGACCTTCTTCGGGGCGTGGGCCGCCTCGACGCGCGCGGGCTTGGCGCGCTCGGGCAGCAAGGCCTGCGGATCGCCCTCGCCAATACTGGGCGCCATGCGCTTGCGTGGTTTGCCCACGCCAAATTCGTCGAACTCGCTGCTACCACGCGAGAACATGTCCATCTGATCCTTCGCGGGAACGCTCTTGGGCACCAGCGCAGGCCCGCCAGCTCCCGTGCCCCCTTCCGACGGCGGCTCCCACTGCTTCAGACTTCGCGTGTCACGGCGGCTGATCCATTAAATCGCAATGACGGCTGCGGCGCCCAGTACCAGAAGCGCCCACTGCAAGGGACTCATTCTTTGGCCTCGGTTTGACTGGCCAGCTCAACTGCCTTGGCGATATCCACGGAAACCAGGCGCGACACACCGGGCTCCTGCATGGTCACGCCGTGTAGCTGTTGCGCCAGCTCCATCGTGATCTTGTTGTGGGTAATGAT
>JBFJJW010000015.1:0-26425 GCA_041612095.1 Solimonas sp. | reverse complement strand
CGCGGCAACGTGCTGTGGATTGATACCGGCGCAAGCTATTCCAATGGCGACTACCAAGGGCGCCTGACAGCCGTTGATCCCCTGACTCGAACGTACTGGCAGGTGGGTCGAGGCCCTGACGAGGCGTGGGGCCCCCTTCCTTGGCCGGAGTTTGAGCCTGTTCCCCCAGCGCTACGGCCAACGCGCAAGGACATCGACGAGGCCAGGAAGATACAGGTCCGGGCAGACGAAAAGCAGAAGGACATGCTGCGCTTGTTCGGTTTTGGTTGAGATGCGAGACGAGACCGGCTGCAGAGGCTTTTCCCCAACGGGCAGATACGGCCGGGAAGAACGCTCGTACTTGCGAAGCGTGCAATGAATGCTGAAAAACCTCAGCTGCTTACTCGATACATGAAATCCTTTGAAATCATGCACTTATCCGTAAATGACTGCGAGTGTGGCCGTTTTCGGATAAGTCGTTGATTAAATTAGTATGACGTTCTCCGCAACGGCTGCAGTTCGCTCAGTCACCCCGCTGAGCGGTGCTCTTGTTCTTGTCGCGCTCTCGGCGACCGCGCCCATGGACCTCCGTTACAGTCTCCCGCTTTTCCCGCGGACGCTCTCTCGGGTCGGCCAGATTCTGGAGAATCGCACAGTCCTTCGTGGCCCGAGGACTGGTGCAGCGGCTTCGGATGGCCGTCAGTGCTGCTTGCAGCGAACGCAAAGAGCGCATGCGAGCTCGAACGTGCCCAATGTGATCATCGAGTAACTGGTTGACCTCTTCACAGCCTTGCTCGGGCGAGCCTCGAAGATCGAGCAGCCGTCTGATCTCGGCCTGAGTCATATCCAGCGCCCGACAATGCAGCACGAAGATGAGCTGCCGACGCTGTGCGTCGTCGTAGAGCCGATAATTACCCTGGCTGCGCGCCGGCCGCGGCAGCAGACCCTCACGCTCGTAGTAGCGTATGGTCTCAACCGGCACCGACAACGTGTGCGCCAATTCTCCAATGCGGTAAGACTTGGGCATGACGAGAAGCCTCTGAATCGCAGGATACTACGGGGTGCGCAGCGCAGGCAGGCCCGGGATCACGAAGGTCAAGGCGGTCAGCCGCCTATCAGCGAGCATGCCAGGTAGCCCAAGCGAATCTGAGCCTAGGAGCAACCGTTCCCGCTGAGGCCGGCGGTCCCACTGCCGATGAGCGGGCACATGAAGACGGCAGACGGGTTCGCAATGCATCTGCCGCGCTGCGGGCGAAATTGCGCGACCGCTCACCGCGTGCGCCTGTCGATGGAAACGATGCGCCGCGCCTCTCGATCCCACAGCAGACAGCGCAGCGAAGGCAGAACGTCCGAGAGGCCCAGGCGAGACACGTCCACGAACCGTTCGACATGCGCGGCGTGGCAGGCCGCCAGCCGGTAGTTCGGGATTCGCGCACAGAGGTGATGAACATGATGGTAACCGATATCGGCGGTGAACCAGTTCAGCCAGTTAGGCAGGACCAGAAAGCTGGTGCCGCGGAGCGCGGCGGTATCGTAATCCCAGCCCCGATCGTCGCTGGCATAAGCCTGGTCGAAGTTGTGCTGAACGGTGAACAGCACGATGCCCGCTGCACCCGCCAGCGCGGTGGCCAGCAGATAGACCGTGAAGAACAGCCAGGCTCCGATCAGATTGGACATCGCCACCCAGAGCCCGAGCAGGGCGAAGTTGTTGAGGCTCATGTGGCGGAATTCCGCCGCTGATGCCCAATGGGGGGTGCGGAACGCGCGAGCGTCAGCGCGCCAGCCAACATGCGGCCGCGCGATCCGTCCGCGCAGCAGATGCACCAGCAGCGCCGCGCAACCGCGCGCCCAATTCAGACGCGGATTGACCAACAAGTACATCAGGCCGGCAAACGGCGCCATGTACACCCGGCGTGAGCGCTGGTACGCGCGCTGGCGCGTCGGACTCAACTGCGCGTACTCCTCCAGTGTCAGTGTGCCCAGCGGGCCGCGGTACTTCGACCAGTTTCCGTTGGTGGCGTGGTGGTGGGCATGGTGTCGGGACCAAACGTACTGCGGCATGCCAGTGAGTACACCGAACACGAAGCCGCTCACCGAGTTGAGGATGCCGCGTCGGAACAGGCTGCGATGGCCGCAGTCGTGCATCAGCGCGAACGCGCGCAGCAGGAACAGGCTTATCACCGGCACGGCGAGCACCACCGCCCAACCGTGGCCCGCCGCCACCAGCCACCATAGCAGGCCCAGCGGGATCAGCGTGCTCGCCACTTGCAGGAATGCGCGGCTATCGTCACTACGGGCGAACCGCGCGACGAGCGCGCGCGTGCCGGCCCCGAGCGACGGTATCGCCGGGTCCGGCACCGCGGCCGCTGCGCCGTGTACAGCCGACGCGCGCGGCGGCGCATGGGCACGATCCAGCAGCAGTAACGCGAGCAGCAGCACAGCGGCGTCGAGCAGCACATGCGGCCCGGGCAGCGTCTCCTCTGGCACCTGTTGAATCAGCAGCGTGTAGCTCTCCATTGCGATCACGCCGAGCACCAGCAGCGTGGCGATGCCGACAGTGATGACGAGCGTTCGTGTGCTGGGCCGAGAACGGGTTGCGTCGGTCGCGTTGGCGACAGCGGTCATTGCTCAGGCCCAATCGGCAGCGCCTGCTCGACCGCGCTGACATAGACATACCCGGAGATATGCGGACCGATGCGGGCGACGGTGCGGATGATGCCCGTCACCGCGTCAACCTCGGCATCATCGACCACAAGCGACAGCCGCACTTCGGAAACGGCCAGACCTCCCGCCTCGGACGAGTAGTCCCGCTCGTTCTCGGTGATCGGTTTAAGCATCCCCCGAACGTCGTGCAGAGTCAGATTGCGAAATCCCGCGTCCGCCAGTGCCTCCACGACACTGGCGGCGCGGACGTGATGAATGAAGGCCTTTACAAGTTTCATGCGTGGGACTCCTTGACGGTAGCGACAGGTTCAGGCGCTTCGCGCCTAAGGCGATAGGCCAGGCGATACAGCCCTGGCAGAACCAGAAGTGTCAGCAGCGTCGACGACACGATGCCGCCGATGACCACGGTGGCCAGCGGGCGCTGCACCTCCGCGCCGGTGCCAGTGTTGAGTGCCATCGGCAGAAAGCCGAGGGCAGCCACCATCGCCACCATCAGGATCGGCCGCAGGCGCAGCATCGCGCCCTCGCGGATCGCGGCGTCAATATCGTCGCCCTGCGCCAGCCGCTCGCGAATCGCCGACACCATAACCACGCCGGTGAGCACTGCCACGCCGGAGAGCGTGATGAAGCCGACGCCCGCGGTGATCGACAGCGGGATGTCGCGCAGCCAGAGCGAGATGACGCCGCCGGTCAGCGCCAACGGCACGCCGGAAAACACCAGCGCCGCATCCTTGGCCGAGCCGAAGGTCATCAGCAGCAGACCGAAGATCATCAGCAAGGTCATCGGCACCAGCAGGGTCAAGCGCTCGGTTGCCGATTGCAGTTGCTCGAAGGTGCCGCCGTAATCCAGCCAGTAGCCACTCGGCAGTTTCACTTCGCTGGCAATCTTCTGCTGCACCTCGGCGACGAAGCCACCGAGATCGCGGCCACGCACGTTGGCCGTGACCACCAGTCGCCGCTTGCCGTTCTCGCGACTGATCTGGTTGGGGCCTGGCGCGAGCTTGAGGCTGGCAACCTCGCCCAGCGGCACGAAGGGCATCGCACCGGCTTTGGCCTCGTCGTCCTTGGGCAGCGGGATCGGAAGACGCTCCAGCGCCGCCAAGTCGCCACGCAGGTGTTCAGGCAGGCGCACCACCAGCGCGAAACGCTGATCGCCCTCGAAGACCTGTCCGGCTTCCTCTCCGCCGGTGGCGGCAGACAGAACATCCTGCACGTCGGCGACATTCAGGCCATAGCGATACAAGGCCGCGCGGTTGGGCTCGACGGAGAGCACAGGCAGGCCGGCGATCTGTTCGACCTTAACGCCTTCTGCACCGGGAACGGTGTTGAGCACCTTGGCAATTTCGTTGCCGGTTTTCAGCAGCTGGTCGAGATCGTCGCCGTAGAGCTTGATGCCCAGATCGGAGCGCACCCCAGAGATCAGCTCGTTGAAACGCAACTGGATCGGCTGGCTGATCTCGAAGGCGTTTCCGGGGATGCCTTCCAGTTTCTTCTCGATCTCTTCCGCCAGTTCGGCTTTGGTCTTGCTAGGGTCAGGCCAATCCTTGTGCTCCTTGAGCATGATGTAGCCGTCGGAGATGTTCGGCGGCATCGGGTCGGTGGCCACCTCGGCGGTGCCGACGCGCGAGAAGTAGGTCTTCACTTCCGGCATGTCCATCACCGCGCGTTCAAGCTGGAACTGCATCTCCAGCGATTGCGTCAGGCTGGTGCCGGGGATGCGCAGGGCCTGCACGGCGAGGTCGCCCTCGTCGAGACTGGGGATGAACTCCGAACCCATGCGCGAGGCTAGCCAGCCGCAGGCGAGCACCAGCACGACCGCGCCAGCGACGAAGGCAACGCGCAGACGCAGGGCGGCTTCCAGCACGGGCGCATAGATGCGCTTGGCGTTGCGGACGATGAAGTTGTCCTTTTCCTCGATCTTGCCGCTGAGGAACAGCGCCACCGCGGCCGGCACAAAGGTCAGCGACAGCACCAGCGCCGCCAGCAGGGCCATGATGACGGCCAGCGCCATCGGCTTGAACATCTTGCCTTCCACACCCGTCAAGGCCAGCAGCGGCAGGTTGACCAGGATCACCACCAGCACGCTGATGAGGCTGGGCGTAAACACTTCCTTGGTGGCCGCGAACACCGTGTGGAGGCGTTCTTCCAGACTGAGCAAGCGCCCGTGATGGTGCTGCTGTGCGGCCAGCCGCAGGATGCAGTTCTCGACGATGATGACGGCGCCGTCCACGATCAGGCCGAAGTCGAGCGCACCCAGCGACATCAGGTTGGCGCTGACCTTGGTTTCGACCATGCTGGTCATCAGCATCAGCATGGACAGCGGGATCACCATTGCGGTGAGCAGCGCCGCCCGCACATTGCCGAGCATCAGCAGCAAGACCACCACAACCAGAATCGCGCCTTCGAGCAGGTTCTTCTGCACGGTGGCGATGGTCTTGTCCACCAGCACGGTGCGGTCGTAAACCGGATCGGCGGTCACGCCCTCGGGCAGGGTCTTGTTGATCTCGGCGAGCTTTTCCGAGACCGCGTAGGACACCGTGCGGCTGTTGTCGCCAATCAGCATCACGGCGGTGCCGAGCACGGCCTCCTCGCCATCGCGAGTTGCTGCGCCGGTGCGCAATTGCTTGCCGAAGGCGACGTCGGCCACGTCCCGCACCGTGATGGGCACGCCACCCCGACGCGCAACGATGACGCGTTCGATGGCCGGGATATCGGCGACCTGTCCGGGTGACCGAATCAAGTATTGCTCGCCATTCTTTTCGATGTAACCGGCACCGACGTTGGCGTTGTTCTTCTCGATGGCCTTCACCACGTCGTCGAAGCTCAGTCCGTAGGCCAGCAGCCGCGCGGGATCGGGTGTGATGTGAAACTGCTTCTCGAAGCCGCCGATGGTGTTGACCTCGGTCACGCCCGGCACCAGGCGCAACTGCGGGCGGATGACCCAGTCCTGCAAGGTGCGCAGCGCCGTGGCGTCCCAAGGCTGGCCGTTAGCCTGCTTGGCCTTGGCATCCGCGTGAACGGTGTAAAGGAAGATTTCGCCTAGGCCGGTGGCAATGGGCCCCATCGCGGGTTCGATGCCGTCCGGCAGCTGACTCTTGGCCTGTTGCAGGCGCTCGGCGATGAGATTGCGCGCCCAGAAGATGTCGGTGCCGTCCTTGAAGATTACCGTCACCTGCGACAGGCCATAACGCGATAGCGAGCGGGTTTCTTCTAGGTTGGGCAGGCCCGCGATGCCGACTTCCACCAGATAGGTGATGCGTTGCTCGACTTCCAGCGGCGAGTAGCCGGGCGCGCTGGTGTTGATCTGCACCTGTACGTTGGTGATGTCCGGCACCGCGTCAATCGGCAGGCGTTGGAAATTCCAGATGCCGACGGCGGCGACGCCCAGCACCAGGAACAGAACCACCCAGCGGCGGGCGATGGAAAACTTGAGGAGTGCGTCAATCATGGCGATCTCCTTTAGTGGCCGTGCTCGGCGGAACCTTTACCGAGTTCAGCCTTGAGGATGAAGCTGTTGGCGGCGGCATAGCGGTCGCCTGCGGCCAACCCTTCAAGCACTTCGGTCATCTCGCCATCGCTGCGGCCGAGTTTTACGGGTCGCGGCTCAAAGCCGTCTTCGTGTAGCATGAACACCACATCGCGTCCTTCAAGGTTCTGCACGGCAGAGCTGCTGATTGCGAGCGGCACGGCCGTTTCGGCGAGGGTCACTTCCGCCGTCACATTCAAGCCAGGCGACCAGCGGCGTTCACTATTTTCGAGCAGCACCCGCGCGCTGAGGGTCTGGTTGGCGGCGCTGCCGAAGGGCGCGACGTAGACCACGGTGCCATCCGCCGAAAGCGAGGTATCGGTGCCCTTGACGCGCACGCGCTGGCCGACGCGAACCTTGTTCACGTCACGCGGAAACAGTGACAGCTCGACCCACACCGTCGAGAGGTCGGCGACCGTGAACAGGCTTTCGGAACCCGCCTGCATGCCGGGGTTTACATTGCGCTCGGTGACGACGCCCGACAGCGGTGCGATCAGCGCATAGCTGCGCAGGCTCTCGTTGCTTTCGATCACCGCCAGCGACTCGCCCTTCTTCACCGGATCGCCGATCTTCTTCGTCACGCTTTGAATCACGCCGGGAAAGCGCGCCGAAACCTGCAACACGCGCTCGGCATTGGGCGTAATCACGCCATACAGCGGCAGGGTCTCGCGGATGCGGGTCGGCTCCGCCGTGGCCAGAGCGATGCCCGCGGCCCTGATCTGCTCGGCACTCAGCTTGACGCTGCCTTCCTCTTCCTCATGGCCGGATTCGCCGAGGCCTTGTTCTTGATGACCTTTATCCGCGTGAACTTCCTCGGCGCCCTCCTTGTGCTCATTGTCTTCCTTGGCAGGAGTCTCCGCAGCCTCGCTGCTCATGGCGGCTTCGGGTGCGGGCAATTCGGACTTGCCACAAGCGGAAAAAAATAAAGTCGTGGACAGCAGCGCCATGCTGACGAGATATCTTGGTAAGCGGTTCAATGACATGGGAGACTCAACGGTATGGATGTGATGAAGACACTTGGCTTGTTCGGGCTGACGGCGCTGGCCGAGATCGTCGGCTGCTACCTGCCATGGCTGTGGCTCAAGCAAGGACGCAGTGTCTGGTTGTTGGTGCCCGCAGCGCTCAGCCTGGCGGCCTTCGCCTGGCTGCTGACCCTGCATCCACAAGCCAGCGGTCGCCTGTATGCCGCTTACGGCGGGGTGTATGTCGCTGCCGCGCTGGTCTGGCTGTGGGTGGTGGATGGCATTCAGCCCGTGCGCGCCGATGTCGTCGGCGTGGCGCTGACCCTGAGCGGGATGGCAGTGATCATGTTCGCGCCGCGCCAATGAATCGAGAGTGTTGGTCATGGATGGCTCCTCAGCGGCTCACGGCAGTGCCGGTGAGCCGTTCAATTTCGATGAGGGTCAGGTGGTATTCGGTGGCGGCGTCAATAAGGCCGTCGCGCACGGCGAGAAGCTCGCGCTGCGCATCCACCAGCTCCAGATAGCTGTAGCGGCCGCGCTCGTAGGCGTATTCGGTGTTTTTCAGCGCCGCCTCCATGCGCGGCAGTGCGCGCTCACGCAGGGTCGTCACTTCGCGGCTGCGATCCAGCAGCTCGCGGTAATTGCGGAACAGCTGCGCACGGGCTTTTATCAAGGCGGCGGTCTGCTCGGCTGCGGCGCCTTCTTTAAGCGCTTGGGCCTCAGCAATCACGCCCTGGTTCCTGTTGTAGATCGGCAGCGGGATGCCGACGGAGAAAACCAGGGCGGTATTCCGGGTCTCTTGCAGCCGGCGCAGGCCAGCGCCCACTTCCACCCCGGGATTGCGGCTGGCGAGCGCCAGGTTGACCTCGGAGTCGCGCAGGCGGCGTTCGCTCAGGTAGCGCGTCAAGTCAGGTGTCTTTTCAAGGGCCAGCAAAAGCTGGTCGTAGTCACCGACCGACGGCAGTGCGTAGAGATCGGCCGAAGCGGTGCCGAAGTCAGGACGGGCATCGCCCCACAGGGCGGCGAGGTCATAACGGGCAGCCAGTAATTCGTGCTCGGCGTGTGCGTCAGCCAACTTCGCGCGTTCCAATGCGACTGCCGCGCGATCTTCCTCGGCCTCCGGCGATTTGGCGGCCGCCACGCGACGCTGCACGGCCTTGGCGGTCTTCTCCGCCAGCTCGACCGCAAGGTGCGTCAACTGGTGTTCTTCTTGCTGGCTGACCAGGGTGACGAAGCGGCGGGCGGCTTCGCCAATGACATCGAGGCGGCGGATATGGCCCTCGGCTTCCAGCCCCGCGCGCGCGCTGCGGGCGACGGCCACCCGCTTGTCGCGCAATCCGCCCAGCTCGATAAGCTGCGAGAGACCGAGGGTGAGTTCAGCGCCCTTGAGGCCCTGGGTGTCGCCGCTCCCGAATACGTTTTCCAGTTCGCTGGTAAGCACTGGATTGGGTCTGAACCCCGCTTGTGTCACACGCCCGTCATTCGCCTTGAGGACGTATTGATAGGCGGCAAGATCAGGGTTGGATTGCAGGGTGCGCGACAGTGCATCGCGCATGGTCAGCGTGGGTTCTTCTGCCCGCGCGAGGGTATGCAGGCCCAAGGCCAGCGAAGCCGCGAGCGCAATGCGCCCGGTGGCGGTGAATCGAAACATGAGGGGAACTCCCGTGCAGCGTGAACGAATGCCCTGGGATCAGGGCAAGGGTGGGTTCAGGCGAGGGAGATCGAGGGTGGACCGCGCAGCGGCGGTGCGAAGTGGGGCGGCCGGGTTTCGTGCGTGTTCGGTGGCCCGCGCGGGGCGCGCACCGTGAGCCAGCCGGAGGGCGCGACGGAATCGGCAATGTCGGTTGCGCACAGCGTAGGTTCGTCGGCGCTCAGGTCGAGCTGGAACTTTGCCGGCGAAAGGGTGGCCGAGAGTTCGAGTTCCAGATTGTCTGGATGATCGTCGACGTGGATTTCGCCAAACAGGAAGCCGGCGTCCGCATAGTGCGGCGCCTCAAGCTCGTGGTCTGCGACTTCCAGCCCTGCACAGGCGTGCGCGTGCAGGCCGAGCAGCTGCGTCAGCACGAGGCCGAGGCACAGCAACCACGTGGTGGGAGGACGGATCACGGCGTCGAGCTTATCACCGATGGGACGGTACTCACTGCGCGCGCGGATCGGCGGGTGGCGAGACCCAGCTCGGCGACAGCCGCTGAATCCACACGCTGCCGATGATCTGCACAGCGATCAGCGTCAGGTGCATGCCAATCAGCAGGACGGCAGGGATCGCTACCGTCGGCGGCACACACAGCACCGCCGCCGTCGCCACTTCGACGAAACTGATGTGCCGCTTGACCAGACGGTGATGCGCCAAGTGCAGTGCCTGCACGATCAGCAGGGCCGCATAGGTCAGTTCAGGCGTGAGCATGGCGTAGTTCCTTTGTGGATGCGAGTTCCGCCCGCGCCTGCGCGATGACCTGCCGCGCGGAGCTGAGGCCCAGCAGGCCCATCCCGACCGCCACGATGAGATCCGGCCAGGCCGAGCCGGTGCCGACCACACCCAGCGCCGCCAGCATCACCGCGACATTGCCGATGGCGTCGTTACGCGAGCACAACCAGACCGAACGCATGTTGGCGTCGCCTTCCCGGTACGCATAGAGCAATACCGCGACGCCAAGGTTGGCGCACAGCGCCAGCGTGCCAACCAGGCCCATCGTCATCGCCTCCGGCACCACGCCGTTTAAGCTGTTCCACGTGGCCTGACCAAGCACATAGATGCCGTAGCCACCCATGAACAGCCCTTTAAGCAGCGCCGTGCGGGCACGGGCAGCAAGACCCATCGAGAGCACGAACAGAGACACGGCGTAGTTCGCGGCATCGCCGAAGAAGTCCACCGCATCCGCGAGCAGGGACGCAGAGCCTGCGCCCCAGCCAGCCGCCAGCTCGACGCCGAACATGGCGAGGTTTACGGCCAGCGCCATCCACAGCACGCTGCGATAGCGCGGCGGAATCGGGACCTTCGAGGCGCAACTGGAGGCGCCGCATTCGGTTGCCATCGAAAACTCTGCAATGACCTCAGGGAATGGCATTAAACAGCCTGTAGCTGCTTCAGGGTCAAGCCATCGAGGCAGACCGAAGTTGGCGTTGTTCGACGGGCACCGAGGGGTGACGGTGCGAGCAAGCTTTCGTCGGTCGAACCAACGAGGCTAACGCGCTTTCATGAACGGCCACAGCAGTTGTCCGAAATAGCTGCGCGGGGCAGCGTCCTCACGCAGGCCGACTTCACCCCGGCCCGGGTTTCGAGCAGCGTCATGGAAGGTTCTGAACAGTCGATCCCAGATCAGCAGGACCTCACCGTAGTTGACTTGCGCGTCCTCGAAGTCGCGCTTGTGATGCCAGCGGTGCATCTCGGCCACGGCCAGCAAGTGACGCAGCGGGCCGAGGCGATAGTCGAGATTCGCATGCTGAAACGCGAGATGGATGCTCATGAAGCTCAGCCAGGCGCCGACCGCAATCGGCGTTGCTCCGAGGGCCAGCAGGGCCAGCAGCCCGGGCCCGGCGAGCACCAGGGCGGACAGCGGATGGCGGCGTCCGCCATTGAGCCAGTACAGTCGCTCCGGACTATGGTGTATCGCATGCAAGCGCCACAGCAATCCGACCGCATGGCTGGCACGGTGCATGGTGTACAGGCCCAGATCCATGATCAGTCCGGCCAGCGTCACCTGCGCCCACATGGGCCATCGTTCGGGCCAGAAGCTGGCCCATTCGGGTCGCCAGGCGCGCAAGCCGAACAGCAGGATCACGGCAGATTGAATTAGCAGGTAGCTGACAATCAGATGCAGCAGGTCGACCCTGGTGTCGCCATCATGATCGCGGTTCCAATCCGGCTCATACGGCGCCACGCGCTCGAGCACGGCGACGGCCGCGATCCCGGCCAGAACGATCAAGGGGAATGTCGGCCAATAGGCGATGCCGGCTCCAGCCAGGTCGGTTAGCAGCGCGAAGGCGCCGCCGGCAATGACGGGATAGGCGCCGTAGCGAATCAACAGGATCATCGTGCACTCTCCAAGATGAGGCCCAGTCTGTGCGACCCGGTGCTCAGCGTCTTGAACGAATCTGCTGTCCGCTTACGGCGTCATCGCGGCCAAAGCCCGAGGCGTGATGCCGAAGTGCCGGCGCATCGTGCGTGTGAAATGCGCGGCATCGGCAAACCCGGCGAGCAAGGCCGCTTCGGTCAGAGTCGCGCCCGTCATCACCGCATGCATGGCCCGCAGCAGGCGACGCCAGCGAAGATAGGGGCGCGCCGGCATGCCGGTCTGTGCACGGAAGCGATGCTGGAAGTGACTCACCGACATGCCCGCCGCTGCCGCCAACCGTGAAGTGCCGGAGCCCTCGTCTAGCCACGCGTCGACGTCGGCGAGCAGTGCGTCGATCCGCGGATCGGTGCGTCGCTCCGCGACGCCGCCGCCGGCGGGCACCAACTGCTCGACCAGCGCCTCATCCGGCGCCTGCGGTTTCGCATCGAGTGCGTCGCGACAGGCAGCCTGTTGTTTGGGGCTCAGTATCGCCACGCCGTGCTGCAGGAGCTGCCGAATGCGCCGGCCTGCGTCTGAATCGGGCTCCAGATAGACCAGCGTGACTGCTTCGTCGCTGCGACCGAGCGCATGCATCAAGGAAGGTCCCAGCAGGACGGCGCAGCGTTTCTGCCAACCTTCGGACGCGGTCCAGACCGGCACGGGTCGATCGGACAGCACGAGCTGAATCGCGTAGTGCGCGTGCGCTGCAGGATCGCCGACGGCGCCCTGGAACCAGCCCCAACCCAGGCCCATGCGCACCCGGCCGTACCAGACGCCTGGCGCGGATTGCTTCTGTGCGTCGTCGGACATGCTCATCCCTGCCGCTCAGTGATCTGGCTTGGCTGCGGCGCTTGATGTACAGCCGAACCTGCTCCGCGAGCGGATCGCGTCTCCCGGCTGTGGAAGCAGCAAGCCAGTCTCCGCGGCGATGCGGGGTACAGCGCCGACACCATGACGCGTTGTCGAGCGACCCGCCGGAGGCGCCTCCTCATGGCGCCGCCTTGGCGAGCCGACGACCGCGCAGCAGCAGATAGGCCGCCGGCAGCACGATCATGGACAGCAGCGGCGCGGTCACCATACCGCCGACCATCGGCGCGGCGATGCGCTGCATCACCTCGCTGCCGGTGCCCGCGCCGATGAACAGCGGCAGCAGGCCGGCGATGATGACGGCGACCGTCATGGCCTTGGGCCGCACGCGCAGCACCGCGCCCTCGATCAGGGCTTCACGCAGATCAGCCAGGGTTCGCATCTGGCCGCGCTGCTCGCGCTCGCGGATGGCGTTGTCTAGGTAGATCAGCATGATGACGCCGAACTCCGCCGCGACGCCGGCCAGCGCAATGAAGCCAACGCCGGACGCCACTGACAGGTGATGCCCCAGGGCGTAGATCAGCCACAGTCCGCCGACCAGCGCGAACGGCAGCGTCGCCATGATGAGCGCCGCCGAGGCTGCGCTGCGGAAGGTGAGATACAGCAGCACGAAGATGACCGCCAGCGTGAACGGCACGACAATCTTCATGCGCTTTGCGGCACGCTCCAGATACTCGAACTGGCCCGACCAGGCCACCGAGTAGCCCGGCGGCAGCTGCACCTGCTCGGCCACGGCCCGCTTGGCCTCGGCGACGTATCCGCCGAGGTCGCGGCCGCGGATGTCCACATAGATCCAGCCGTTGGGCCGCGCGTTCTCGGACTTGATCATCGGCGGGCCGTCGGCAATCTGCACCGTGGCGATGCTGCCCAGGGTCAGGGTCTCGCCGCGCATGGTCACGATGGGCAGCTCGCGCAGATCCTGCACCGAATCACGCAGCTCGCGCGGGTAACGCAGGTTGATCGGGAAACGCTGCAGGCCTTCGACGGTCTCGCCGATGTTCTGGCCGCCGACGGCGATGCTGACGATGCGCTGCACGTCTTCGATCGAGAGGCCGTAGCGTGCGGCGGCAATGCGATCCGGCACCACCTCAACATAGCGCCCGCCGGACACCCGTTCGGAGAAGGCCGAGACCGTGCCCGGCACCTGCTTCACCTCGGATTCGATCTCATTGCCGATCCGCTGGATCACATTCAGATCCGGCCCCGCGATCTTGATGCCCACCGGCGACTTGATGCCGGTGGCGAGCATGTCGATACGGTTGCGGATCGGCTGCACCCAGACATTGCCCATACCCGGAATCTTCAGCGCCGCGTCCATCTCCTCGATCAGCTTTTCCGTGGTCATGCCCGCGCGCCACTCGGATCGGGGCTTGAGCATCACCGTGGTCTCGACCATCTCCAGCGGCGCGGGGTCGGTGGCGGATTCGGCGCGTCCGATCTTGCCGAACACCCGCTGCACTTCGGGGAAGGTTTTGAGGATGCGGTCGGTCTGCTGAAGAATCTGCGCGCCCTTGCCGACGGCCAGACCCGGCAGCGCGGTCGGCATGTAGAGCAGATCACCCTCATCCAGCGGCGGCATGAACTCGCTGCCCAGGCGCGTCGCTGGCCACAGCGTGGCGAGTGCCGCCGCCACGGCAATGACCAGCGTCGCCCTCGGGAAGGCCAGCACCTTGTTGATGACCGGGCGGTAGAGCGCGATCAGCATACGGTTCAGCGGGTTCGCGGTCTCGTCCACGATCTTGCCGCGGATGAAGGCCACCATCAGCACTGGAATCAGCGTCACCGACAGGCCCGCCGCCGCCGCCATCGCATAGGTCTTGGTATAGGCCAGCGGCGTAAACAGCCGGCCTTCCTGCGCTTCCAGCAGAAACACCGGCACGAAAGACACGGTGATGATGAGCAGGCTGAAGAACAGCGCGGGGCCGACCTCGGCGGCGGCCTCGGCCATCAGCTTGAGGCGCGCTTCGCCTTCCAGTTCCTGCGCGGCATGATCGTGCCGCCAGTGTTCGAGCTTCTTGTGTGCGTTCTCGATCATCACCACTGCGGCGTCCACCATCGCGCCGATGGCAATGGCGATGCCACCCAGCGACATGATGTTGGCGTTGATGCCCTGAGCATGCATCACGATGAAGGCGGCGAGAATGCCGATCGGCAGGGTGATGATGGCGACCAGCGCCGAGCGCAGATGCCAGAGGAAGATCACGCAAATCAGTGCAACGACGAGAAACTCCTCCAGCAACTTGTGCGAGAGGTTCTCCACCGCGCGCTCGATCAATGCGGAGCGGTCGTAGGTCTCGACGATCTCGACACCGGGCGGCAGGCTGGCCTTGAGCGTCTCCAGCTTGGCCTTCACCGCCTCGATCGTGGACTGCGCGTTCTCGCCCGAGCGCAGGACGATCACGCCGCCGACGACTTCACCTTCGCCGTCCAGTTCGGCGATGCCGCGCCGCGTCTCGGGACCGAGCTGCACCGTTGCCACATCGCGCAGCAGGATGGGCGTGCCGGCCTCGCCGAGCCCCACCGGGATGTCTCGGAAGTCGTCCAGCGTCTTCAGATAACCCCGTGCGCGCACCATGTATTCCGCTTCGGCCAGCTCCAGCACCGAGCCTCCGGCCTCGGCATTGGCTGATTGCACAGCGGCCATGACGGTCTCCAGCGGCAGCTTGAACGCACGCAAGCGATCCGGGTCGAGCACGATCTGATACTGCTTGTTGAAGCCGCCGAGGGTGGCGACCTCGGCGACGTTGGGCACCGTCTTCAACTCGTACTTCAGGAACCAGTCCTGAATCGCGCGAAGCTGCGAGATGTCGTTCTGGCCGGTTCGATCGACCAGTGCGTATTCGTAGATCCAACCCACGCCGGTGGCGTCCGGCCCCAGCTCCGCGCGCGCGCTGGGCGGCAGGCGGCCCTGTACCTGGGACAGATACTCGAGCACGCGCGAACGCGCCCAGTACAGGTCCACGCCGTCCTCGAACAGCACATAGACGAAGCTCTCGCCGAACAGCGAGTAGCCGCGCACGGTCTTGGCATAGGGGACCGACAGCAGGGTCGTGGTCAACGGATAGGTGACCTGATCCTCCACCACCTGCGGTGCCTGGCCCGGATACACCGTGCGCACGATGACCTGCGTGTCGGACAGGTCGGGAATCGCGTCCAACGGCGTGTTGGCGGCGGAATACAGGCCCCATGCGGTGAGCAGGGCCGTCGCCAGCAGCACCAGGAAGCGGTTGTGCACCGACCAGTGAATGAGCCTGGCGATCATGGCGTGCTCCCTGCACCGATGCGGTTATAGGCGCCGAGCAGGCTGGCCTCCGAATCGATCAGGAACTGACCGGACGTCACCACCTGCTGCCCGGGTTCGAGACCGTCGACGACCACGATCTCCTCTTGCCGTTCCGGCCCTAACACGACCTCGACCGGGCGGTAACGGCCCTCGCGCTCGGCCACCAGCACCACGTTGCGGGTGCCGGTGCGGATTACCGCCTCACTCGGCACCAGGGTTACATCGCGCTTCGCGCCCCCGAACACCGTCACTTCGGCATACATGCCGGGCTTGAGTGCGCCATCGGCATTGTCGAAGGCCAGTCGAGCGCGCAGTGTGCGGGTCTGCGTATCGAGCAGCGGATAGACGTAGTCCACCGTGCCCTCGAACACTTGTCCGGGCTGGCTTTTCAGGCGCGCTTGCGCCGGCTTGCCCGCCATCACCCAGGACGCCTGCGCCTCCGGCACCTCGACCAGTATCCAGACCTTCGACAGGTCGGCCAGCTTCAGCAGCGGCATCCCCGGCGTGACCTGCGCGCCCTGGCGCACCATCAGCTCGGTGACGACGCCGGACTGCGGCGCGGCGATGATGGTCTGGCGCTGCGGACGGTCGCTAGTGCTCACATTGAGCAGCTTGAGCCGCGTCTGCGCCGCTTCGATCAGCGTCGGGTCATCGAGCTTGCGCGCCAGCGCAAGTTCCTCCTGCGCGGCCAGCAGTTCGGGCGAGTAGATCCCCGCCACGACCTGACCAGCACGCACGGTGTCGCCAACCGCGCGCACGTCCAGCCGCTCGACCCAGCCGGCGGCGCGGGCTTCCACCACCGCGATGCGGTTCTCGTCCACCGCGACGCTTCCGACCGCGTCCACGCGCTGCCAGAACGTGCCGGTCTTGACCTCGGCGGTGCGCATGCCGAGGTTCTGCGCCATGCGCGGATCGATCTCGACCACGGTGCCGCCGGACATGCCCATACCGGCCTCGTCGGCGTATTTGGGCACCAGCTCCATGTCCATGAACGGCGACTTGCCGGGTGCGTCGAAGTGCTGGTCGGGCCGCATGGGGTCATACCAGTACAGCACCTTGCGCTCGCCGCTCATGGCGGCATCGGCAGGTTTGTCCTCGCGCTTCACCAGCTTCATGCCGCAGATCGGGCAGTTGCCGGGCTCGCCTTGCTTGACCTGCGGATGCATCGGGCAGGTGTAGTAAACCTTGCCTTGCTCGTCGGTCATCTTCACGAGCTGGTGCTTATGCGGGGTCATGCTCTGCGCATACCACCAGCCGCCGCCGGCACCGGCAGCAACCACAAGGCTCAAGGCGATCAGGGTTTTCTTATTCATGGGTGCTCTCCCCGGCGTCGGTTTCAAAGGCGCCGAGATATGTGAGTTGGACGAAATGCCGGGCGAGATCGTGTTGCAGATCGAGCCGGTCCATCTGGATTTCGAGCGCCGCGCGCCGTGCATCCAGCACCTCGCGCAGCGCGTTGCGGCCGGAGCGCCAGCCCGCCAGCGCCGCCGTGACGCGGTTCTGGCTCTGCGGCAGCAGGGTGCGGTCGTATTCAGCGAGGCGCGTCGTGAGCCGTTCGTAGTCGTGGTGATTGAGCCGGACCTCAGCCATGAGCTGGCGGCTCGCATCCTCGACCGCAAATTCGGCGGCATCCTGCTGCGCCAGCGCCGCCGCGAGGCTGCGGTCCTGCCGGTTGCGTGTGAACACCGGCAGATCCACGCCGATCTGCACCATCACCATCTCGGAGAATGCAGGTCGGTAGCCGTAGCCCAGTTCCACGCGCCAGTCGGGTTTGAAGTCCGCCTGTGCCAGCGCCGCGCTGGTCTGCGCAGCGGCGACCTGCGCGGCGGCACTGGCCAGTTGGGGATGCGAACGCACCTGTTCCAACATTGCGGCCAGGCCAGATAACGCGGGCATCGGAGGTAGGTCGGGGCAGACGGGTCGCTGCGCGGCTTCACCAATCCAGCGCGACAGTGCATTACGGGCATGGGCGACGTTCTGCTCAGCCGCGGCGACTTTGTCGCGCAGGCGATCCGCTTCCTGGCGTGCGGCCAGAAACTCGGCCTGCGTGGCGGTGGTGCCGGTCTTCAAGGCAATCTCCACCGCCTGCGTCTGCGCCTCGGCCTCGCGCAGGGTGGCGCGGGCGAGGCTCAGCAACTGGTCGTAGCGCCACATCTCCAGCCAGGCCACGGAGGCATCCCGGCGGATCGCTCGCCGAACGAGTTCGTGCTGCGCGTCCAGACGCGCGGCCTCGCGCTCCGACAGCTCGCCGCGCAAGCGGCGCTTCTGCGCACGCGGAAACTCCTGCATCAGGCCGACCACGATCTGTGTGTCGCCGTCGCGGGTTAGCGAGTAGGCGTCATCCGTGTTGACCGGCAGATCGGCGATGCCGGTGAACAGTTGCGGATCGGGCAGTTGCCTGGCCGCGACGGCGGTTTCGCGAGCGGCGCGGGTCTGCGCCTCCAGTCCCTGTAGCAGGGGCTGGGCGGCGACGGCGAGGTTCGCAGCCTCCGCCAGTTCCAGCGCGACACCTTCATGCTCCGGCTGCGCCCTGAGGGCGAGCGAGACCAGCAGGAGCGGCATAGCCAGCGCCAATGCACAGCTCAGGTGCCGCGCAGGGGCGCGGCGCAATACGGGAATCATCGTTCTTCTCCACGATCGGGTCGGGCAACGGCCCAAGGCGGCTCAGAACGAGCCGCAGGAAGGCATCAACCGTGGAGAGCGATGGGAGGGCGCAGCAGGGAGCCGGACGTGCGCGAAAGCGCGAGGACGGGTGTGAATCCACGCTCGGCGCGCGCGGGCTGTGGCATGGCCAGGGAGACCGTGGCGACCGACGCCAGATGTCCGAGCGCGCAAGTAGTCATGTCGGGGCAGTTCTCGTCGCAGCAGGACGAATGCTGATCGCCCGTCTCGTCAGCCTGGGCCGTCATCTGTCCGTGGCAGGGCATGTCGGCCATCACATTCACCGTGACGGCTGCGTCCTCCGACAGTGAAGCACGCGGTGCGGCGGACACGGCAAAGCCCTGCACCAGGAGCACCAGCCCCAGCAGCATGCTCAGCAATGTCCGGTTACGATTCATGACGGCTATGACTCTAGGCGGGTCGCAAGGGTTCCGCAACGTACTTGAACGGTGGGGCATGAATGCCGAACGGCGGCCAATCGATGCACAGTACGGGCGCCTTCGGTTGAAAGGATCATAGACCCCGGACGCGGGTCCAGGGTCTAGTGGCTGGTTTACGGGTAACGGGACACGTCCCGCTCAGCGGTCCGACCATTCGGTGATATCGACAATAACGGACTGCTCGAAATCGTCGCCTCCAACTACTAGCCGTTCAGTTAAAGTGTTGAAAAAGCGCCGCTCCGTCGCGGCTTTTTGCCTTCCTGAGTACCGTCCCAGCTACCTAAAAAGGCGATGTGGCGCGGCACAGAATTGATTGTGGGCTCGCGCAAACCTGACTGCGATCAGCGACCAAGATCTTCAAGGATCGGGCAATCCGGCCGATGATCGCCGCGGCAGGCGTCGACGAGGTGCATCAGGGTGTCGCGCATGCTCTGCATTTCGACGATCCTGGCCTCCAAGTCCTCCGCATGTTGCTTGGCCAAACGGCGTACTTCTGCGCTTTGCCGGCGGCTGTTCTGCCACAAGCCCAGTAGCGCCTCGATTTCTTTCATTGAGAACCCGAGATTGCGACCACGCTTGATGAACCGCAGAACATGAAGGTCTCGGTCTGAGTAGATTCGGTAGTTCGACAGCGTACGTTCCACACGATTGAGCAAGCCGAGGGATTCGTAGTGTCGGATCATCTTTGCCGTCACGCCGGTCGCATCGGCCGCCTGACCAATGTTGTAGTACCCACTGCTGAGTGCCTCTGCGGTCTCCAGCGACGGTTTCGTGCGGCGCATTACTGTTCTCCTTGCGGCTGAAGCGCGGGACGCCATCGTGCCAGCGTGAGCGCGTTGGCAACAACGCTGACGCTGCTCAGAGCCATTGCGGCGCCAGCGACCATGGGGCTCAGCAGGCCAAACGCTGCCAAGGGGATTCCAGCGACGTTGTACAAGAAAGCCCAGAAGAGATTCTGGCGAATCTTCGCGTAAGTACGTCGTGAAATATCGATCGCCGCTGACACCAGTGCGGGATCGCCGCGCATCAACGTAATCCCTGCTGTATGCATGGCGACGTCCGTGCCGGTGGCCATAGCGATGCCGATATCCGCCGTGGCAAGCGCGGGAGCATCGTTGATGCCATCACCCACCATGGCAACGTGCAGGTTCTGGTCCTTCAGCAGCTGCACTTCTCGCGCCTTGGCGTCCGGCAACACTTCTGCGCGGATCTCGTCGATTCCCAGACGCTGTCCAACCGAATTTGCGCTCCCCCAGTTGTCACCTGTGAGCAATACCGTCCGTATGCCGTTGTTGTGCAACATCTCAACTGCAGACTTCGCCGTTGGTTTCAGCGAATCGCCAAAGGCCAACAGCGCGACCAGACGCGGTGCTGTGGAGACGTCGGCGAGCCAGGAGATCGTCAGTCCCTGCGCTTGTGCGGCGCTGCTACGCTCTTGAAGCGACGATTCTGGCAGACCCAATTCGACCATCAGGCGTGTGCTGCCCAGAACAAGACGACGCCCAGAGACGATGCCCTCCAGGCCGCGGCCCGGCAGCGCACGAAAGTCCGACACGATTGCCGGTGACAAGCCGCGCTGGGCTGCTGCCGCCGCGACCGCTCGTGCCAACGGATGTTCGCTGCCGGACTGCAAGGCGGCGGCGATAGTCAGCGTTGTGAGTTCGTCACCTTCGACTGCCTCCAGTGCAAGGAGCACGGGCCGGCCCTCAGTCAGGGTTCCGGTCTTGTCGAACACGACGGTATCAATCTTATGGCCCAGCTCCAGAGCCTCGGCATCCTTGATGAGAATGCCATGGCGTGCCGCCACTCCAGTTCCGGACATGATGGCGGTCGGCGTGGCGAGCCCCAAAGCACAAGGACAAGCGATGACCAGCACCGCAACCGCGTGGAGGATCGCAGCTTCCCAATCCGCCGTAGCGAATCCCCAGCCGAGCAAGGTCATCAGCGCGATGACCAGGACAATCGGCACAAAGACCGCGCTGACTCGATCTACAAGCTTCTGAATGGGGGCCTTCTTGGCTTGGGCAGATTCGACCATGCGAATGATGCGAGACAGCGTCGACTCGACACCGATCGCAATGGTTTCGGCGACCATCAGCCCCTCGCCATTGACCGAACCGCCCGTCAGACGGCTACGGATTTCCTTGGCGACCGGCATGCTTTCACCGGTGATGAGCGACTCATCGACGTGGCTACGACCCTCCAGCACGGTCGAATCCACGGGAATGCGCTCGCCTGGCCGAATTACCACAAGGTCGCCGATGACAACCTCTTTCAGCGAGACCTCAAGATCTTTGCCATCACGACGCACGCGGGCGGTCTCGGGACGCAGCGCCTGCAGAGCCCGGATCGCTTGTGTGGTCTGTCGCTTGGCGCGCGCTTCCAGCCATTTACCGAGCAGAACCAGTGTGATCACGACCGCGGAAGCTTCGAAGTAAAGCGAGTCGGCGGAGCGCCCTTTCAAGATCTGGTACACCGATAGGCCATAAGCCGCGCTGGTACCGACAGCCACCAGCAGGTCCATGTTTCCGGCGCCGGCCTTCAGCGCCATCCATGCCGCGCGGTAGAACCGCGCACCGAGCAGAAACTGTACCGGCGTCGCTAAGGACCATTGCAGCCAGCCCGGCAGCATCCAATGCTGGCCGAGCAGCATGCCAAGCATGGGGAACATGAGCGGCACCGACAGCACCGCAGCAGCCGCAACAGGGCTCCAGCTGGGCCATGCCGGCCTGCCGGAAACCGGATGCAGTTTTTCCGAAGCCGGCTTTACAGCATAGCCCGCACGCACAACCGCAGCCGCCAGATCCGCGGCTGCCGACTCGCTGCTGAGCCGGACGGTGGCATGCTCGGTGGCGAGATTGACCGAGGCATCCAGCACCCCCGGCACTTGCCGAAGCGCCTTCTCGACGCGACCCGCGCAGGAGGCACAGGTCATTCCTTCGATCGCCAGCTCAACGGAACTTTCCGCAATGCTGTACCCCGCATTGCGTACGGCGCTCTGCAGGGATTCGATCGACGTATCGGAGTCGACGTTGACCGTCGCGTTCTCCATCGCCAGATTGACTGTAGCTTCGCGCACACCAGGAACGGCTGTCAGAGCCTTTTCGACTCTCGCGACGCAGGAGGCACAGGTCATGCCCTCGATTTGAAACTGCAAGAGGTGAGTCGCTGGGGAAATATTCATGTGAAATCTCGATGGAATGCGCCTAACCTAAACCTTTCCATTATGGGAAGGTCAAGACGCCGGCGGTTGTTGATTCCGGCGGCGCCTCGATACCGATAGCAATCAAGCCGCCGGATAGCCCGCTTCATTCAGCACCTCGCGAAGGGTCGCTTCGCTGGCCGGAGACTCCACGGACACCGTCTTGGTTGTCAGATCGACTTTGACGGCCGCGCCGCTATCGGCGGCTTGCAGGGCTTTGGTAATCCGCGCGACGCAGTGGCCGCAGCTCATATTGGGAACATGGAACTGATACATGTGACTTCTCCGTTTTGTTATCCAGGATAGGACGGCGACACTTTCGACCTTCCCATCATGGGAATGTCAATAGCCCCCGGAATCTAGCGGGATCGGGCCACTGCTGCGACGCAGATTTCGCGTCGGGCGGACGCCGAAGCGCGAGACTCAAGTCTTAACAAGAGTCGGATTACGCCTGCGGCGAGGGCATGCGGGGGCAAGCTGAATTGGTCGGGCCTGGAACTTCTGCCGCTTGCCAACATCCAACAGCGGGAAGACACTATGACTATGTGCTTTATCAAGCCCCTGATGGCCGTGCTCCTCGCTTGGACGTTCTCGCTCCAGGCGATGGCCGGCGTTATGGCCTGCCGGCATGCTGCAGGATCGCAACCGTCGGAAATCAAGGCTGTCGGTCACGCCTCGATGCATCATGACCATGCCGCCATGATGGCTCAGCAAGACGAGCATGCCGGCCATGCGATGGCAGAGTCTGCCGACAGTTCGGCAAAGAAACCGGAAGGCGCTTCCGGCTGCGGCTGTGGCTGCAAATGCGCCAAGGTCGGCTGCAGTAGCAGCGCCCCGGGGCTCGCAATCACTCTTTCACTCGCTTCGCTCGACTTCCCCGTTGGAAGCCTCCGCGCCACCATGGCGCCGGTCGCACCGTCGAGTGCGTACATTCTTGATCTGATCCGTCCACCCAGTATGTCCTGAGTTGAAGCCGCATTTGCGGCGCAGGTGATGCCTGCCCGTAACCTTGCGGCCTTGCCGTAGCTTCGCGCTCCGGCCCTTCACTCATGGATTCCTGGGAGAGGATTTGTGGTTCTCCGAAAATACTTTTGTGTACCAGCGCTCTCTGCTGCGCTGCTGAGCGGCTGTGCCAGCATTCCGTCGGACTGGGGACGTTCAGACGTCGCTGATCTGACCCGCTCGCACGGCCGACCGATGCCTATCGCCGACGAGGCCGCCGCATTTACCCGACAGGCACTCGAACAGCCCCTGACGCCGGAGGTGGCGGTTCAGCTATCGCTACTTAACAACCCCGGCCTGCGCCGCGATACCGCTGAGCTCGGTTTCGCTGCCGCCCAGGTTTATGACGCCGGCCGGCTGGCCAATCCTGTACTGAGCGTCGTCCGCCTTTCCCCAGGAGACGTTGCGGCAGCCAATGCGCAGCTGACCCTGGGCATTGCGGTGAACTTCGTCAATCTACTGTTCCTGCCCGCCAATTCGCGCTTTGCCGGCGCGCAGTTCGAAAGCGCCAAGCTGCTTCTCGCCTCGAAGACCCTGGATCTGGCGAGCGAAACCGAATCGGCTTACTACGAAGCGGTCGGTGCCGAGCAACTGGCGCAGCTGCGCGAGTCCGTCGCGAAAGCCGCCACTGTGTCTGCCCGCCTGGCGCAGCGATTCTTCGACGCTGGGAACATTAATCGACGTGAATTGGCGATGGAGCAAGCCTCCGCCAGTCAGGCCGAGCTCGATGCGCTTTCCGCGCGAGCGCAGGCCGTTGAGGCACGCAGCGGCCTCCACCGACTGATGGGTCTGTCGGCCTCGCAGGACACCTGGATCCTGGACGCGCGCCTGGCTGAACCACTGCAGCGTGAGGACGAGGTCGACAGCCTGATCAGACTCGCCGCGGATTCACGCCTGGATATTGCAAGTGCGCGCAAGAACGCCGAGGCCTTGGCGGCACGATTCGGGCTGGAACGTCACACGCGACTGATCAATGGCGTACAGATCGGTATCGAACGCGAGAAAGACTTTGACGGCTCCATCAACGTAGGCCCCACGCTGGAGCTGGAACTGCCGCTGTTCAACTGGGGCGGCGGTCGCATAGCGGCCGCGCAGGCTGCGCTCGCACAGGCCGAATCCACCCTCGATGAGGCGGTGCTCGACAGCGGCAACGAGGTGCGACTGGCGCACGCCAAGCTCACATCCGCCAGAACGCGCGCCCAACGCTACAGGGACGCACTGATTCCACAGCGCGAGGCTGTCGTGGCGCGCATGCAGGAAGAGGTCAACTACATGCTGGTCGGCGTCTTCGAGCTGCTGGTGGCCAAGCAGCAGGAGTACGAAGCCTATGCCGGCTATCTGGAAGCGGTGCAGGACTACTGGCTCGCGCGTACCGAACTCACCCAGGCCGTCGGCCGGCAACTGCCCAGCAGCGACCAGACGGCATCAGCCATTTTGGATCCTGCGGAATTGACGCGACCCAAGGATGCGCCGATGGACCATTCTGGCCACGCGATGCCCGGCATGGACCACTCGAAGATGGGAGCAATGGAAGGCATGGAGAGCTTGCAGCCTTCGCAATCAGGAAGCGCGCCTGCCGCATCTTCAACAGGCCACGCCGGCCACGATATGAAAGGTCACCAGCCCTCGTCGCCCGCAGGAGATGCGAGCACCAGTGATGGCATGAGCGACATGCCAATGCCTGGACTGAATCGCGACAACACGGAACCGCCGACCCGTAGCGACGATGCGGAGCAGCCGGTGATCCAGGAGCAGCCACATGCACACTGAAATCTTTCCCACCGGCGCCGTCCGGCACCTAATACGCAGGAGATTCACGATGAACATGATATTCCGCAGCACCCTGATTGCGGCCGCCGTCCTGTTCGCTCAGGGCAGCTGGGCACACGATCCGGCCGAGCATGCCAAAGAATCCGCAGCAGCCAAGGCCGGCCCTGATTGCGCCTCGATGAAGAACATGGATATGTCGAAGATGGACATGAGTGACCCTGTGGCCAAGGCAATTCACGAGAAGTGCATGGGCCCGAGGAGCGCGGGTGACAACAAAGGCGACATGGACCATTCCCAAATGAAGGGTATGGACCAGAAGTCGGGTGGCACCCAGCCAGCTGCTGACAATCACGGAGGCAACTGATGGTCACCCGACGCGATCTGCTGCAGATCATGGGGGCGAGCGGCGCGGGCCTTTTGGCCAGCACTCCGGCATTTGCTCAGCACGAAGGCCACGATATGGACAACATGCCGGGCATGGGGAGCAGCGACGCGGCGAGCACGCCGACCGCATCTGTCCCCCCGGCGCCGGCCATGATTAAGAAACACCCGCAGGGTTATCTGCCGGTGCGCACGCTCAACGGCTGGACGCTGCCTTACAAGATGAACGGCGGAGTGAAGGAGTTTCACCTCGTCGCCGAGGAGATCGAGCACGAGTTTGCGCCGGGCTCCCGCGCCAAATGCTGGGGATATAACGGCACGACCCCGGGACCGACGATCGAGGTGGTTGAAGGCGATCGCGTGCGCATCTTCGTCACCAATCGCCTCGGAGAGCCGACCAGCGTGCACTGGCACGGTATCGATCTGCCCAACGGCTTCGACGGCGTCGGCGGACTCAACCAGCCGCATATTCAACCAGGCGAAACCTATGTCTACGAGTACACGCTCAAACAGCATGGCTCGCACATGTATCACCCGCACGCCGATGAGATGACGCAGATGGCGTTCGGCATGATGGGCCTTTTCATCATTCATCCCAAGGGCGGCGAAGAAACCCAGATCGACCGCGACTACGCCTTCCTGCTGCACAACTGGGCGATGCACCCCGGCACGTATCGGCCGGATCCCAGCATCATGCAGGACTTCGATCTGTGGACCTTCAACAGCAAGACCTTCCCGGCCATCGAGCACTTGGTCATGCGCACCGGGGAGCGCGCGCGCATCCGCATCGCGAACCTGTCGATGTGGAATCACCCGATTCACCTGCATAGCAACCCCTTCTGGGTCACGGGCTCGGATGGTGGTCGCTGGCCTCAGGCCCAGTGGCGTCGCGAGGTGACCGAGATCGTGGGGGTTGGACAGATCCGCGATATCGAGTTCGTCGCCACCGAGCCGGGCGACTGGGCGTTCCACTGCCACATGTCCCACCACACGATGGGGCCGATGGGGCATGGCATTCCCAACCCCGCCGGGGTCGATCAGTCAGGAGTCGAGGAAGACATCCGCAAGATGCTGCCCGGCTATGCCGCGATGGGCCGCTATGGCATGTCCGAGCATGGCGGGCATGTCGCGATGGGACTCAAGGGTCCCGAGAACACACTGCCGATGATGACCGGCGAAGGCCTGTACGGCCCGATCGAGATGGGCGGCATGTTCACGATTGTGAAGGTTCGCGATAACCAGGCGGCCGGGGATTATCGAGATCCGGGCTGGTACCGGAATCCGCCGGACAAGATTGCGCGGCGCGTCTCCAATGATCCCCAGTTCGGCAATCCGCCGCGCCGCGACCCTTACGGTCCTCGCTCGGAACCAGCGGCCACTCCGGTCATGCCGAAGATGGACCATTCGCATCACGGTGGTTAAGGAACACGAGGTCCAGTCATGAACATCGTCAAACCTGTGCTGCTGCTGTTGGTCATTGGGCTGCTCGCGGCTGTGGGCTTTGTCTATTCCGGTCTTTACGAGATCGGCGCGGACGACGCCCACACCAAGCCGGTCTACATCGCCTTGGAGACTTTGCGCGAACGGTCGATTGCCGCCCGCACCAAAGACATCGAGGTCCCGTCCCTCGATGAAT
>JBFJJW010000014.1:0-26839 GCA_041612095.1 Solimonas sp. | reverse complement strand
TGTTCTACTCAAATTCATTAGTGCTACCATCCGCCCTCTGCAACGCGCATTGCGAGCTGTTCGGTGACGGTGCGCGCCGATTATTCGCTATCCATAGGATCCTTCGTTATGTCGAAAAGCCTGTTGCTTGCCGCAGCCGCTAAGCGCGGTGGCTGGGCGACCGCGGCCCTGCTGGTTTCGGCCGCTGCGTTTGCGCAGTCAGGAACGGTCAACCGTGCCATCAATGAGCAGGCCGCCACAGAGCAGGCCGCCAAGCAGACCCAGCAGACGGTCGACAAGCTCGACAATGAAGCCCGGACCGCGACCGCCGAGTACCGCGCCGTGATTCAGGAAACCGACAGCCTGAAGCGCTACAACGAGCAGCTGTCGGCACAGGTGAAGTCGCAGGTTGACGAGATGGCCGAGATCGAGCGCCAGCTCGGAGAAGTCGATAACACCGCCCGCGAAATTCTGCCGCTGCTCTCGCGCATGCTGCAGGCTCTGGAAGAGTTCGTGAAGCTCGACCTGCCATTTCTTCCCGAAGAGCGCAGCAAGCGTATTGGCGATCTGAAGGAGATGATGGCGCGTGCTGATGTCTCGGTCGCCGAGAAGTATCGCCGCATCGTCGAGGGCTACCAGGTTGAAATGGAATACGGTCGAACCATCGAGTCGTATCAGGGCAAGGTTGGCGAGCGTACGGTGGATTTCCTGCGAGCGGGGCGTGTTGCGCTGATGTACCAGACCCTCGACGGTGCCGAAACCGGCTATTGGGACGCGGAAGCCAAGACCTGGGCAGAGGACGGCGGCTACAAGGATGCGGTCAAGGCGGGTCTCAAGATCGCGAAGAAGCAGGCGGCGCCTGATCTGCTCGTCGTACCGGTAAGCGCGCCCAAGGAGGCGAAGTAACATGCTGCGTAATCTATCCATGCTGCGCGTGCTGGCTGTCGCGCTGACCGCAGTTCTTCCGCTCGCAAGCTACGCGGCGGCCAATCTGGACGAGCTTCTTGAGCAGACCCGCAATGCGCGCGCGCAGGAAGCCCAGGCCAATCAGGCGCGAATTGCCAAGTTCCAGCAGGAGCGCAACCAGCAGGCGGCGTTGTTGGCGCAGGCCAAGTCCGAGCTGAGCCAGCAGACCGCGCGCAGCAACGCGCTCTCGGCGCAGTTCGACAGCAATGAGAAGAAGCTGACCGAGCTGCAGAACGCGCTCGACATCAAGGTCGGCAACCTCGGTGAGATGTTCGGCGTGGTGCGCCAGGTCGCCGGCGACTTTGCCTCTGTTGCGCATAACTCGATGATTTCCGGTCAGTACCCTGATCGCGAGGACTTCGCGCAGAAGCTGGCACAGACCAAGGCGCTGCCTTCGATCGAGGACCTCGAGCGGTTCTGGTTCGAGATGCAGCGCGAAATGACCGAGACCGGTCGCGTTGTGAAGTTCAATGCCAAGGTCGTGGATACCGATGGCGTTCAGGCCGACACCCCGGTCGTCCGTGTGGGCGGCTTCAGCGCCGCCACCGAGGACGGCTTCGTCAATTACCTCGCCAGCGAGCGTGAATTTGCGGTGCTGTCACGGCAGCCGGCTTCGCGGTACACCAGCCTCAATGAGGACCTTCTCGACGAGGCGTCCGGCTATCACCCGGCGACGCTGGACCCGACGCGCGGCACCTTGCTGTCGATCCTGGTGCAAACGCCGAGCCTGGGCGAGCAGGTCAAGTACGGCGGTCTGGTCGGTTACGTGATCATCGCGATTGGGTTGGTCGGTCTGGTCATGGCGTTCATCCGTTTCATGCAGCTGTCTGCGGTCAACGCCAAGGTCGCTGCCCAGCGCAAGACCGCAGATCAGGCCAGCACCAGCAACCCGCTGGGCCGTGTGCTGGCTGTTTACTACAACGATCCGAAGGTCGACACCGAAACCCTGCAGCTGCGTCTCGACGAGGCGGTGCTGAAGGAAGTGCCGGACCTGGAGAAGTGGCTGCCGGCGCTGAAGATGATCGCCGCGATCGGCCCCCTCATGGGCCTGCTCGGTACCGTCACCGGCATGATCCTGACCTTCCAGCAGATCACGCTGTTCGGCACCGGCGACCCGAAGATCATGGCCGATGGCATTTCCCAGGCTCTGGTGACGACGGTGCTGGGCCTGGTCGTGGCGATTCCGCTGGTGCTGATCCACAGCTTCCTGGCGTCTCGCAGCAAGAACATCATCCAGATCCTCGACGAAGAAGCGGCAGGCATCATCGCCGAGAACGCCGAGAAGCAGCATGGGGCCGCTTAACATCTACGTCGGCATACGTGACCTTCTGGAAGCAGGGGGTCCGGTTGTCACACTGCTGATGTTCGCGGCGTTCGTGCTGTGGATCCTGATCATGGAGCGCTGGCTGTACTGCCGTCGCGAGCTGCCGCGCCTGACGCAGAAAGTGCAGGCCGACTGGGATGCGCGCAAGGACCACTCGTCCTGGGGCGCCAAGAAGGTCAAGCGCAAGCTGCTGTCCGAGGCGAGCCGCGAGATTCGCGGCAATCTGATGATCATCAAGGCCCTGGTGGCATTGAGCTCATTGATCGGATTGCTGGGGACGGTCACCGGCATGATCCAGGTGTTCGATGTGATGGCGGCGCTGGGTACCGGCAACGCTCGCGCAATGGCCTCGGGTGTATCTGCAGCGACGATCCCGACCATGGCCGGCATGGTGATCGCGATTTCCGGTCTGTATCCCATTCTGTGGCTGGAGAAGATGCTGTCTACCGAGACGGCGCGACTCAACGACCACATGATTACGCATTAAGGAATAACCATGGCTCGCAGGCAAAGAGGCACCGACGACGAGGCGCAGATCGATCTGACGCCGATGCTCGACATGTCCTTCATCATGCTGATTTTCTTCATCGTCACCACGTCCTTCGTCAAGGAGGCCGGTATCGATGTCAGCCGCCCCAACGCAGCGACGGCTGAGCGCAAGGAACGCGGCAACATCCTGATTGCGATCCGCCCCAACGGCGAGATCTGGATCGACAAGAAGCCGGTGGACGTGCGTGCGGTCCGCGCCAACGTCGAGCGGCTGCATGCAGAGAATCCTGAAGGTTCGGTTGTCATCATCGCCGACAAGACTTCACAAACCGGCACCTTGGTCGAGGTCATGGATCAGGTGCGATTGGGTGGCGTGCAGAACGTATCCATTGCCGCCGACCAAGGAGCCGCTGGCGGATGAAGCGCGCGGCCTCCGCTATCGCGCTGGCAGCCCTGATCGTTGTCGGGCTGTTCTGGGTCATGCATATGCTGATCATGGGCGGCAACAAGGAGTTGCGCGAGGCAACGGATTCCGCGGCCATTGATTTCATCCGCCTGAAGCGTGACTCGCAGTTGGAAACCCGGCAGCGCAGCAAGCCGGAAAAGCCGCCGCCGCCGAAACAGCCGCCGCCGCCGCAGATGAAAATCTCGTCGCAGGTGAAGCCGGATATGGCGCCGACGCCGTTCAACATGCCGAACCTGAACCTGCCTACGAATATTTCCGGCGGCCCGTTCCTGGGTAACTTCGCGGCCGGTGGGCCGGTGACCGGAGACGGCGAGTTGATCGCCATGGTGCGCATCGCGCCGCAGTATCCACGGCAGGCCGCGATGGACGGTGTCAGCGGCGAGGTGGTGCTCGAGATCACGGTCGGGCCGGACGGATCAGTCAAGAGCGCGCGCGTAAAGAGCGCGAAGCCCCGCGGCTACTTCGAGTCCGCTGCGGTGTCCGCGGCGTACAAGGGTCGGTTCCGCCCCAAGGTGGTTGACGGCCAGCCGGTCGAGACCAAGGGTGTGTACACCGTCAAATTCACGATGGGCGAATAACGATGCTTCTGCCTTCCAAAGCCCGCTATCTGCTACTTGCGCTGGCACTGTCTTTCGCGTGCGCCATGCCGGCGCCAGCGATCGCTCAGGCCAAGAAGGAGCGCAAGGCGACCGGAACCCTCAGCGAAAGCACCTACCGGCAACTTGAGCGGATTCATGACCTGATTGGCAAGAACCGCAACGCCGAGGCCTTGGAGAAGGTCGGAGCGTTGATGGAGCGCACCTCCAACGATTACGAGAAGGCGCTGCTGCAACAAACCGCGGCGTTCATCTACGTGTCGCAGAACAACTACAAGGGCGCGATCCAGGCCTTCGAATCGGCCTTGCAGCTGGATGCCCTGCCGCAACAGCCCTACGAGCAGATGCTGTTCAATGTGGCCCAGCTCTATTTCCAGGATGGCCAGACCGACAAGGCGATCCAGCGTCTGGAGCAGTACTTCGCAGAGGCCACGCTGCCGCCGCCGGCCGACGCGCATATCCTGCTGGCCAGCGTTTACGCGGATCGCAAGCGGTTCCGCGACGCATTGCCGCAGGTCGATCTTGCGCTCTCCAAGGTCAAGGAGCCGAAGGAGTCCTGGCTGCAGTTGAAGTTGGCGCTGCATTTCGAGCTGAAGCAGTTTCCGCAGTGTGCCGAGGTGCTGGTGCGGTTGATCCAGCTGGCGCCGCAGAAAGAGGACTACTGGAAGCAGCTTTCCAGCGTGTTCTTCGAGATCAAGCAGGACAAGGAATCCCTGGCGGTGCTGGCGCTGGCCGAACGGCAGGGCTTCATCGATACCGAAGGCGAGTTTCGCAACCTCGGCAACATCTACCTGCTGATGGAGATTCCGTACAAGGCTGCCGAGGTCATGCAGCGCGGCCTTGACGCCAAGGCGCTGAAGCCGGACGAGAAGACGCTGAGCCTGCTGGGTGACGCCTGGGCGCTGGCGCGCGAGTACGACCGCGCCGAGGTGGCGCTCAAGAAGGCAGCCGCGCTGTCTGACAAGGGCGAAATCTACTTCCGGCTCGCCCAGATCTATGTCGAAGGCGAGCAATGGAAGCCCGCCCTGGAGATGGCGGAGAAGGCCTTGGCCAAGGGGGGGCTGAAGAAGGCGGGAGAAGCCGCTTTCCTTGCCGGCGTGGCCGCCTTCAATGCCGGCGACCGCAAGCGCGCGGTGACCTCCCTGCAGAAGGCGATGAACTACGACGAAAGTCGCAACAATGCCACTCAGTGGCTGGCGCATATGCGCCAGGTCGAGGAGCAGGAGGCGTATACCGCCGCGCTCAACGAATCGATCAAGGCCAGCAAAGAGGCGGCCGAGCAGGCAGCCAAGTCAGCCGAACAGGCGGCAAAGCAGGCTGAGCAAGCTGCCAAATCCACTCAGAACTGAGCGGCCGCAGGCGCGTCGGTTAAGTATGGCCGACGTTGACCATGATGAATGAAGCCAGCCCGATAACTCCGCGAGTGCAGGTCGTGGTGGCGTTCGCCATCGTGTACCTCATCTGGGGCTCGACCTATCTGGCCATACGCATCGGCGTGCAGGAGCTGCCGGCGGTGCTGTTTGCCGGCCTGCGCTTTCTGGTCGCAGGTCCGTTGATGCTGGCCTACGCGTTCTGGCGGGGCGCGCGATTGCCAACCTCTCGTCGCGATTGGACGGTGATCGCGATCACGGCGCTGATGATGCTGGTCGGTGCCAACGGGCTGGTAACTTGGAGCGAGCAGTGGGTTGAATCGAACCAGGCGGCGCTGATCGTGGCGACATCGGCCCTGTGGATGGCCTGGTTCGGCACCTGGGGTGGGCGCGGCGAGCGTCTGGGGCGATGGACGGTTGTTGGCCTCATGCTCGGATTCGGTGGCGTCGTGGTGCTGGTTGGCGCCGGCCTGCAGGCGCGCGCTGCACCGTTTGGCGCCTATCTCGCCCTGCTGGTGTCTCCGGTGCTGTGGGCGGCCGGTTCGATCTATTCCAGGCGCTATCCGGTCGGGTGTGCGCCCATCATGACGGCCGCCTTGCAGATGGTCATCACCGGATTGGTCATGACCAGTCTCGGGCTGGCGCTGGGAGACGCCTCGCGCTGGCATTGGAGCGCCAGTGACATTGCGGCCCTGCTGTATCTGGCCGTGCTTGGCTCGTGCCTTGCCTACGGGGCCTATTTCTGGCTGGTGCACCAGGTGACCCCCGCGCAATTGGGGACCTATGCCTACGTAAACCCGGCGGTCGCCGTGTTGCTGGGTTGGCTGATTCTCGATGAGCACCTGCTGCGCAGTCAGGTCATGGGGACGGCCGTCATTCTGCTCGGTGTGGTGCTCGTGACCTGGGCTTCACGGCGGCCCACGGCGCGCTGAGGCGGCGTGATGCGTGGAGCTGTGCTGGCGTCGTCGATACTGCTGGGCATGGTCGCACTGGCGGCCGCCGCTGAGCCCGCGCGCGGCGATGCATCCACCCTGCGCATCGGCAACGGTCAGGAGCCGGAGACCCTGGATCCGCATCGCGGTGAAGGCGTCAGTGCGCTCAATCTGTTGCGCGATCTGTACGAGGGTCTGACGACCGTCGCCCCTGATGGGCGCATCGTTCCCGGCGCGGCCAAGGGCTGGGAAGTTGGTGACGGCGGCCGCGTGTACACCTTTCATCTGCGCCCCGAGGCGCGGTGGTGCAATGGCGACCCGGTCCGTGCGCATGACTTCGTCGCCGGGCTGCGCCGCAGCGTCGATCCGGCAACCGGATCCAGCTTCGTCGGCATACTGGCACCGATCACCAATGCCTCGGACATCTCGGCGGGCCGGCTGCCGGTGACGGCGCTGGGCGTCAGCGCGCCCGACCCGCTGACGGTGCGGATTCGACTCAGCGCAGCTACTCCGCAGATGCTGGGTGTACTGGCGCATCCGAGCAGCTTCCCGGTGCATGTCCCCAGTCTGCAGCGATGGGGGGACGCGTTTGCGCGCCCGCAACGCCTGATCAGCAATGGCGCCTATTGCCTGCAGGACTGGGTAGTGCAGTCCCGGGTCAGTCTGGTCCGCAACCGTCACTACTGGGATGACCGGCATACGGCGATAGACCGTGTCGACTATTTTCCCACCGAAGACGTGAACTCCGAGTTCAAGCGTTATCGCGCAGGGGAGCTGGACATCACCTTCCAGGTGCCGCTGGTACAGGCGCCGTGGATACGCCGCCATCTCGCGGATCAGTTGCGCATCGCAACCTATCAGGGTGTCTACTACTACGGCTTCAATCTGACGCGCCCACCGTTCAAGGGCAACCGCGCCCTGCGCATGGCGCTGGCCATGGCGATCGACAGAGAACTGATCGTGGACAAGGTGATGAACGGGCTCGCGCAGCCGGCCTATGCCTGGGTGCCACCCGGGACCGCCGGGCACCGCCCACAGATGCCGGGGTGGGCAGGGTGGTCGCCGTCGCGCAGGCTGGCCGAAGCGCGCCGCCTGTATGCCGAGGCCGGGTACTCGGATGCCAACCCGTTGACGGTGGAACTGCGTTACAACACCCACGAGGACCACAAGCGGATAGCGGTGGTCATTGCCGCGATGTGGAAGCAGGCGCTGGGGGTGAACACACGCCTCTACAACGAAGAGACCAAGGTGTTTCTCAACAATCGTCGGCAGCGCAGGTTGACGCAGTTGTTTCGCGCCAGCTGGATTGGCGACTACAACGACGTCTCCAGCTTTACCGACATCCTGCAGTCCGCGCACGGGCAGAACGACACCGGCTGGTCGGACGACCGCTACGACGCCTTGCTCGCGCGTGCCGCAACCACTTCCGACGCTTCCATTCGTAGCGGCCTGCTGGCAGACGCCGAGGCGCGGATCCTCAGCGAATGGCCGGTGATTCCGATCTACTGGTACGTCTCCAAGCATCTGGTGAAGCCCCGCGTACACGGCTGGCAGGACAACCTGCTCGACTATCACTACAGCAAGGACTTGAGCCTGGCGCGCTGACGCTGCGGATGGACACTGCATCATCGAAGGCCCGACACTGTACCCATGCTGCTTGCGATCCGACGTCTGCTGCAAGGCTTGCCGACACTATTGGTACTGGTGACGCTGGTGTTCTTCATGATGCGGCTGGCGCCCGGCGGGCCGTTCGACCGCGACCGCGCCTTGCTGCCCGAGGTGGAGGCGGCACTGCAGGCGCAATACCAGCTTGATCAGCCGCTATGGCGGCAATACCTGGGGTACCTGCAGGATCTCGCGCGTGGTGATCTGGGGCCGTCCCTGCAGTACAGCGGCTATCGCGTCAGCGAGTTGATTGCGCAGGCGCTGCCGGTTTCCCTGCAACTTGGAACCGGCGCGCTGCTGCTGGCGGTGCTGCTGGGGGTGACAGGCGGCCTGCTCGCGGCCCGGCATCCTGGCGGCATGACGGATCGCGCGTTGATGACGCTCGCTGCGAGTGGCCTGGCGATTCCGAACTACGTCGTTGCGCCATTGCTGATCCTGCTGTTTGCGGTCACGCTGGGTTGGTTGCCGGCCGGTGGCTGGCGCCCCGGCGCTCTCGCCGATGCGGTGTTGCCGATCGTGGCCCTGGCGCTGCCGCAGGCGGCCTATCTCGCGCGCCTGATGCGCAGCAGCCTGGCCGAGGTGCTGCAGATGCCGTACATACGCGCGGCGCGCGCGCGCGGCTTGCCGGAGCACCGCGTACTGTGGGTACATGCGCTCAAGCCAGCACTGTTGCCGGTGCTGTCGGATCTGGGGCCGGCCGCGGCGGGCCTGCTGACGGGATCGGTCGTGGTCGAGCAGATATTCAACCTGCCCGGACTGGGCCGCTACTTCGTGCAGGCTGCCCTGAACCGAGACTACACGCTGGTCCTCGGGGTGGTGCTGCTGTACGGCGCACTGATCGTGTTGTTCAACTTCGTCGTTGACCTGCTTTACAGCCGGCTCGATCCGCGCACGCGTGCGGCATGAACGGCGTCAGCAAGGCAGCCACCGTTTTGTTCGCGACGCGTGCACACACCCGGCGTTGGGCCGCCATCCCCGCCGCGCTGGGCTTGGCGCTGGTGGTGGTGCTGGTTATCGCCGGGCCCTGGTTCAGCCCCTATGCCCCCGATCACATCGACTTTGCAGGGCAGTGGGGGGCAGCGCCGACCCTGGCGCAGCAGCACTGGTTCGGCACCGACAGCCTGGGGCGCGATCTTTACGCCCGCACCCTGCACGGTGGGCGCATTTCGCTGTTGGTCGGGCTGGCATCGACCGCAGTCTCCCTGCTGATCGGCGTGGTCTGGGGCGCCGTCGCCGGCTACGTCGGCGGCCGCGTGGACAGTCTGATGATGCGCACGGTCGACGTGCTCTATGCGCTGCCGTTCCTGTTCTTCGTCATCCTGCTGATGGTGTTGTTCGGGCGGGAGCTGTGGCTGGTATTCGTGGCCATCGGCGCGGTCAGCTGGCTGGATATGGCACGCATCGTCCGCGGTCAGACCCTGAGCCTGCGCCGCCAACCCTATCTCGAAGCGGCTGTCGTCGCCGGCGTGGGGACCGCAGGCATCGTCTGCAGGCACCTGCTCCCCAACCTGATTGGTGTCGTGATTGTCTGCGCAACGCTGACCTTGCCGCAGGTGATTCTGATCGAGTCGTTTCTCAGCTTTCTCGGACTGGGGGTGCAGGAGCCCGCCACCAGTTGGGGTGGACTGGTCAACGAGGGCGCGCGCGAGATGGAAGCCACGCCGTGGTCGCTGATCCTGCCAGCCGGCTTTCTGGTGTTCACGCTGCTGTGCCTGAACGCTCTGGGCGAGCGTCTGCGTGATCGACTGGCGCCGACCGACGAGGGCCAGCGGCGGTGAGCCTGCTTCAGGTTCGTGACCTGCGGGTCCGGTACCGGACACCCCGCGGTGTGGCCACGGTCGTCGATGGGGTCGATCTCGACCTGCAGCCGGGCGCGACCCTGGGAATCGTCGGTGAATCCGGTTCGGGCAAGTCGCAGACTGCGCTGGCCATCATGGGCCTGTTGCCGGGCTCCGCGATGATCAGCGGCCGCATTCGGTTCGAAGGCCGCGATCTGCTGGGTCAGTCGCGCTCGGCCTGGGATCGCGTCCGCGGTACCGGCCTGGCCATGGTGTTTCAGGACCCCTCAAGCACCTTGAACCCTCATCTGACGCTGGCTCAGCAGATGACCGAGATGCTGCGAGTACACCGAGGCAGCAGTCTGGCTGCGGCATTGGCAGCGAGCCTGCGGATGCTGGATGCGGTACGCCTCAGCGGAGGTGCGGTGCGCCTGCAGCAGTTCCCGCACGAACTCTCCGGTGGCCAGCGCCAGCGCGTGTCGATCGCCATGAGCCTGTTGTGCGAGCCGCGGCTACTGATCGCCGACGAGCCGACAACGGCGCTCGATGTCAGCGTGCAGGCGCAGATTGTTGCGCTGCTGGCGCAGCTGCGGCGCGACCTGAATCTGAGCCTGCTGTTGATCGCCCATGACCTGATGCTGGTCGGCGAACTCTGCGAGCACGCGCTGGTGCTCTATGCCGGCCGCGCCATGGAGCAGGGGCCGACTGCGGATCTGCTGGCGTCGCCGGCGCACCCCTATACGCAAGCGCTGCTGGCAGCGCGCCCGCGGGTCGATCGTGTCGTCCACGGGCCGCTGCCTGCGATTGCCGGCACGGCACCCGATCCGGTTCGCCCGGTCGGCGGCTGCGTATTCCATCCGCGCTGCCGGCGCGCTGAAGCCCGCTGCACGCAGGAAACGCCGGCCCGGCAGGAGCGGGGGGCGCGTAAGCTGGATTGTCACTTCGCAGACGCTCAGATTTAGGGGCGGCGCTTGCGCGGCCTGCTGTTTCATCCATAATCCGACAAAGAACGGCGACATTGACCGGCGTGCGAACGGCGTGACGCTGCTCGGGGGGCTGGCCTCGATGCCGACCCCTGAACTCAGGAGAGAGGGGAATAACGATGAAGTGGGCCATCCACCGCAAGCTTTCTGTATTGTCCGTTGCCGCGCTACTCGGTCTGCACGCTGGTCTTGCACAGGCGATCAGCTTCACCTTGCCCTGGAACGATGAAGAGGCCATCGAGGGTGTGCTCAACACGACGATCACCATGGGCGCGTCCATACGCACCCAGGATCGTCACGAAGACTATCTCAGCAAGTCCAATATCAATCCGGGCACTTGCGGCGGCGTCAATCAATCCTGTCAGGGCCTGTTCCGCGATCAGGGGCATCCCGCCGCGGCGTTGGCCGCGCAACGCGGGCAGTTCAGCCCGAACTACGATGACGGCAACTGGAACTACGACAAGGGTGATTTCACCTCTGCCGTCGCCAAGCTGACCCAGGATCTGTCGCTGACCTATGGCGACTTCGGCATCTTCGTCAAGACGCTCGCGTTCTATGACGCGGTCAACAATGATTTCGACGAGTACCATCCGAACGAGATCAACGCACAGAACGTCAACGATCCCGACATTGGCTTGGAGGATCCCACCTTCGGCCCGCTGTTCCCCCGCCAGTTCGGTCCCGGCAAGCCGGTGCACCGCAAGCGCGAGGGCGGCGAACTGCTCAGCCAGACCGGCGCCGACCTGCAGCTGCTGGACGCCTATCTCTACGGCTCGGTGCCGCTGTTTGGTGAAAAGGAACTGACGTTCAAAGTGGGTCGCCACACGATCAACTGGGGCGAGTCCCTGCTGTTGGCGCTGAACTCGGTGAACCAGGTCAACTCGATCAACGCCAATAACTTCTATCGCGTCGGCTTTCTCGTAGAGGAAGTATTCATTCCTCAAGGCATGGTGTCGATCGGCTTCGAGCCGTTCTACAACGCAACCCTGGAAGCGTTCTACGCCTATGAGTGGGTGCCTGTGGAAGCCCCTGCTCCAGGCACGATGCTGCAGCTGTCGGACGTCGTCGGCACCAACAACGCCGTGAACTACGCGCACGTGCACTTTGGTGGCGGCGCCGAAGATCCGGATGCGGTCGGCTATCCCCTGTACAACCCGCTGCAGGGCGTCACCAACACCACGACCTCGATCGATCGCCTGCGTGATCTTGATGCCAAGGACAGCGGTCAATACGGCTTTTCATTGAAGTACTACGCTGAAGACTTCAATGACGGCACCGAGATCGGCCTGTACTTCATGAACTACCACTCGCGGCTGCCGATCGCGAGTTTCTTCTCCACCGTCGCAAGTTGCGCGCGCCGCGAGGGCAACGACCTCGGCATCGACGCCTATGATCCGATCAGCTTCCTGGCAACCTGCCCGGACCTGCCGATCGTGCGTGAGCTGCAGGGAGACGATCCGGCCAACGCCACCAGCAACGCGGTACCGCTGGATACGGTCAAGCTGCTGGTCGAGTATCCGGAAGACATCCAGATGTTTGGCGCCAGCTTCAACACGGCGGCGCTGGGCTGGTCGTTCCAGGGTGAGGTGGCCTATCGCCCCAATCTGCCACTGCAGGTGGATACCGAGGACCTGGTATTTGCCGCGTTCGGGCCCACGCTGTCACGCTGCCATGACCCGAATCTGCAGCGCGGAGTGATCCCGACCTCGGATCTGGATCCGGCGCTGGACCTCGTGGACACCATCTTCGGCCTGGTCAACAGCGCTACCGGCGGCATTGTCGGCGTGCCCAATGTGCTCCCGCTTGGCACCGGCTGCGCAGGTACGACTGCCGGTGTCGGCAGCTACGTGGACAATGGCTTTGACACGGCGATCCCGCTGGGAGGCAGCGAAGCGATCTACGCGCCCAGCGACTATGTCGTGGACGCCAACGGCACGCCGGGTTCGTTTACCGATACCTTTGATCTTGCCATCGGCCATGCCCCGGGCTCGGCGCGTTCGTTCCCTGCCTTCGTGACACCGTACCGAGGGGTTGAGGCCGGCGAGAACACGCCGTGCACCGCGCCCACACTGGGCAGCCAGAATGGCAACGCTGCCAGCCAGGGCGCCCCCAATCCAAACTTCATTCCGTACACCAAATCGAACCCCTGCTATCTCCGCGGTTACGAGCGCATGGATGTGTATCAGTTCAACTTCGGCGGCACCAAGGTTCTGGGTGCCACCGAGAATCCGATTGGCGCCGATCAGATCCTGTTCGTGTTTGAGACCGGCGCCACCTGGGTTCCCGACCTGCCGCCACTCGATATGCTGCAGTTCGAGGCTCCGGGCACCTACTCGCACGCAAGTGCAGGTGCCGACGGCACGGGCGGCGATCGTTCGCGACAGGCCTGCTCGTATGACCCGGTTACGCTCGCGCCACGGGCATCCTGCTCGTTCGGTATCGACGGCCTGCGGTTCAATCCATCTCAGGCCAATCTCGACCTGTACCCCGACAAGTTCTCCTGGGGCTACGTGATGATCGCGCTGATCCGGTATGAGTCGGTGCTGCCGGGCATCTCGTTCCAGCCGCAGCTGACCTGGAAGCACGATGTCAGCGGCACTGCGCCTGGCCCGGGCGAGAACTTCGTCGAAGGCCGCAAGACCGGAGATATCCTGTTCGAGGCGCGCTATAAGTCCAACTTCTCGTTCAACCTCGGCTATACCTGGTACACCGGCGGCGGTACCGCGAACCTGTATCGCGACAAGGACACGGCGCGCGCCTACGTCAAGATCCAGTTCTAGGCTCCTGACAGCCGGTGCACTGCACCTGCTAACGATGAGACAGGAAAAGGCCGCTCTCCGGAGCGGCCTTTTCTGTTGCTGGCCAGGCCTACTTGAGCAGTGGCTTCAGAAAGCGCCCCGTGTGCGAACGTCGGCTCTTGGCCACCGCTTCTGGTGTTCCGCTGGCAACGATCTCGCCACCGCCGTCTCCGCCTTCGGGTCCAAGATCGATGATCCAGTCGGCGACCTTGATGACGTCGAGGTTGTGCTCAATGATGACCACGGTGTTGCCGTGCTCACGCAGACGTTCCAGCACCTTCAGCAACTGCGCTACGTCGTGAAAGTGCAGGCCCGTCGTCGGCTCATCGAGGATGTAGAGCGTCTGGCCGGTGTCGCGACGCGACAGCTCCTTGGCGAGCTTGACGCGCTGCGCCTCGCCACCGGATAGCGTCGTCGCGTTCTGTCCCAGCGTGACGTAGGACAGTCCCACGTCCATCAGGGTTTCCAGCTTGCGCCGCAAGGCCGGCACCGGCTGGAAGAACGCCAGTGCATCCTCGACGGTCATGTCCAGCACTTCGTTGATGGACTTGCCCTTGTACTTGATCTCCAGCGTTTCGCGGTTGTAGCGCTTGCCCTTGCAGGTGTCGCAGGTGACGTAGACATCCGGCAGAAAGTGCATTTCCACCTTGATCACGCCGTCGCCCTCGCAGGTTTCACAGCGGCCGCCCTTGACGTTGAAGCTGAAACGGCCGGCTTCGTAGCCACGCGCGCGACTCTCGGGCACGCCGGCAAACAGTTCGCGTATCGGCGTGAACAGCTGCGTGTAGGTCGCCGGATTGCTGCGCGGCGTGCGGCCGATCGGTGACTGGTTGATGTCGATAACCTTGTCGAGCTGATCCAGCCCGTCGATGCCCTCGCAGGGTGCATGCTGCGTGGAGGCGTTGTTCAGCAGGCGCGCGGCGTAGCCATGCAGCGTGTCGTTGATCAGCGTCGATTTTCCCGAACCGGAAACGCCGGTGACGCAGGTGATGACGCCGAGCGGAATCTCGGCCGTGACATTCTTGAGGTTGTTGCCGCTGGCCTTGCGTATGACGATGGCCTTGCCGGGCTGAGGCGGGGTGCGCAGCTTCGGCACCTCGATCCGGGTCTTGCCGGACAGATACTGGCCGGTAATCGACTCGGGAGCGGCCTCGATCGCACGCGGAGTCCCCTGGGCGACGATGGCGCCGCCGTGTATGCCGGCACCCGGTCCGATGTCGACCACGTAATCGGCGTGGCGGATCGCGTCCTCATCATGCTCGACGACGATGACGGTATTCCCCAGGTCGCGCAGCCGGAACAGGGTCTGCAGCAGGCGCTCGTTGTCGCGCTGATGCAGGCCGATGCTGGGCTCGTCCAGCACGTACATGACGCCCACGAGGCCCGCGCCGATCTGAGACGCCAGGCGGATACGCTGCGCCTCGCCACCCGATAGCGTTTCGGCGCTGCGCTCCAGCGTCAGGTAGTCCAGCCCGACGTTGTTGAGGAAGCCCAGGCGTGCGCCGATTTCCTTGACGATCTTGGCGGCAATCTCCTGCTTGTGGCCGGGCAGCTCCAGCGCCGCAAAGAACGCCTCGGCATCGCGCACGGAGAGTGCCGAGATGCTCGGGAGGTTGCGGTCAGCGACGAACACGTGCCGTGCGGCACGGTTCAGGCGCTCGCCCTGGCACTCGCCGCAGGGCTTCTGGCTCCGGTACTTCGCCAGCTCGTCGCGTACGGCGTCGGACTCGGTTTCCCGATAGCGCCGTTCCATGTTGGGGATGATGCCTTCGAAGCGGTGCGGCCGCTTGCTGATGTGGCCGCGCTCGTCGGGATACTCGAACTCGATGCGCTCATCGCCACTGCCGTACAGGATCACCGTACGCGCCTTCTCGCTCAGCTTGTTGAACGGCTTCTCGGGGTCAAAGCCATAGTGTTTTGCCAGGGAGGAGATGAAGTGCCAGTAGTACGGATTGCGCTTGTCCCAGGAGCGGATTGCGCCTGCCGCCAGAGACAGTTCCGGATGCGCGACGACGCGAGTCTCATCGAAGGTCTGCAGCGTGCCCAGGCCATCGCACTTCGGACAGGCCCCGTGGGGGGCGTTGAAAGAGAACAGGCGCGGCTCCAGCTCCTCCAGCGAGTATCCGCAGTGCGAGCAGGCCATGCGCGCGGAGAACGTCAACGGTTCCTGAGTCTCCGCTGCATGCGGGACCACGAACGCGAGGCCATCCGACAGCCGCAACGCGGTCTCAAACGATTCTGCCAGGCGTTGCTTGAGGTCCGGCTTGACCTTGAAGCGATCGACGACAATCTCGATGTCGTGCTTCAGCTTGCGATTCAGCGCCGGAGCCTCGTCCAGCTCGTAAACCTTGCCGTCCACCCGGATGCGCACGAAGCCCTGTGCGCGTGCCTGCTCGAACCACTCGACGTGCTCGCCCTTGCGGCCGCGCACCACCGGCGCCAACAGCAACCAGGCTGAATCGGCGGGCAGCGCCAGCACATGGTCCACCATTTGGGAAACGCTTTGCGCCTCCAGCGCCACGCCATGATCCGGGCAGCGCGCGGTGCCCACGCGCGCATAGAGCAGGCGCAGGTAGTCGTAGATCTCGGTAACCGTGCCCACCGTCGATCGCGGGTTGTGCGAGGTCGACTTCTGCTCGATCGAGATGGCGGGTGACAGCCCCTCGATCACGTCCACATCCGGCTTCTGCATCATCGACAGAAACTGGCGCGCATAGGCTGACAGCGACTCGACGTAGCGGCGCTGGCCCTCGGCATAAAGGGTGTCAAACGCCAGCGACGACTTGCCGGAACCCGAAAGGCCGGTGATCACAATCAACTGATCGCGCGGAAGGTCCAGCGAGACGTTCTTGAGATTGTGCGTACGCGCGCCGCGGATACTGATGGAGGCCATGGGGAGGAAAAGACGGTGGAGAACCGCTAACTATAGTCAGACTCGGCGTCCCGACTCAAAGTTCGCCAGCGGCAAACTGAACCGGCGCCGCTATTCGCCCGGGCTCAGGTTGTACTTCCTGATCTTGTAGAAGATGGAGCGCTCGCTGACCTGCAGCAGTTGCGCAGCCCGCGACTTGCTGCCCCCGCTGCGTCGTAGCGCCTCCAGTATCATCCTGCTTTCCAGCGCCTGAACCGCGGGGTTGAGTTCCAGATCGGCGTCTTTGCCGAAGGCGTCAGTAGCGGCCAGCGGCGCCAGCGGTTCGGTGTCTTGTGGCAAGTGGGCCAGATCCAGCGTGCGGCCACCGCTGAGGATGAGCGCACGCTCCACCATGTTCGCCAGCTCACGCACGTTCCCTGGCCAGTGATACAGCTGCAGGTACTCCAGCGCCTGAGAAGTGATCGCGGGATTCGGGCGGTGCGCGCCGGCCAGGCGATCGACAAAATGCTCGATCAGTTCCGGAACGTCTTCGCGGCGCTCGCGCAGCGGCGGCAGCTCAATCGCAAAGACGTTGAGCCGATAGTAAAGATCCTCGCGTAGACGCTGGTCGGCCAGTGCCACGCGCGGATTGCGATTGGTCGCTGCGATCACGCGCAGGTCCAGTTCGATGCTGCGGTTGCCGCCCAGCCGCTCAACGGTCCCCTCCTGCAGCACGCGCAGCAGCTTGGTCTGCAGCGCGAGCGGCATCTCGGTGATTTCATCCAGAAAGATGGTTCCACCCTGCGCCAGTTCGAACTTGCCGATGCGCTCCTTGAGCGCGCCGGTGAAGGCGCCCTTCTCGTGACCGAAGAGTTCGCTTTCGAGTATGTCCGCCGGGATGGCTGCGCAGTTGATCGGCACGAACAGCCGGTCCTTGCGGCTCGAGGCCTTGTGGATCGCGCGCGCCACGACCTCCTTGCCGGTGCCGGTCTCTCCGGTCAGCAGGACACTGGCGCGGGTGGGGGCGACCTGCAGAATCTGGCGGCGGATCGTCTGCATGGCCGCGCCATGGCCGACAAGGCCGGTCCAGCTGCGGTCGACTTCCGCGCTCAGGAAGTCATTGCGCTGCAGGACCTCGCGCACCGCAAAGACACGATTGATCGCAAGATCCAGCGTGTCCACGTCGAATGGACGCAGCAGGTAATCGCAGGCGCCGAGGCGCATGGCTTCGACCGCGCTTTCGATGCTGCCCTGCGCCGTGATCATGATCAACGGCACACCGTTGCCAGCCTTTCTGAGCTGTTGCAGCAACTCGATGCCGTTCATGTCGGGCATGCGCAGGTCGCTGATCACCAGATCGGCGGGGGTGGTCTTCAGCAACTCAAATGCCTCGCGGCCATTGCTGGCGCTCAGCGTGCGGAAGCCGCGGCGGGCCAGCATGATCTCCAGCACCCGCCGCATATTGGCTTCGTCATCTACGACCACCACTTGGCGCGCGATCATCGGATTCTCTTAGGGTTATCGGGGTAACCATACCCGGAAGCAGGCCCCGCCGAGCGTGCTCTTCTCGGCACTGATGTCACCGCCGTGGCTGCGCACGATCTGCCGGACAACCGCGAGGCCCAACCCGATGCCCCCCTCGCGCTTGAAGACAAAGGGTTCGAATATGCGGTGGCGATCTTCTTCGGCAACGCCAGGACCGTCGTCGTCAACCGAAAGCAGCAACTGGTCCGGGGTGTCGGTTGCGCCGATGACGATGTGTCTGCCTGCGGGCAGGATCTGGATCGCGTTCATGATCAGGTTCAACAGCACCTGCGTGATCTGCTCGGCATCGCAGTCAAGCATCGGGTCGCCGGCACGCAAGTCCAGCTTCAGGGCGATTCCGCAATCGCGTGCCTGTGCAGCGAGCAGCGTTGCAGCATGCGAGATCAGTGCGTGCAGGTTGGTTGGCGCTGGGTGTGGCGGTCGCGTGCGGGTGCTGTCCAGCAGCGAGGTCACGAGGCGATTGAGTCGTTCCGTCTCGCTCTCGATGATCTGCTGCAGTTCCCGGCCTTCTGCGCTGAGCGGTTCGGTACGCAGCATCTGCGCCGACGAGCGCAGGATTCCCAGCGGTGTTCGGACCTCGTGGGCGAGCAGCGCCGTAATTTCCCCCAGCGCCGCCAGCTTGGATGCCTGCGACAGGGTCTTCTGAGATTGCTGCAGATCCTCGACCATCTGCATGAAGCTGCGGTTCAGTTCTCCCAGCTCCCCCAGCCCGGCGCGTGGAATCGGCGGCGGTTCTCCAGGGCCCAGGTAGCGTCGAGTGAACTCGGTCAGCGCTATCACCGGCCGCGCGATGGCCCCGGCAACCCATAGCGATACCAGAATCACGATGCCGGCAATTGCCGCCATCAGGCCGGCGAAGATCCACGCCATGTGCTGCACCGGTGCCAGCGCCTCCGCCCGCGACTGCAGCAGCAGATAGGTCCAGCCGAAGCCGGGAAAGCGCTCGAAGCCGCGTGACCGGTCATAGCCCATGATGGCCGCGTCATCGAGCAGCGGGCGACCATCTCGCGTTTCCACGCCGGCGCCGGGGCGCAGCGGCAGCCAGCTGCTGGCGTCTCGGCCCTGCAGCACCGAGCGTGCACGCAAGCCCGCGGATGCTGCCGCAACCCGCCCCTCATGATCCAGCACCAGGATCTGGCGAGTGGGGGTTGCCGCCAGATCCAGCACATGTTCAACCTGCGCCCAGTCCACTTCCAGCACCAGCTCGCCGATCTGGCCTTCGCCGAACTGAGACAGGATATCGCTGCGTATCGCCACGCTTCGGCTCGCGGCGGGGCCCGCAGCCGGACTCTGCAGATGGACGCTGTCGCCCGGCAGATGGGCGCGCAGCCAGGGTTTTCCGGGGGGCAGTTGCTGGCCGATGCGCAAGGCGCTGCTGGATGCGACGATCTTGCCCGCCATGTCCACAGCGTGCAGCTCTCGATAGACGCCACCGTAGCGAAGCTTGATCTCGGAAAGAAAGCCCGACAGCCGTTTGTCGACGTCGCCCAGACGCAGGTCCTGCATCACCTCCAGATGATTCCAGGTCGTTGCATTCAGCAGGCGCTCGAACATGATCTTGTCGACGTCCGACGATACCGACGCCGCCGAACGCCGCACCCCCTGTTCGATTTCCTCAAGCATCGTCGCGCGCGTGCTGTAGAACGCGAGCACCGTCAGCAGCGCGGCGGGCGCTAGGCTCACCAGCAGGAACGCCATCAGCAGGATGCGGCGGATGGTCACTCGACGGTTTAGAGTATCGGCCGGTTGCTGGAATCTGACAGCGTATTCGATGCTGGCAAATCCCTGAGGAAAGTTCGACGCCATGATAGCCGCCCTGAGAGCCGCCCTCCGAGTCAGTGTGGTTCCGCTGCTGAGCCTGCCGATACTGTGGTCGATGGCTGCGCATGCCGGGCCTGAATCGGTGGCCGGCGAGGATCGCCTGGATCCGGCCGCGCAACGCTATCAGCTCGGTGCTGGATTGCCGCTCGGAGACTCCGGGTTTACCTTGGGTGGCTACGGCGTGGCCAGCTTGTCCGAAACCGCCGATGACTCCAATTGGGCCGCTTCCGTGGACGCCTTGAGCGCGTTCGTGTGGTGGGATGGGGGCGGGCGCCTGCAGTTTTTTGCGGAAACCGAGTTGTCGCAGGCGCTGGTGTTGAGCCCCGGGGCATCAACGACGGATGAGGCCCGGGTGGTGCTCGAGCGGTTCTACGTCGACTACGCTCGGAGCGACGCGCTGAAGTTTCGGCTAGGCAAGTTCCTGACTCCCGTTGGGCACTGGAACCTGAGCCACGCCGAGCCGCTGGTATGGACCACCTCGCGCCCGCTGATCACTGAGAACACGTTTCCGACCAATGCCACGGGCGCCATGGTGTTCGGCGTACTGCCGATAGGTGGCGAGGGCATCGACTACTCGCTTTACGCCTCGCCGAGTGCGGAACTGTTTCCGGAGCCGGGCAAGGAGACCTTCAAGGAGGCCTATGGTGGTCGGGTGCGCTTCTCGCCGATACCGCAACTGCGGATCGGCCTGTCGTACGTGGACTTTGAACTCGACCGCAGCAGCAACGAGCGTCGCAACCTGTATGGCGCCGATTTCCACGCGGCGTATCGCCGCTACGAGTTGAGCGGCGAGTGGGCGCGGCGGGTAACCAACCTGAGCGACGGCCAGCGCGACGAGGAGGGAGGCTACGTACAGGTGGTGCTGCCGGTGCTGCAGCGGCTGTATGCCGTCGGCCGCTACGAATCCTTCCAGGATTCCGGAGACGTGCGCGATCTCAAACTATATCTGGGCGGCCTCAACTACCGCCCGATGCCGGCACTGGTGTTCAAGGGGGAGTACAGCCGGGCGACGCAGAACGATATCGGCGTGATAGACGGCTTCAAGGCGTCGGTGGCGGTGCTGTTCTGATGCATCGCTCCACGGCCGCGCTCCCCGTGCTATGGCTGCTGCTGGGCGCAGCAGCAGCGACCCCTGTATGCGCCGAGCCAGCCGAGGCCGCCGCGACCGTTATCGCCGTGGTGGTGTCGGCTGATCGTGCCGCGGAGTCTCTGGACCTCGATGATGTGGAGCTGATCTTCAAGCGCAAGCGCCAGTTTTGGGCGGATGGACAGCGCATCCAGCCGGTCAATCTGCCGCCCGAGCATCCGCTGCGACAGCGCTTCACGCGCAATGTTCTGCACCAGTCACCGGAGCTGCAGCAGGACTACTGGAACGAGCAGTATTTTCAGGGCGTGCGCCCGCCGCACATGCTGCGCTCTGAGGGCGCGGTCGTACGCTTTGTGCTGGAGACCGCCGGCGCAATCGCGTATCTGCCCTACTGCGGGCTGGATCCCCGCTTGCACGCCGCGCTGCTGATCGCGGCTGACGGCCGTCGGCTGAACCCCGCGCAGCGTCCCAGCTGCAGCTAGCCGCGCTCAGGATGGGCTCCCGGTGTGGGGGTGACTGCAAAATTTGTCTGCAAATTTTGCGGGGGAATCCAAGGTTTGCGCGGCTGCGTTCCCGGTGGTAGCGCCGAACTTTTATAAAAGCCATACATAACATCTAGTTATCTGCGCGCTCGGCCTGCGCGAGCCTTGGCACCCGGCTTGCCCTGTAGTCGGCATGACCCCGTCGGCTTTGCTTTCGATGATCGTGCTGAGCGCTGGCCCACGTTCTTGGGGGCTCGGCTGGCGGGCGTCGGCCTGTCGGGTGGCAGGCATCTACCTGGCACTGTCGTCGCTGTTGCGGCTGCGGCTGCTGCTGCAGGCGCGGTTTGGCGACGCGCTGATCGGGTTGGCGGCCGCCTGCTACCAGGCGGCCTATGAGCTGTTTACCCAGCAGTGCCATCGCTGATTCCGCCCGAATGAAACACCCCCCTGGTGGGCTGATGCGGTTCCCGGTGCTGGCGATCACGCTGGCGACGTTGGCTGTGCTTAGTGAGTTCACCTCGTTCGATCGGTGGCTGCTGAGCCGGTTTGCCGATCCGGCAGTCGGTGGTTTTCCGGCGCGCCATGCGTTCTGGGCGGAGCAACTGCTGCACCGCGGGGGCATCTGGCTGGTGTCCGCAGTGGCGGCCACCACGTTGGCCTGCCTGCTTGGTTCAGGCCTCAGCCGGCGCCTGCGGACCTACTGGCGCGAATCGGCCTATGTGTTGACCTGCATCGCGCTGACCACCGGTGTGGTCGCGCTGCTGAAGCAGACCACCCACATGGATTGCCCGTGGGATATGGCGCTCTACGGTGGCGACCGCCCCTATGTGCACCTGTTCGGATGGCGCCCGTTCAACCTGGCCGTCGGGCACTGCTTTCCGGGTGGACATTCCTCGGGGGCGTTCTCGCTCGTGGCACTGGCGCTGGTCCTTGCCCGGCATAGGCGGCGCGAGGCGGGTCCGGTACTCGTGGCCTGTCTGTTGCTGGGGCTTTGCTACGCCGTAACGCAGTGGCTGCGCGGCGCGCATTTTCCTTCACATGATCTGTGGAGCGCGTTCATCGCCTGGTGCGTGGCCTGCGGCATGGCGCCGCTGATGCTGTCCAGAACCGAGCGTCGGCGGACTACGGCGGCGGCTACGCCGCCAGCGCTCGCATTCTCTAGGCTGGCATCCAGAGGGGCCGTGCCCCCGTTGCTGGCCACGTTGCTCGCGCTGCTGGGGCTGGTGACGCCCGCGACCGCGCGTGCGGACGACGCCCCTGCGATCATCGAGATCGAGTTTCGCGGCAACGAAATCACCCAACGCGCCGTGATGGAGCGCGAGATCTCCGTCGCGGTCGGAGACCCGGCGGAGGCGCGCGCCGTCGAGCGCAGCCGTCAGGCGATACAGGACCTGGGGTTGTTCCGCCGTGTGCATGCGCTGCAGGAGCCGGTCGTTGGCGGCGTGCGCCTGGTGTTCGTGGTCGAGGAGAAGTGGTATCTGCTGGCCTATCCACGCCTGTCGGCCAACAGCGACGGCCAGAATGCGCTGGGCGCCGAACTGCGCTGGAACAATCTGTGGGGCCGCAATCACAGTCTGCGTGCCTTGGTCAGCAGCGCGGATCGCAAGGAAGAGGGCCGCGGCCGCCAGTTCAGCTATCTGGCGAGTTACCAGGCCCCTTTTGTTCTCAGCTCGCCGTACACCCTGGCCGTATCGGTAACCGATGCCACGACGCCGATCGACGATGGCGTGGTCTACGATGAAACCGTAGACGAGTTTCAGGTGTTGCTGAGCCGCAAGATCGGCGATCGGGGCAGCGCCAGCCAGGGCTGGAGCGCAGGTGCCGGTGTGCGCTGGCAGCGCCAGACGACCCGTGGCGAGTCCGCGCCCGAACCCTACGGTGATGCCTACGCGCTGGTAACCCGGCTCGACTACCGCGATGTTCGCGACCGCATCTACAGCGATGTCGGCACCGGCTTTGGCACACGCTTCGAGATTGCCGACCAGAACGCGGGCTCGGACTACAGCTTCTCCAGCCTGAGCGCCGAGTACCGGCGGGCCCTGCCATTGGGCGAGACCCCGCATCAGACGCTGGAGTTTGCAGTCGAAGGCGGCACCTACAACAACGGCCCCGCCGATGGCCGCGAAGTCTATGCGCTGGGCGGGACCAGCGGCCTGCGCGGCTATAAGCGCGAGAGCTTCGAGGGTGACTTCTATTACCTGGGCAGTGTCAGCTACCTGCGGCCGCTGTACTGGGACTGGCTGCGTTTGTCCGCGGGCATCGAAGCCGGAAACGCCTTCCACGAAACCGACGACCTCAGCACGGATATCCGCTGGAGCGTCAACCTGGGCCTGCGGGTACGCGCCACACGATTGGTCAATTTCGAGTTTGAACTCGGCGTTGCGATGCCGCTGGACAACGACGGCGTGCGCTTCTACGGCAGCCGCAACGGCTTCTAGCCCCACGCCACCGATTGCCATTGCAAGCCATGTCCATGCTGCGTGAATTCTTCAGGCGCCACCCGATTGACGTTGAGTGGCTGATCATCATCGTCGCCCTTTACCTGGCAATGACGCAGAACTTCTCGTTCCTGTCTCGGGTTCGCGCAGGCCTGCCTGCCGAGTTGAGGTTCGGAGACGGGCTGTTCATCGTTGCACTGACGGGCGCGTTGCTCGGCGTGCTGACGCTGGTGCTCGGGGTGCTGAGCCTGCCGAAGCTGGTCAAGCCGCTGCTTGCTGGGCTGCTGCTGGCCGCGGCCGCATGCAGCTACTTCATGGACAGCTTTGGCGTGGTCATTGATCAGTCGATGATGGCCAACGCGTTCGAGACCGATAGGCGGGAGGCTGGGGAACTGCTGTGTTCGCGTTTTGTCCTGCACCTGGTACTGCAGGGGGTGCTGCCGGCTGTTCTGGTCATGCTGTGCGCGCTGCGGCAACACAGTCCCGGCCGCCAGCTGGCGCAGCGTCTGGGGCTGATTGTGGCCGCCCTGGCGTTGATTGGTGCTTGCGTCGGCTTGCAGTACAAGCAGTTCTCCCTTTGGGGGCGCGAACATCGCGATGTCCGCTACTACGTGAACCCGACGTATCCGGTGTACTCCACGTTCCGCTATCTGCGCAGCCTGGGGCCCAAGCCACCGCCGCAAGCCTTGCGGCCAGTTGCAGCCGATGCCTCGCGGCCGGCCGGTGCGCGCCAACGCCCGTTGCAGGTGGTGCTGGTGGTAGGAGAAACCGCGCGCGCGGCAAACTTCCAGATCTTTGGCTACGCGCGGCCGACCAATCCGGAACTCGGCGCGATGAATGACATCGTGAGCTTTGCCAATACCTATTCCTGCGGCACGGCAACCGCCGAGTCGCTGCCGTGCATGTTCTCCGCGCTGGGTCGTGAAGACTTCAACAAGCGCAAGGCCAGCGAACAGCAGAACGTGCTGGATGTGCTCGCGCGCGTGGGGATCGACGTCGAGTGGTTCGACAATAACTCAGGCTGCAAGGGGGTCTGCGAACGGGTTGACAGCAGATCGTTCGAGATCGCGGACGACCGCGATGGCCTGTGCGCGAGTGGCGAGTGCTTCGACGAGATTCTGCTGCGTTCGCTGGATGGCGGCGAGCTAACGGCAGCCGTGCCGCAGCTGCTGGTGCTGCATCAGAAGGGCAGTCACGGGCCCGGCTATCACGCCCGCTACCCGCAGTCGTTTCGTCAGTTCGTGCCTGACTGCGTCGATGACAGTGTCCAGCTGTGCAGCCGGGAGCAGATCACCAACGCCTACGACAACACGATCCGATACACCGATCACGTGCTGGCCGGGATCATCTCGAAGCTGCGCGCGCGCCAGGCTGATGTGGATTCGGTCGTGCTGTATGTCTCCGACCACGGCGAGAGCCTGGGCGAGAACGGGATCTACCTCCACGGCCTGCCGTACGCGCTGGCACCCGAGGAGCAGAAACATGTGCCGATGCTGGCATGGTTCTCCGGCCAGGCTTCGACGGCTCTGGGGCTGGATCTGAGCTGCATCCGCGCGGCGGCAGGCCGCGCGTACTCGCACGATAATCTGTTCTCGACGCTGCTGGGGCTGTTCGACGTCAGCACGCGTGACTATGTCCCGGCTCAGGACATGTTCCGACAGTGTCGAGCCGATCGCTGACGCTGCCATACGCTGGGAGTGGCGGCGCGCGTTGCGGTTACACTACGCGCCCGTTCTCGTTCCCCTAACCCGAGTCGCTGTGGCTGCGTGCGCCGCAGGGTTCGGCGCCCAGCGTTTCTTCCGTATTCATGAATCCCCTCGAATGGCGTGCCGTACTCAGCCTTGGTGCCGTATACGCGCTGAGGATGCTGGGTATGTTCATGATTCTTCCGGTGTTTGCGCTTTATGCTGGAACGCTGGCCGTGCCCGCGCAACCCTGGCAGATCGGCCTTGCCATCGGCATGTACGGACTGACGCAGGCCTGCCTGCAGATCCCGCTGGGCATGGCCTCCGATCGCTGGGGCCGCAAGCCCATCATCGTCCTCGGCATGCTGGTGTTTGCAGCCGGCAGCCTGGTCGCCGCGCTGGCCACCCAGATCGAATGGATCATTGTCGGGCGCGCGCTCCAAGGCGCGGGGGCAGTGTCCTCGGCGGTTGCGGCCTTGCTGGCCGACAGCACCCGCGACAGCGTGCGGACGATGGCGATGGCGATACTCGGCGCCGGCATGGGCCTGGCGTTCGTGCTGGCACTGGTGCTGGGGCCGGTGATCTCGGGCTGGATCGGCGTTGATGGCATCTTCCTGATGACCGCGGTGCTGGCCCTGCTGAGCCTGCCGGTCATCGTCTATGCGGTGCCGACACCGCTGGTCAATACCGAGAGCGAGGGCCAGCTGCGGGATGTTTTTGCCGATGCCCGGCTGGTGGATCTCAATATCGGCATCTTCCTGCTGCATGCCTGCATGACCGCCCTGTTCACGACCGCGCCCCTGGCGGTTGCGGCCACCTTGCAACTGGAAGCGCAGGCACACTGGAAGCTGTACCTGCCGGTGCTGCTGCTCTCGCTGGTGCCGGTGTTTCCGTTGATACGCTGGGCCTCGGACAACAGCCGACGCGGGCCGCTGCTGTTTCGGGGTGCGATCGGCCTGCTGGCGCTGGCCATGACCCTGGCACTGCTGGACTACGCCAACCCGGCGATGCTGGTGCTGGCGCTGCTGCTGTTCTTCATCGGCTTCAACTATCTGGAAGGTGCGCTGCCTTCACTGATCTCCCGTCTGGCGCCACCCAGGCAGAAGGGTGCCGCGTTGGGAGCCTATGCCAGCAGCCAGTTTCTGGGTGCGTTTGCGGGCGGCGTGCTGGGAGGCCTGGCGCTGCAGCTTGGCGGCACGGTCGGGGGTTTTGCACTGGCGGCGGCGATGCCGCTGCTGTGGCTGACGCTGCTGTACCTGCGGCGGCGCGCGCCCGAGGCAGAAACTGCCCCGGGCGGCGTCGATCACCCGCGATCGGGTTAGGCCTTACTTCATCGCCTGCTTGGTGACATTGGAAGGCTCGAAGTAGCTGCGGTCAAAGCGCCGCTCCCGTGTCTCGGCCTCTTCGTTGTTCATCGAGTAGGCGATGTAGCGGCCGGACTGCAGGTCGTAGGCCGTCTCCATCGCAGGGGGGCCGATAAAGGGCTTGTCATAGGCCTGGAAGCCATGCAGCTCCTGCCAGCGCCACAGCTGGTTACGGTTGTCGTAGCAATCCACCAGCACGATCTGCCAGGAATCCTCGTCC
>JBFJJW010000013.1:0-29772 GCA_041612095.1 Solimonas sp. | reverse complement strand
CTTGAGCTGCAGGTTCTGGCCAGCGGGCAAGGTGACGCCGAGCTGGCTCAGCATCGCCTTGAGGCTTTGCGTGGTGAACGGCGCCTGGGTCGTCTGGTCGCCGCTGCCATCGAGGCCGACCACGAGACCGTAGCCGACCAGTGGGTTGCCACGGACGCCGGCCACGCTGGCCAGATCCTTAATGCGATCCGCCTGCGCCGGCAGCGCCGTCAGGCCCATCAGTACCGCTATGATCAGGCTGCGCATGTCGGCACTCAGAACGGAAAGATCACGGAGTTGAAGAAACGCGTCAGCCATCCCGCCGCGTTGGCGTCGGCCATCGCACCCTTGCCGGCATAGCTGATGCGGGCATTGGTGATGCGGTCGGAGGTCAGGCTGTTATCGGCGCGTATGTCCTGCGGTCGCACGATGCCCTCGACGAATACCGTTTCACTGCCCTGATTCAGAGTCAGCTGCTTCTCCCCGCGCACGACGAGATTGCCGTTCGGCAGCACGCGGATGACCAGCACCCCGAGACTGCCCGATAGTGCGTTCGACTGAGAGCTGCTGCCGCCGCCGGTAAAACTGCTGTCGGCGCCGAACTCGGAATCCAGTATCGGCACCCCGCCGCGGGTTACCGGCATGCCGAACAGTGTCGGCCCCGGAATCGCCACACTGGTTTCACGTGTGGTCGCCGTATTGGCCTTCTTCTGCGCGGTGGTGGACTCCACCAGCAACACGGTGAGCACGTCGCCCACGCGGCGCGCCTTCTGGTCCTCGAACAGCGACAGGCCCTGGCCCGCGGCATAGATCGCGCCGGGGCTCGCGGGCTGGGGCGCAAGCTGCGCCTCGTCAGGCAGGTTGTAGTGTTCGACCGGCATGCTGCGGGGAGCCGCGCAGCCCACCAGCGCTGCCAGCAGCGGAACGACAGCAAGCGCGCGCAATCTGCTCACAGGTTGTTGCTGACGTATGCCAGCATCTGGTCGGTGGTGGAGATGGCCTTGGAGTTCATCTCATAGGCGCGCTGGGTCTCGATCATGTTGACCAGCTCTTCGACCACGTTCACGTTCGAGGACTCCAGCGAACCCTGCACCAGCACTCCCAATCCGGACTGGCCGGGTGCGCCGGTTTGCGGCGTGCCGCTGGAGGCGGTTTCCGCGTAGAGGTTCTCGCCCAGGGGCTGCAGACCCCCGACGTTGATGAAGTCAGCGACCGTCAGCTGCCCCACCTGCTGCGGTGCCGCCTGCCCGGCAAGCTGCACGCTGACGATGCCATCGGCGCCGATGCTGACACTCTGTGCCCCCTCGGGGACGTTGATCCCGGGCTGCAGCAGATAGCCGGTGTTGTTGACCATCTGGCCCTGTGCATCGAGCTTGAAGCTGCCGTCACGCGTGTAGGCCAGCGAGCCGTCCGGCAACTGCACCTGGAAGAAGCCGCGACCGTTGACCGCGAGGTCGAAGGGGTTGTTGGTCTGCAGCAGGTTGCCCTGAGTAAACAGCTTCTCGGTGGCAACCACGCGCACACCGGTTCCGAGCATCAGGCCGGTCGGGGCCTGAGTCTGCTGCGAGGTCTGCGCGCCAGGCTGGCGCACGGTCTGGTAGAGCAGATCCTCGAACGCCGCACGGCCACGCTTGAAGCCCGTCGTGTTGACGTTGGCCAGATTGTTGGACACCACGGCCATACGCGTCTGCTGCGCATCGAGCCCGGTCTTTGCCACCCACAATGCCTGATTCATCAGTAGCTCCTGCGACGGAAATCCGTCTTTGCCAGTAGGCACTACAAGTTCCGGACCAGACCGGTGTCAGCACATCGTCATCCCATGAGCTTTACGCTACCGGCTGACCGACCGGCCTCGCTACACTGCGGCGTGCCGCTACTGCGAGAGCCACTGCCATGCCACTGACCATTCCCGCGGTTCTTACCGCCGCGCAGCTTGATGAATGCCGCCAGGCATTGATGCAGGCGGAATGGACAGACGGCCGCAGCACCGCAGGGCCACTGGCGCTGCGGGTGAAGCAGAACCTGCAATTGCCCGCTGACAGCCCGGTATCCATACGTCTGGGCAAGCTGATACTGGACGCCTTGAGCCGCAACCCGCTGTTCATCGCCACAGCACTGCCGCTGAAGGTGATGCCGCCGCGTTTCAATCGTTACCAGACTGACGGGCACTACGGCAGGCACGTCGACAACGCGGTTCTGGGCTTGCCCGGAACCCATACACGGATGCGTACTGATCTCTCCGCCACGCTGTTTCTCAGCGATCCGGGAGACTACGAGGGTGGAGAGCTGGTGATCGAGGGCCAGGACACAAGCCACCGCGTCAAACTGCCGGCGGGCCAACTGGTGCTCTATTCCGGAGGCTGCGTACACGAGGTCACGCCGGTAACGCGTGGATCCCGGCTGGCCGCGTCCTTCTGGGTACAGAGTCTGGTCCGTGACGATGGCGAGCGGGCCATGCTGCTCTCGCTGGATCGGGCGATTCAGTCGCTGACCGCAGCGACCACAGAGCATCCGGCGCTCCTGCAACTGACCGGTCTCTATCACCAGCTGCTGCGACGCTGGTCGGACACCTGATCCGGCCACCACAGCCGCGAGACTAGCCGTTCAGGCGCAACAGCGAGCTGGATGCCTGTGCATTGGCTTCGGCAGTCTTCATCAGCTTGACCTGCAATTCGAACTGGCGCGCGAGACTGATCATGTTGACCATGGTCTCCGGCAGATTGACGTTGCTGGACTCCAGCATGCCCGCCATCAGCACATTGCCGGATGCCGGCAGCGGCGCGTCCTCAGGCAGGGCCCGCATCAGACCATCGGTGCCACGTACCAGCTGGTCCGGGCGTGCGCTAACCACCTTCAGGCGTGCAATCGTGCTGAGCGTCTCCGCGCCCTGCCCCAACGGCACGATGGAAACGGTACCGTCACTGCCGACCAGCAGTTTGCCGTGCGGTGGCACGGATACCAGCCCACCATCCGACATTACCGGCTGTCCACCCGCGCTGCGCAACTGGCCGTTGGCGTCCAGCTGCAGGTCGCCGGCCTTGGTATAGGCCTCGCTACCATCGCTGGCCTGTACCGCCAGCCAAGCATCTTCGCGCAGCGCGATATCGAGCTCACGCCCGGTCTGCTGCAACGATCCGCTGCGCGCATCCCAGCCCGCCGCGGCTTCGGTGGCATTCACCCGGCTGTGTACGCCAGGCCCCTGCACCTCCGCCGCTGCGGCGGTCAGGAGCTGGGCGCGGAATCCGGTGGTCGATGCATTGGCCAGGTTGTGGTTGTTGGCCGCCTGCGCCCGCATCGTCTGCGCGGCGCCGGTCATCGCGATATAGAGCGCGCGATCCATCAGAGCATGCCTCTAGACCGGTTCAGGACGATCACCGTATGTTCAGTATGGTCTGCGTGACCTGATCCGCAGTCGAGATCATCTGCGCGTTGGCCTGGAAGTTGCGCTGCGCAGTGATCATGTTGACCAGCTGCTCGGTCAGGTCGACGTTGGAGGCTTCCAGCGCACCGGACTGTACCAGCCCGAAATTGGTTGAACCTGCCGGGCCACGTATCACCTGACCAGAGGAGTAGGTCTCACCCCAACTGCTGTTGCCGAGTTGCTGCAGTCCTTGCGGATTGGCGAAGTTGGCCAGCGCGATCTGACCCATCGGAATCGCCTGACCATTGGTGTAGCGGGCCTGCACGATACCTTCCTGGGTAATCTCGACCCCGGTGAGGCGACCGGTGGCATAGCCGTTCTGCTGAAGGCTGGATACACCAAAGCTGCTACCGAACTGCGTTGAGTTCTCGAGCCCCAGGGTCAGCGTCATTGCTGCAGCGCCGGTTGTGGGCGTGTAACCGGGTATTGTCAGCAGCCCGCCCGCCGGCGTCAGCAGCTTGCCGGTGTCGGAGTACGTCAGCGTCTGCGGGCCGCCGACATCGGTGCCGTCAATCTGTACCTGTACGTCCCAGGTATTCGCGGCTGCACTCTTGATGAAGTAGAGATTGGCCGGGTGAGCAACGCCCAGCGAGTCATAAACCGTGACCGAGGTGGTGTGATTGAAGCTGGTCGGATCGGTCGCCGAGAACGGAGTGGTTACCGGTACGGCAGCGTTCGCCGGCAGGTTCAGATCGGCGTCCAGCCGCGTACTGGCGCTGGGGGGATTATCTGCGGTCGGCAGACGCAGATCCGTCAGGTTCGCAGTGTCGAAACCACTGCCGCCTGCAATCGGCGGAAACACCTGGAGTCTTTGTCCAGAGGCGTTTACCACGTAACCGTCGCGATCCGTGCCAAATGCACCTGCGCGCGTGTAGACGGTGCTGCCGCCGTCCGACAGCGTGAAGAATCCTTCTCCCGACAGCGCCAGGTCAAAGGCATTGCCGGTGGTGCTGATAGCACCCTGTTCGAACTGCTGAGCCACCCGCGCCACATTCGTGCCAATCCCCGTAGCGCTGGCGGAAAGCCCGTACGAGGAAATTGGAAACATGTCGGCGAACTCGGCGCGAGACTCCTTGTACCCCGTCGTATTGACGTTGGCGATGTTGTTGGCGGTGACGTTGAGGTCCGCCGAGGCGGCATTGAGGCCGGAAAGGGCTATACGAAAAGGCATGGCACGCTCCTCTATAGAATCTGTTGCACATCGGCCAGCGCCACCGGCGCAAGCCCTTCAAGTTCCAGCGAAAGGCCGGCGGCGCCGAGCACCACGCTACGGACCTGCCCCACGGCCATCGTGTCCAGCGCGGTCTGGGTCGAGCCCTGCACCAGCGTCGCACGCAGGCTGTAGGTTCCCGCCGGCAGGCGCTCGCCAGCCGCGTTCGTTCCATCCCAGCTGAAATGCTGGGTGCCGGCGCTGCGCGAGCCAAGGTCCAGTTCACCGACCTTCTGGCCGCTGGCGTCCATGATGCTGACGACCAGCTGTCCGCTTGACGGAAGATCGGCTGCGGCGCGCATCGAGCCCTCGGCCGGTAACGCCGCGCTGGAACTCGACACCAGTACGCCGTGACCGACCAGTTGCGCCGCCTGCAAGCTCTGGTTCGCGGCCAGCGACGACGACAGGCCGCTGAACGCCTCATTCAACTTGTCGATACCCGAAACCGTGCTGAACTGCGCGATCTGACTCAGGAACTCGCCGCTCTCCATCGGCTTGAACGGATCCTGGTTCTGCAACTGCGTGGTCATCAACTGCAGAAACTCGGCCTGACCCAGTTCCGCCTTCTTGGTGGCGGGCGCCTTCAGCGCGAGCCCGAGGTCGGAGTAAGCATTTGCGGCTTCAACAGCCATCGGTGGTTACCTCTACTTGCCGAGCGTCAAGGTGCGCAGCGCCAAATCCTTGGCGGTGTTCATCACCTCGATGCTGGATTGATAGGAACGTGCGGAGGAGATCATGTTGACCATCTCCTCCACGACATTGACATTGGGTGCATAGACGTAACCCTCGGCGTCAGCCAGCGGATTGCCTGGCTCATGGCGACGATCGGCAGGGGTCGTGCTTTCGACAACACCCAGTACCTGCACCGACGCGCCGACCTCGCCGGGAGCGGATACCGCCTTGAATACCGGCATGCGCGCCTTGTAGACCGCCTCGGCGTCACCGGACACGGCATCGGCATTGGCCAGGTTGCTGGCCACGGTGTTGAGCCGCACCGACTGCGCGGACAGCGCACTGCCGGCGATATCGAAGATTCGGAATGAGGACATGGCTCAGTGCCTCATTGCCCGGTCAGGGCCGTCAGCATGGACTTGATGCGACCATCGAGAAATCCGAGGCTGGCCTGGTAGCGCAGCGCGGCCTCGGCGTACTGCGCCTGCTCGGTCTGCACATCGACGGTGTTGCCGTCGGTGCTCGGCTGCGCCACAACGCGATACTTCAGCGCTGCGGTATCTAAGCCAGCGGTGCCGGCTCCAGTCTGGCCTGCCTGCGCCAGCACCTCACGGAAATCCAGATCACGTGCCTGGAACCCCGGGGTATCGGCATTGGCCAGATTCGAGGCGATCAGTTCCATTCGCCGACTCTGGATCGCCAGAGCCTGCCCATGTATGCCAAAGAGTGCGTCGGTTGCGGCCATGCTGCCTCCTGCCCGGAACTGCGTCGGGATTTGCAGGGGGTCTTACAAGCTCCGTGCCAGACCTGGCGCCGAACATGCGCCGGAATTACGGCTCGAGGCGCTCAGGCGGCGCATGCCTCGGCCTGCACCGCCTGCAGACGCTCCAGCACGGCTTGCGCCAGCTCGTCCGCGCCGAACTTGGCGATGAAGCGGTCCGCGCCGACTTTCTGCACCATGGCGTTGTTGAACACGCCAGATAGCGACGAGTGCAGCAGCACGTACAGGTCGCGCAACCGCGGGTCGCGACGGATTTCTGTCGTCAGCGTGTAGCCGTCCATGTACGGCATCTCGACATCGGACAACACCATCAGCAGGCGCTCGCTCGGCGGCGCCGATTCGGCAATGATCTGCAGCTGACGCAGGGCCTCACGTCCGTCGGCCACCAGTATCGACTCGATTCCAATATCCTGGAGCACCTTCTCGATCTGCCGGCGCGCAACCTTCGAATCGTCGGCCACCAGCACCTTGAGCGTACCGGCCGGCAACTCGCGTGCGCGTGCACGCAGGCCCTCGTCCAGCGCGGGTTGGCCTCCGTTTACCTCGGCCAGCACCTTCTCGACGTCGATGATCTCCACCAGCTGCTCGCTGTAGCGTGTGACGGCCGTCAGATAGCCCTCGCCGGACGAAAGCGGTGGCGGCTGCAGATCGGCAACGTCGACATGCACGATGCGATCCACATGGCTGACCAGAAACCCCTGGATGGAGCGATTGAACTCGGCCACGACAATGTGTGCGGCCGGCGCCTCGCCCAGGGCCTTGCCGCCGATTGCGCGTTGCAGGTCGATGACGGGAATCACGCGGCCCCGAATCTCGGCCACACCGCAGATATGGTCGTGCGCACCGGGCAGGCGCGACAGCGGTGGGCAGCGGATGACTTCCTGTACCTTGAAGACGTTGATGCCAAAAATCTGGCGTGGCCCCAGTCGGAACAGCAGCAGGGCCAGCCGGTTGTGCCCGGCCAGCTGCGTGCTGCGATCGATGCTCTCAAGCAAGCCGATAGCCATTTCAGATTCCTGTGATCCCGCGTTGCTATCGGCCGCGGTCACGGCGACTTGAACGCGGCCGCCGGGCAGCGCCTGGAATGGAACTTGTATCGGGCAGACCATGAAGCCGAACCTGCTCGTGCACTGCGCTGTCCTGTGGCTGACATCGGTCTGCTGGCCTGCGGGCGCGCAGGACCTCAGCGAACCTCTGCAGCGTCTTCGCGAGATTGCCAGCGCCGCGGTTGCCGCACAGGCGGCACCGACCGCAAGCGTCAGCGCCGACGCACTCGATCCGCGCCTGCGTCTGCCCGCCTGCGCCGACCGCCCGCTGGCCGACCCGCCGGCAGCCATGCGCGGCAGCACCATCACCGTTGCCGTGCACTGCACTGCACCCAGTCGCTGGACCGTGCACGTGCCGGTGCGCCTGCGCGATCCGCGCCCGGTGCTGACGCTGGTGCGCGCCGTACAAGCCGGCGAGCTGGTCAGCGACGACCAGTTCCAGATCACCGAGCGCGATATTGCGCTGCTGCCATTCGGTCATCTCGAGGACATGGAGCCCATCCGTGGGCAGCAGTTCAGACGCGCCCTGCCGGTGGGTGCAACACCTGCCCCGGCGGATCTGGTCCCGCCGCGCTGGGTCAAACGCGGGCAGTTGATCCAACTCATCAGCCGCAGCGGCGGCATCGAGGTCCGCGCCGAGGGCAAGGCACTGGCAGATGGTGCCGCCGGGCATCGGGTGCGCGTCGAGAACCGCAGTTCGCGCAGGGTCGTCGAAGGCGTGGTCCTAGCGCCCGGCGTCGTTGAAGTGGCGTTATGAAGCACGTCGGCAGCCGCACCATAAAGATTCGCCAAATCCTGCCGATAGCGGGGCTGGGTACAGATACCCGCAGGAGCCCGGAATGAGCCACAAGATCGAATCCACCCCTAACGCAGCAGCCGTCCCGGTGCCGCGCGCCCGCAGCCAACCCGGTGAAGGCGCCGCCGCCACTGTCGCCACGCAGCGCAACGACTCTCTGAGCCTGACCGGGGGCGCCCGCATGGCAACCGACGTCCTGCAGGCGGCCGTCGCCGCGCCTGCCGTAGATCCGGCGCGCGTCGCCACCGTGCGCAACGCTCTGGATGGCGGCCAGTACCGCGTCGACTCGGAGTCGGTCGCCGCCCACCTCATGCGCCTTGAATGGGAGCTATCCACTACATGAACCCCGACCCGGTCAGCCGCGTGCGCGAAAACCTGCGCCAGCATATCGACAGCCTGCAGCTGCTGTTGCAACTGCTGCAGCAGGAGCATGCTGCGCTGCCGGGAGACGACGTATCGGCGCTGGAGCGCATCACCCAGTCGAAGGCTGCGGCAGCCGAGCACTTGCATGAACTCGGGCGTGAACTGCTGCCGCTGCAAGCAACCGCCATGGCTGCCCCGCAGGAGTGGGCCGAGGTCCGGTCGCTGGCGGCGCGCTGCCAGACCGCAAATGCGGAAAATGCCAGCCTGCTGGACATCCGGGCCCGAACCGTGCGCACGCGCCTGCAGGTCCTGAGGGGCGGACAGAGTCCCGCCCTCTACGATCGCTCCGGCGCCTCGTCCGCCCTTGCATCACGTCGACTGGGCCTGGCGTGAACCCTTCGCCGCAGGCAGCACCGATGGATGCCGAGCGCCATCAGCGTGCGTCAACGCTGGCGTTGCTGAATCGCCTGCGCCTGCATCGCGTACCGCTGACGGTGCAGATCGAAAACGCGCTGCGCGGATACAGCACCAGCGTGGTGGCAGTGGACCCGGATCCGGAGGCCCTGCATTTGGACGCGCTGTATCCACCGCCGGCACTGGCGCCGCAGCCGGGCGCCCGCCTGCGTCTGCGCGGACGCCTCGACGGCGGCCTGTTGCGATTTGAAACCGAACTGGATGCACTGGCCATCAACGATGATGGGCCGATACTGCGGGCCCGCATTCCCGACCACATCGAACTGCTGGAGCAGAGAGCCGCGCGAAGGCAACCGATCGGTACCGGGCCCGACGCGCCGACGCTGGCTCTGGAACACAGCGGCAACCGCAGCATCGCGCAGTTGCTGGACCTCTCCGTGCTGGGCGCCAGCGCGCTGGCGCCAATCGAAGCCGCTGCGCCGCTCGGCAGTCAGCTGCGCTGCCGCTTCGACAGCCCCAGCGCCCAACCGTTTACCGCCGAAGTCCGCTCGCGAACACCTCGCGGTCGATGGCAGCGGCTCGGCCTGCGATTCGCGCGTTTGCGCCGGGAGGAGGAAGACCGTCTGGTCGCAACGCTGCTACGTCTGGAACGACGTGCAATCCGGCGCATGCCGCTGCATGCCTAAACGCGGCCAAACGCCGCAGCGCATAATGCGCACATGTCTGAGCCCCTTATAGAAGCCCAACGCGTCGACATCACGCGCCTCGCCGTCGACGCCATCGTCAACGCCGCCAACGAAACCCTTTTGGGTGGCAGCGGTGTCGACGGCTCCATCCATCGCGCCGCCGGGCCCGGCCTGCTGGCTGCTTGCCGCCGGCTCAACGGTTGCCCTACCGGAGAGGCGCGCATGACCGGCGGCCACCAGCTTTCGGCGCGGCACGTCATTCACACTGTGGGTCCGGTCTGGAACGGCGGACAGCAACAGGAACCGGAGCTGCTGGCGGCCTGCTATCGGCAGTGCCTGCAGCTGGCCGAGCAAAGCAAGCTGAGCAGCATCGCCTTCCCGGCGATCTCCTGCGGAGCCTACGGCTACCCGTTGCGGGCAGCGACCGTAGTGGCGGTACGCGAAGTACGCGCCTTCATGCAGACAGCGGAGTCGCTGCGCCACGTGATCTTCGCCTGCTTCAACGACGCCACGCTGGAGAGCTATCAGACCGAGTTGGCGCGCGCGCACTAGAACAGCCCGCGCAGCCGCGGCCAAGGCTTGCGATAATGCGGCATGAGCGCCTGGTCAGATTCCGACTTCCCCCTGTTCGTGACCTGCGCCCGCGGCGTAGAGCCGCTGCTGGTCAACGAGCTGGCCGGCCTCGGCGTCACGGCCACCAAGGAGCGCACCGGTGGCGTCGCCGCCCATGCCAGCCTGGAAGCGGCGTATCGCGCCTGCCTGTGGTCACGCCTGGCCAGTCGCGTGCTGATGCCATTGCAGCGCTTTCCGGCCACTGACCCGGACGCCCTTTACCAGGCCGCAGCCGCAATCGCCTGGCACGATCTGTTTGACGCCGGCAGCACGTTTGCGATCGAGGTGGCCGGACGCTCGCCGACCCTGACCCACACGCAGTACGCCGGGCTGAAGGTCAAGGACGCCATCGTCGACAGTTTCCGTGCCCAGGGACTGGACCGTCCCAATGTCGACACCGAAAGCCCGGACATCCGCATCCACCTGCACCTCGATCGCGAGAACGCGACGCTAAGCCTCGATCTGGCAGGCGACAGCCTGCACCGCCGGGGGTATCGGCTGCGGGGCGTGGAAGCGCCGCTCAAGGAGAATCTTGCCTGCGCGATCCTGGTGCGCTGCGGCTGGCCCGAACTGGCCTCCGTACAGGCGCCGCTGCTGGACCCGATGTGCGGCTCCGGCACACTGGTCATCGAAGCGGCGCTGATGGCGGCAGACATCGCGCCCGGCATCCGCCGCAAGCGCTGGGGCTTCGAGGCCTGGCTGGATCACAAGCCCGCCCTGTGGAAGCGGATCAAGCTTGAAGCCGAGGAACGACGCGCCGCCGGCCTTGCGCGCCCGCTGCCGGTGTTCAGGGGCAGCGACCTCGACCAGCGGGCTCTGGTCGCCGCCCGCAGCAATGCCGAGCGCGCCGGCGTTGGCGAGTTCATCGAGTGGGCCGTGAGCGATGCGCTCGATGCGCGCCCGCCCGCTGCACAACCCGGCCTGGTCATCAGCAATCCGCCCTACGGTGAGCGCATCGGCACCGACGCGGAGATCATCAAGCTGTATTCGTTGTTCGGCACGACGCTGCTGCAGTACTTCCCCGGCTGGCGCTTCGGATTCTTCACTGCGCGCGACGACCTCGCACAGCGGCTGGGACTGCGCGCGGAGAAGATCAACACCCTCTACAACGGCGCCATCGTCTGCAAGCTGCTGCGCTTCGAGGTCCCCGGCGCTCCGCTGGCGGCGGCGGCGCCGCCGCCGGCCAAGCCTACGCCCTGGGAACTGGCCACCGGCACCGCAGCGCCTGCGACGCCCCCACCGCCCGCGGCGCTGCTCGGGGGCGAGGACTTCGCAAACCGGTTGCGCAAGAACCTGAAGCATCTGGGCAAGTGGGCGCGCCGCGGCGGCATCGAGCATTACCGGCTCTACGACGCCGACCTGCCCGAGTACGCGCTCGTGGTGGACCTGTATCAGACCCGCGACGGTTTACATGCGCATGTGCAGGAGTACGCGGCGCCGAAGAGCATCGAACCCGCACGCGCCGAGAAACGCCTGCGCGAAGCCCTCGGACAACTGCAGGCCGTACTGGCGTTGCCGCCGGCCAACCTGCACTACAAGCTGCGGCGTTCACAGAAAGGCACGACCCAGTACAGCAAGCAGAACGAAACCGAGCACTATCACGAGATTGAAGAACACGGCTGCAAGCTGCTGGTGAACTTCGATGACTATCTCGACACCGGCCTGTTTCTCGATCACCGGCCGATCCGCCTGCGCATCCAGCAGGAAGCCGCCGGCAAACGCTTTCTCAACCTGTTCTGCTACACCGGCGTGGCCACGGTGCATGCCGCGGTGGGCGGCGCACGCCGCACGCTATCGGTCGATCTTTCGAACACCTATCTGGACTGGGCCAAGCGCAATCTGGCCCTGAACGGCATCCGCGGCTGGGACTACGAGCGCATGCCGGCAGCTGGCGAAACGCTGGCACAGCATGCGCTGGTGCGCGCCGACTGCATGCTGTGGCTGCGCGAACAGTCGGCCCTGCAGCCCGCGCCAGCCTACGATCTGATCTTCCTCGACCCGCCGACCTTCTCCAACTCAAAGAAGATGGACGGCACGCTGGACATCCAGCGCGACCATGTCGAGCTGATCCAGTGCTGCCTCAAGCTGCTGGCCGCGGACGGCACCTTGTATTTCTCGACCAACCGCCACGGCTTCAAGATCGACGCCGAGGCGCTGGCGGAGGCCGCGATCAAGGACATCACCACGCAGACGCTGGACGAGGATTTCAAGCGGCCGCCGCCGGCACACAAGTGCTGGTCGATCAGGCACGCTCCGTAACCCAACCGAAACATCGCGGTCATCTGCGCGGCTTAGGCTTGCGCCGCCATGAGCGCCTCCCTTTCGTCCGTCACTTCAAGCCCTGTCAGCGACATCGCGCGGCTGCGATTGGACGTGCAGCCGCTCGCTGCCAGCACCACGGTCGGCGATGCAGCGGATCTGTTCCTGCTGCCGGAGAACGCTCGCATGCTGTGCCTGCCAGTGGTCGATCAGGGCCGCGCCGTCGGCACCATCAGCCGGCACACGCTGAACGGCATCTTCCTGCGCCGCTTTGGTCGCGAGCTGGTCGGCCACAAACCGATCTCGGCGGTAATGAATCCCGATCCGCTGCGGGTGGACCTGGAGTCAACGCTGGAGCACGCCGCGGCCTATGTCACCGCGCAACTCGGCTCACCCATCACCGAGGATTTCGTGATCGCGCGGAACGGCCACTACGTCGGCATGGGGGTGGTGCTCGACCTGCTCTCGGCGCTGCAGCAGCGCGTGCAGGAGAACGCCCAGCAGCTGGGCACGGCTTACGGACAGCTCAAGGCCTCCCAGGCGCAGCTGGTGCAGTCGGAGAAGATGGCCTCACTGGGGCAGATGGTGGCCGGAGTTGCGCACGAGATCAACACGCCGCTGGGATACGTCCGCAACAACGTGGAGATGATCCAGTCTGCGTTCAGCCTGTCGGCCGAAGCGTTGCTCGAACACCACCGACTGATGCAGATGCTGGACGACAACACGGCGGAAGAAGCGGCCTTGCTGCAGCAGATGGCGCATTGTCGCGGCCGCATGGAAGCCGTTGGCGACCTGCAATTGCTCGACGACATTCGTGCCCTGTTCGGCGACACACTGTTCGGCGTCGATACGATCAAGGATCTGGTCCTCAACCTGCGCAACTTCTCGCGCCTGGATCAGGCGCGGGTGGACGAGGTCTCGATCAACGACTGCCTCGACCAGAGCTTGAGCATTGCCAATAGCGTGCTCAAGGACAAGGTGCAGGTGATTCGACGTTACGGCGATGTGCCGCCGGTCTGCTGCTCGCCTTCGCAGATCAATCAGGTCTTTCTCAACATGCTGACCAATGGCGCCCAGGCAATCGAGCATGATTCAGGCCGACTGCTGATCAGAACCGAAGCGGATGATCACTGGGTACGCATCCATATCCAGGACAACGGCAAGGGCATAGCGCCCGAGCACCTCAAGCAGATATTCGATCCGTTCTTCACTACCAAGCCCATCGGCCAGGGGACCGGCCTCGGGCTCTCGATCTCGTTTCAGATCGTGCAGGCGCATGGCGGCACGATCCAGGTCGTCTCCGAAGTCGGGCGCGGCACCAAGTTCGTCATCTGCCTGCCGCTACGCGCAGCCACCGCCATCGCTGCCTGAGTACGCCGATGTCCAACCGACCTGTAGTGCTGCTGGTAGACGACGAGGAACGCATACTGCGCTCGTTGGCCATGCTGTTCCGCGATCGCTACGAGGTCCTCGCCACGACCGACGCGCGCGAGGCCTTGGCCATCGTTGGCCGGAGGGCGGTGCACGTGCTGGTTTCAGACCAGCGTATGCCGATCATGCGCGGTGCCGAGCTGCTGCGCCTGGTCCGCCAGAAGTCGCCGGACACGATGCGTATCCTGCTGACCGGCTACTCGGAGCTGGATGCCGTCGTGGCCTCGGTCAACGAAGGCGAGATCTTTCGCTTCATCAGCAAGCCCTGGAACGCGACCGAGCTGCGCGACACAGTGCGGCAAGCGGCTGACATCTCGCTGGCGCTGCACTGTGCACGAGAGTCACCGGCGACGGAAGCAACGCGATCCGCTTCTGCACCTGCCGCCGAGGCGATCCTGGTGATTGACGACGATATCGAGGTGATGCGCACCGTCCAGGACATCGTCGGCACTGCGCAGCCGGTGCTGTGGGCCGATACGCTGGACGCAGCCATGGCCCTGATCGAGAGAAACGGCATTTCGGTGATCATCTCCGAGCTGGCAGTGGGCCGCGAGAATGTCACCGCGCTGCTGAAGCTGCTGAAGGCCGACCGTCCGGAGATCGTGACCATCGTGCTGACCCCGTTCCAGGACGTATCGATCTTCATCGGGCTGATCAATCAGGGGCAGGTCTATCGCCTGCTGCCCAAGCCGCTGCGCCGAGGCTCGTTCAGCATGAGCATCAGCAGCGCCCTGCGCCATCACCGCGCGCTGAAGGCGGCCCCGATGCTGCGCCAGACCCATGCGGTGGAAACTGTAGGCCCGGCTGAAGATGCCGGCGTGGCCACCCGTGTGCTCGGGTTTCTGGCGCGTCTGCGCGGTCGTACCGGGTCAGCGCCGGCGGCCTGACCGGGTTGCCGGGCTGCAGTGAGGGGGCCGGGTCCGTTATCATCGGCTGGAAATCAACCCAGACCATCACCGTGGGGATTGCCGATGCGTGTTTCGCACTTCCGCTGGATCTCACTGCTCTGCCTGGGCGCGGCGTTTGCCGCTCCGGCGCAGGAGCCCGTCCTGAATTGCCAGGCTCATGCCAATGACCGTTGGGAAAGCCTTGGCGATGGCACCCTGACCGCCTGCCTGAACGCAGTCGAGGCGCATGTCGCCCGGTATAACGAACAAGGCTTCAAGTTCGGCCTGTGGGGCGGCACCCTCGTGTCCGCCGATGAGTACTACTACTATCGCTCCAACGATCAGGGCAGCACCTGGAGCCCCGCGGGATTGAAGTCCGAGATCGCGTCGAAGGGCGGCAGCCTGGCCGGCCCGAGCCGCGCCACCAGCGCCGTACTGGCGGCGGTGCAGGAACAAGCCACCGCTGCGCCGACTGCCGCCGCCCCTGCGGCGACGCCAGCGGCAGCGGCCCCAGCCGCCGCTGCTGGCGTTGCCGTCAACGCGCGCCCGGCAGGCCCTTCCGCGCCCATCATCGAGTCCGGTAGCCGCCGCACCTGCTCGCTCAAGATCAATGGTCAGTGGCAGAAGTTCGCGAACCTGACGATCGAGGATTGCGCGCGCAAGCTCGATCTGTCTCCGGAAACCCAGAACCCCGGAGCGGCCAAGTTCGGCTACTGGAGCGGCATCTACCTTGTTGCCAACAAGGACGAGGTGCTCAAGTCGCAGGACTCCAACCGCTGGGAAACGGTGTTGCAGCGCCAGCGCTGATCGGCACCGCCATGGCGGAGTCCGGCAGCAGCGGACTCCGCGCCCTGCGCTCGGATAGACGAAGCGGCACGCCCTCGTCTGCGCCCGCAGGCTCAGTGGCCGCTGCTACCCCACAGCTCCTGTAAACGTGCGTCGCGCCCGCAGCCGCGCCGGTAGAACCCGTAGCGCAGGGGGTTCTTGCGGTAGTAGTCCTGGTGGTAGTCCTCGGCCGGATAGAACGTGCTGGCCGCCACAATTTCGGTCTGGATCGGACCCGGCAGACGCTTTGAGGCGGCAAGAGCATCGCGGCTAGCTACGGCCAACTGCTGCTGACGCTGGTCCACGTAGAAGATCGCGGAGCGGTACTGACTGCCTTGGTCGCAGAACTGGCGATTCTTGGCGACCGGATCAATGTTGCGCCAGAACACCTGCAACAGCTTCTCGTAGCTGACCCTCGCGGGATCAAAAACAACCCGCACGACCTCGGCATGCCCGGTGCCGCCCGCGGAGACCTGCTCGTAGCTGGGGTCTTTCAAGCTGCCACCGGTATAACCCGACTCGACTGAGCTGACGCCGTCCAGCGACTCGAACGGCGGCTCCATGCACCAGAAGCAGCCGCCGGCGAATATCGCCGTCTGCGGCGCCTCGTCCGCAGCCGCAAGACTTGCACCGAACATGCTGCCCAGCATCAGCAAGGCCCGGAACACCTGCTTGCTCTTCATCGCTTCAATTCCTCAATTCGGGCAAGGCCCGCCCAGCGGGCACAAAGCTCAACGCAAGCCCGTTGTTGCAGTAGCGTTTGCCGGTCGGCGCCGGTCCGTCGTCGAACACGTGGCCTTGATGGCCACCGCAGCGCGCGCAGTGATACTCGGTGCGCGGCCATACCAGCTTGAAATCGGTCTTGGTCGATACGGCATCCGTCATCGGCTGCCAGAAGCTGGGCCAGCCGGTACCGCTGTCAAACTTGGCCTCCGCCTTGAACAGCGGCAGATGGCAGGCCGCGCACAGGTAGTGACCATCGCGCTTCTCGGCATTCAGCGCGCTGCTGTACGGGCGCTCGGTGTCTTCTTCAAACAGCACTGCGTACTGCGCGGGCGACAGCAACGCGCGCCACTCCTTCTTGCTTTTCATCAGGGGCTTGACCTCAGCGACGCTCGCGGGGGCAGCCAGCGCGGCCACCGGTCGCACCAGCAACACCGCAAGGGAAGACAACAGCAATTGACGACGATTCATCGGAAACTCCTGAACAGGCGCGAAAACACCGGTGCAGCCGGCTCGGCCGGCATGAGCTGACGCGTGCCGCGGACTGCGCCGAACGCACGCAACTGCGCCAATAGAGCGACGCCCTGCGGCAGACCGCCAGCGATCGACAGACCCATCTGCTGCGCTGCTGCGGCCAACTGCACCCGGCCCGCAAGGGTAGGCTCCGCTTCAAGGCCCTCCAGCACGCGCACAGCAAATTCATCCAACTCCAGCCAGTGCAGGCTGCCTTCATCATTGCAGTACGCCAGCCAGCGCTGGGGAGATGCAAGACGCCGGATCGGCGCGTAATCGGCACCGATACTGTGCACCGGATAGTCGTAGCTGCAAACCCATAGCCGCGGCGCCAAAGCCGGAACACCCTCAAGCAAATCGCCATTCGCGTCGATCACCGCAGCGGGACCCGGCGCGATGGCCGGCAATGCCAGCCGCAGCCACTCACAGTGCACCAGATCGCAGAGGAACCCGGGAAACCCAGGCTTGCCGCCGCGATGCTCGCCGTCGAGATAATCCAGCACCTCCTCGGCAACCTTGTGCAACTCAGGCTCGCAGCAGTAGTACAAGGCGCAGAAGTCCCGAATCAGTGACCACCAACGATCCGTGCTCAACACGGCCCTGGTCAGCGGCAATGCCTTGCCCACCAGCACTTCGGTCTCCTCGACCGACAGGTTGACGAAATGGGCAGAGACCACGACGCTAACCAGACCCGGGCAAAGCACCGCCACCGCGCGTCTGCGCTGGCGTAGTGGGTCGACAGGAAGTGGCGGGCCTGGGCACGGTTCATTGAATCTATTCGCGGTTCCGCAATCTTAGGCTGCGGCCCCACCCCGAGGCTGCCACACGGCGTACTGGAGTTATGACGGATCGTTCACGCGACGCGGTGCTGGAAGCGGTGCTCAATGCCCACCAGCTGCATGTGTCTGTCGTCGCCGTGCCGGAGCTTTGCGGCACCTGGTTCGAGGACGAACCGGAGACCGGGAAAGGCCTGTTTCATCTGATTGATCGCGGCGTCTGCTGCGTACACAGCCCGAACCTGTCGGAGCCGGTAGCGCTGGCCGAGGGCGATCTGATCGTGTTTCCGCGCGGCAGCGCCCACAGCCTCAGCAACACGCTGACCGCTCCGGCTGCGGACGAGACGGAAGCGCCCGGATTCAGCACCCTGATCTGCGGCGAGTTCGAGTTTGAATCCGGCGCCCGCAACCCGCTCATCGATGCCCTGCCCGCCGCCTTCGTGGTCCGCGCCAACGAGGGCGGCGAAGCCTTTCGCGATCTGGCCAAGGTCATGAGCTACTCCGCCCATCACGGCCTGCTCGGACAGCGCGTCATCATGGACAAGCTCGCCGACAGCTTGTTCGTCATGGCGGTCTGCGCCTACGCACAGAGCGCCGAGGATCAGCGCGGGCTGCTGGCGGCCCTGGCCGACCCCAGACTGGCCAAGGCGCTGGCATCGATGCACACCGAGCCCGGACATGACTGGAAAGTGGAAACCCTGGCGAAAGTGGCCGGCATGTCGCGCACCGCGTTCGCAATGGAGTTCACCCGCTTTCTCAACGTCACACCCTTTCAGTACCTGACGGAGTGGCGTGTGGCCGAGGCGCGCCGCCTGCTGAAGGATCGCAGGCTTTCGGTCGCCGCAGTGGCCGAACGACTGGGCTATCAGAGTGAAGCCGCGTTTCGCCGCACGTTCAAGCGCGTCACCGGGGTCGGGCCCGGCGAGGTCCGCCGGCGCTCGGTTTGATCCGCGCCCGCCGAGGTCAGGTCTTGGGCAGCGTTACGCCGGTCTGGCCCTGATACTTGCCGCCACGATCGCGGTAGGACGTTTCACAGACTTCGTCTGACTCGAAGAACAGCATCTGCGCCACACCCTCGTTGGCGTAGATCTTGGCCGGCAGCGGCGTGGTGTTGCTGAACTCCAGCGTCACGTGCCCTTCCCACTCCGGCTCCAGCGGCGTGACGTTGACGATGATGCCGCAGCGGGCGTAGGTGCTCTTGCCCAGGCAGACCACCAGCGTCGAACGCGGAATCCGGAAAAACTCGACGGTGCGCGCCAACGCGAATGAGTTCGGCGGAATGATGCAGACATCGGAGTGCACGTCGACAAAGGACTTCTCGTCGAAGTTCTTCGGGTCGACGATCGTCGAGTTGATGTTGGTGAAGATCTTGAACTCGCGGGCACAGCGCACGTCATAGCCGTAACTGGACGTGCCGTAGGAGACGATCTTGTTGCCATCCACATGCCGGACCTGGCCGGATTCGAACGGCTCGATCATGCCGTCGGCAGCCATGCGGCGGATCCACTTGTCGGATTTGATGCTCATGTCTTCTTGTCTAGTTCAATCCGGGTGCGGGTGCCCCGGAACAGTCCGTGGCAGCCGATGGGGTCGATGAGGGTGACCGGCGGCTGCGCGGCCCAAGGTGGCATTCTAGCCAGCGCCCGGCCTGGTGTGTCGCTCGCAGGCGTCGGAGCGTCCTTGCGGCGTCCGGCAACTGCGCCGGCGCCGGAAGCGCCCGCGCGGCTGTGGCGCCCGTCATCAGTCGTCGGTGATCGAAATGTCCGGAAAGCTGTCCGCCGCCTGCCCGTAGGCCAGTCGTGCAGCCGCCAGCCGCGCGATATCGCGATATCGCCCCGCCAGTTCACCCTCCGGCTCGCCAGCAACCGTTGGGCGACCACTGTCCGCCTGCTGGCGTATCCGGATGTCGAGCGGCAGCTGGCCGAGCAACTCGCTGCCGTAACGCGCAGCCATGGCTTCACCCCCGCCCTCGCCAAAAATGGCTTCGCGGTGGCCGCAGTTCGTGCAGACATGCCACGCCATGTTTTCGATGATGCCCAGTACTGGCACACCCACCTTGTGGAACATCTGCAGACCCTTGCGCGCATCCAGCAGCGCGATGTCCTGCGGGGTGGTCACGATGACGGCGCCACTGACCGGAATCCGTTGTGACAGCGACAGCTGGATGTCGCCGGTGCCGGGCGGCAGGTCAACAACCAGATAGTCCAGATCTGCCCAGGCGGTCTCGCCCAGCAGCTGCGCCAGCGCCTGCGTGACCATCGGCCCACGCCAGATCATCGGCTGGTCGTCGTCCACCAGAAAGCCGATGCTCATCGCCTGCAGCCCATGCGCGCGTATTGTATGCATGCGCTTGCCATCCGGCGAAGTCGGCCGTTCGCGGGCCATGCCCAGCATCGTGGGCTGACTCGGCCCGTAGATATCGGCGTCGAGTATGCCCACGCGAGCGCCCTCGGCATGCAGGGCCAGCGCCAGATTGACCGCTACCGTGGATTTGCCCACGCCACCCTTGCCGCTGGCCACCGCAATGATGTTGCGGATGCCGGGCAGAGCCTGGAGATTCTTCTGTACCGCATGACTGGCCACGCGCCAGTGAATCTCGATGTCCGCCTCCAGCCCACACCCGCTGCGGATCACCTCGCGCAGATGCGCGATCAGCGCCGCACGCAGACCCGCCGCCGGAAATCCGAGCTCGATCCGCACGCTGGCACGCCCCTGATCCAGCGTCGCGGCCAGCACCGCCCCGGCCGTCACCCAGCCGCTGCCCAGCAAGGGGTGAACATCAGCATCTAGAACGGCCAGCAACTGTTCGCGGTTCATGGCGGCACACATCAAAAGCGGGCGCGCAGTCTAGCGCGCAAAAAGAAGGGCGGGCACTTGGCCCGCCCTTCAGTTAACGCATAAGCCTTCAGTTGCCGGTGTACAGCAGCGCGTTAGGCGAGCCGCTGCCGGGGTTGCCGACTTTGCCCAGAGTGGCGTTACCCACCAGTGCATCCGTCACCTCATTCGGGCTCAGGCCCGGATTCGCACCCAGCACCAGGGCAGCCGCTCCGGCCACATGCGGGCTGGCCATTGAGGTGCCACTGATCGTGCTGATCGCGGTGTTGCTGGTGTACCAAGCTGACGTGATGTCCGAACCCGGGGCAAAAATGTCTACGCATGCGCCGTAGTTGGAGAACGACGAACGCGCATCCGTGTTGGTGGTGGAGCCCACCGTGACGGCTGCCGGCACCCGATTCGGCGAACCCGTGCAGGCATTGGCGTTGTCGTTACCCGCGGCCACCACGAAGCTCACGCCCTGGGCAATCGCACTATTGACTGCAGCGTCCAAGGCATCGGAGTTACCGCCGCCCAGCGACATATTAGCGACTGCCGGCAGCTGCCGGTTCGCCGCCACCCAGTCGACGCCGGCAATGACGCCGGAATTGGCGCCGCTGCCACCGCAGTCCAGCACTCTCACCGCATGCACAGTCGCAAGCTTGGCTACGCCGTAGGTGGTGCCCGCCGTTGTCCCGGCCACGTGCGTGCCGTGTCCGTTGCAGTCGGTGGTGTTCACCGGGTCCGGCGCCGGGCAGCCGATGCCGAGCAGCTGGCAGAACAGACTGCCACTGGTATTGGACGCGAAGTTGCGGCCGCCACTCACGCGCCCGCTGAACTCGGTGTGGCTCGCATTCAGACCGGTATCGATCACGTAGACGTGCACGCCCTGTCCTGCCTGGTTGGCGTAGACATAGCTGCCGTTCAGCGGCAGATTGCGCTGGTCGATGCGGTCCAGGCCCCAGGTCGCCCCGTTCTGGGTCGCCGAGCTGTGCATGATCTGATCCTGCTCGACCAGCTTCACGCCCGGCAGACGTGCCAGCGCGGCGGCCTGTACCGGCGTCATGCGCGCGGCAAAGCCCAGCAGCGCCTGGCTGTACTGGGCCAGCACCTGCCCGCCGCCGACCTGCACCAGCAGGTCCTGTACGCGATCACCCAGGCTGACGCGATCCAGCGCGCTACCCAGCTCAGGACTTTCAAGCACGACGATGTACTGATTGCGGATGGGCTGCGCCTGCGCCGGCAGTGCGCATGCCAGCGTAAGCACGGCTCCGGCGAGTACGGCACGCAACAACGAGATGAAGCGGGTCATAGGGGGTCCCCCGTTGTGTACTGGTTTGATCAGATGCGGCACTGCCGCACTTGCTTGGCTGAGCCCTGCGCGACCCGGTGGCACTCCCGGCCGACCGGATCGCAGGTCCAGCGTGTCTGGACCGTACCGGGCCATGCCCTACAAATCTGTAAGACATTCACCCGGCAGCAGGACCGGGGAAACACCCAGGTCGAGCACAAAAAAGCCCGGCACCAGGCCGGGCAGCGGGAGTCTCGGGTCGGCACCTCAGCGGTGCGCGTCGTGCTTGTGATGCTTGTGATGCTGGTACTTCGCCTTCTTGCCCTTGGGCTTGCCGTAGCGCTCGATCACATAGACGTGGCGGTCATAGGGCCGCGCCACGTCAAGATCGATGCTGACGCCGCCGACCGTGTAGCGCTGGTAGATCACCGGCAGCCGGCTGCTCACGCTCCAGCTGCCACCATCAATCCAGAACCACAGGTCGCGATCCGGCGCGTAGTAGATCTCGCGCTCGGGGTAGTACACGTAACGGTGCGTCGCGTGGTAGCCGTGGGCCGGCGCCCAGCCCGGCGGATCAGCCCAGACCGTCTGGTGGGAAAACGCTGCCGCCACCGCCAGCGAAACTGCGAGTAGTAGCTTGGAGCTCATGGCAATCCTCCTGTGCGGGTTATCGCCGCCAGCCTAGGCCGCCGCCATGAATTGCCCCTGAACCCGCCCACGCCATCCAGGTCCATCGCGCCTGCATGCGATAATCCGGCGGCTTCCCTGTTCAGCCATCGCTCATGCCCCGCCAACTGCTGGTCACCAACGCCCTGCCCTATGCCAATGGCCCCATCCATCTGGGGCATCTGGTGGGCTACATCCAGGCCGACATCTGGGTGCGCTTCCAGCGCATGCAGGGGCATTCGGTCCACTATGTCTGCGCCGACGATGCCCACGGCACGCCAATCATGCTCGCCGCCGAGAAAGCCGGCGTGGCCGCGGAAACCTTCATCGACGGCATCCGCCAGGCCCATGTCCGCGATTTCGCGGACTTCCATGTGGCGTTTGACCACTACCACTCGACGCACTCCGACGAGAATCGCCATTACAGCGAACTGATCTACCGTCGCTTGCGCGAGGCCGGCGCGATTGCCAGCCGCTCCATCGAGCAGCTCTACGACCCGGTCAAGAACATGTTTCTGCCGGATCGCTACATCAAGGGCGAGTGCCCCAAGTGCGGCACCGCCGATCAGTACGGCGACAACTGCGAGAACTGCGGTGCCACCTACGCACCCACCGACCTGAAGAATCCACGCTCGGTGGTCTCCGGTGCTGCGCCGGTGATGAAACAGTCCGAGCATTACTTCTTTGAGTTGGGTCGTTACCAGGCCTTCCTGGAGCACTGGCTGGCCGGAGACGTCGCGCACCCGTCGATCAAGGCCAAGCTCAAGGAGTGGTTTGCAGCCGGTCTCAAGGACTGGGACATCTCGCGCGACGCCCCCTACTTCGGCTTCCCGATCCCAGACGCCCCCGGCAAGTACTTCTACGTGTGGCTGGATGCGCCGATCGGCTACATGGCCAGCTTCAAGGCGCTGTGTGCGCGCGAGCATCTGGACTTTGACGCGTACTGGAATGCCGACTCAACGGCCGAGCTGCATCACTTCATCGGCAAGGACATCGTCAATTTCCATGGCCTGTTCTGGCCGGCCATGCTGCAGGGCTCGGGTCACCGCACGCCGACGCATCTGCACGTCAACGGCTACTTGACGATCAATGGCGCGAAGATGAGCAAGTCGCGCGGCACCTTCATACAGGCCCGCACCTACCTCAATCACCTGAACCCGGAGTACCTGCGCTACTACTTTGCCGCCAAGCTAGGCAGTGGCGTGGACGATCTCGATCTCAACCTCGAAGACTTCGCCGCGCGGGTCAACAGTGATCTGGTGGGCAAGTACGTCAACATCGCCAGCCGCTGCGCCGGCTTCATCGAGAAGCTGTTCGACGGCCATCTGGCGGTCGCCATGCATGACCGCGAGCTGTTCGAGGATTTCGCGGCAGAAGCCGACAAGCTGCAGGCCTCGTTCGAGGCCGGCGATTTCGCCGGCGGCCTGCGTGAGATCATGCTGATGGCCGACGACGCCAATGCCGAGATCCAGAAACTGGCGCCGTGGACGCTGGCCAAGCATCCGGAGCAGCGCGAGCAGTTGCATCAGATCTGCACCAGCTTCCTCAATCTGTTCCGCCAGCTGACGATTTATCTCAAGCCGGTGCTGCCACGGATTGCTGCGCAGGTGGAGCAGTTCCTGAACGTACCCGCGCTGAGCTGGGCAGACGCCCGCAAGCCGCTGCTGGGCCACCAGATCCAGCCCTACAGCCCGCTCATCACCCGTATCGACCCCGTCGCGATTACCGCCATGATCGAAGAAGAGAAGCAGAACGCACCCGCGCCTAACGTCGCAGCCGCAGCCCCAGCGGCGAAACCGGCCGAGACCAGCAGCACCATCGGCATTGAGGACTTCAGCAAGGTCGATCTGCGCATCGTGCGCATCGCCAATGCCGAGCATGTGGAAGGTGCCGACAAGCTGCTGCGGCTGACACTGGACGCCGGACCGCTGGGCACGCGCCAGGTGTTCGCCGGCATCAAGGCTGCGTACGCACCTGAAACCTTGATCGGCCGACTGACGGTGATGGTCGCCAACCTAGCACCGCGCAAGATGAAGTTCGGCCTGTCGGAAGGCATGGTGCTGGCCGCCAGCGATGAGCGCGGCGGGCCGTTCCTGCTGTCGCCGGACAGCGGCGCCGAACCCGGCATGAAGATCAAGTAAATCTTCGTCAGACCTGCCACCGGTATGGTGGGTCTTTAGGAATCTCGTCCAAGCGGCTGATTGCAGCAGGCTTCGCTGCAGCGCATCATTTCGCGGCTTCTATGACCGAATATCTCCTCATCCTGGTCGGCGCGGTGCTGGTGCATAACTATGTACTGGTTCAGTTCCTCGGCCTGTGCCCGTTCATGGGCACCTCGAAGAAGGTCGAGACCTCGGCTGGTCTGGCGCTGGCCACGACCTTTGTGCTGACACTGAGTTCGGTGGCGACCTATCTCAGCTACCAGTACCTGCTGCTGCCGCTGGGTCTGGAATACCTGCGCACCATCACCTTCATTCTGGTGATCGCCGGCGTGGTGCAGATGGTCGAGATGATCGTGCACAAGACCAGCCCCTTGCTCTATCAGGTGCTGGGTCTGTATCTGCCGCTGATTACCACCAACTGCATCGTGCTGGGGGTGGCCTTGCTCAATGTGCGCCAGGCCCAGAGCTTCATGGAATCACTGCTGACCGGGTTCGGTGCCGGCCTGGGCTTCTCCCTGGTGCTGCTGCTGTTTGCCGGCCTGCGTGAGCGCATGGCCGTTGCCGACATCCCCTTGGCGTTCAGAGGCGCGCCCATCGCACTGATTACCGCCGGCATCATGGCCCTGGCCTTCATGGGCTTCTCGGGTCTGGCCTGATGCTCTACGCCGTGCTCGCGCTGGCGGTGCTGGCCGCAGCCTTCGGGCTGGCACTGGGCTGGGCCTCGATCCGCTTCAAGGTCGAAGGCGACCCGCTGGTCGAGAAGATCGACAAGATCCTGCCGCAGACCCAGTGCGGCCAATGCGGCTTTCCCGGCTGCAAGCCCTACGCCACCGCCATTGCCGCGGGTGAGGCCGACATCAACCAGTGCCCGCCCGGCGGCGAGGATGGCGTGGTCAAGCTGGCAGAACTGCTCGGCCTGGAGCCCAAGCCGCTGAATCCCGAGAACGGCGTGGCCAAGACCGCGCCCACTGTGGCGCTGATCGACGAGAGCACCTGCATCGGCTGCACCAAGTGCATTCAGGCCTGCCCGGTGGACGCAATCCTCGGCGCCGCGCAGCAGATGCACACCATCATCGCCGACGCCTGCACCGGCTGCGAACTGTGCCTGCCGCCGTGCCCGGTGGACTGCATCACGATGGTTCCGGTCAAAGACACGCCGAAGACCTGGAAATGGCCGACTCCGGAGACCGAAGCCGCATGACGCTGATGACGCGCCTGTTCGGCTTTCGCGGCGGCCTGCATCTGGACTACCGCAAGGAGATCTCCACCGGAACACCGATCCGTGTGGCCCCGGTGCCGCCGCAACTGGTGCTGCCGCTATCGCAGCACGCCGGCGCCCCGGCCAAGCCACGGGTCAGGGTCGGTGAACAGGTGCTGCGCGGGCAAACGCTCGCGGACCCGGAAGGCTTCGTCTCGGTCCCTGTGCACGCGCCCACGTCCGGAACCATCGTCGCGATCGAGCCGCGCCCGGTACCGCATGCTTCGGGCCTGCCGGCGCTGTGCATCGTGCTCGAAGCGGACGGTCAGGACGCCGCCCTCCCGCAAACCGAGTGGCCCGCGGTCGAGGACGTTCAGAGTCTGGAGCCACAGGCGATCCGCGACATCGTGCGTCGTGCCGGCATCGCCGGTCTCGGCGGCGCCGGCTTTCCCAGCTTCATCAAGCTCGGACCGGGGCGACCGGTAGAGGCGCTGATCATCAACGGCGCCGAGTGCGAGCCCTACATCAGCTGCGATCAGATGCTGATGGCCGAGCGCGCGGACGAGATCGTCGCCGGCGTGCAGGTGATCCTGCGAGCGATTGGCGCGCCTCGCTGCCTGATCGGCGTCGAGGACAACAAGCCACCGGCAATTGCGGCCCTGCGCCGCGCGGCCAGTGTTGACGCGCGCATACAGGTTGTCGTGGTCCCCACGCGCTACCCGCAGGGCGGTGAGAAGCAGCTGATACAGGCGCTGACCGGCAAGGAAGTACCGAGCGAAGGTTTGCCGCTGGATATCGGCTACGTCGTGCACAACCCCGGCACAGCGCGCGCGGTGTGGCGCGCCGTGCGCTATGCCGAGCCGCTGACTGCCCGCGTCGTCACCGTGACCGGCGGCGCGGTCAAGGCGCCGCAGAACGTCGAGGCGCGGATCGGTACGCCGATGCGTTTCCTGATCGACTTCGTCGGCGGCTACGTCGGCACACCCGGCCGCCTGCTGATGGGCGGACCGATGATGGGGCTGGCGCTGTCGACGGATGAGCTGCCGGTCATCAAGAGCACCAACTGCATCCTCGCCGCGACGGCGGAAGAGTTGCGGCCCGCCGATGACGCCATGCCGTGCATCCGCTGCGGCGCCTGCCAGGAAGCCTGTCCGATCAACCTGATGCCCCAGCAGCTGTACTGGCACGCACGTGGCAAGGAGTTCGACAAGACCCGCGAGCTGAACCTGTTTGATTGCATCGAGTGTGGTTGCTGCGCGCAGGTCTGCCCCAGCCACATTCCGCTGGTGCAGTACTACCGCTACGCCAAGACCGAGATCTGGTCTGCCGAGCGCGAGAAGCGCAAGGCCGACGCCGCACGTGAACGCCATGAAGCACGGCAAATACGCATCGAGCGTGAAGAGCGCGAAAAAGAGGCGGCGCGTGCGCGCAAGAAGGCGGAGTTGGCCGCACGCAAGGCCGCGACGGAGGCCACCGCCGCAAGCGTGCCGGCAGCCACGAGCGCCGGCATCAGCGTCGATGATCCCGTCGCCCGGGCGATTGCAGCAGCCAAGGCCAGACGCGCAGTCAACGCCCCCGCCGATGCCGCAGCGACTTCAGTCAAGGATGCTTCGGGGTCCGGAGCGGACACCGATGCGGTTGCAAAAGCCATTGCCGCAGCACAGGCCAAGAAGGCCGTCAAAGCCGCGGCGGCGGAAACCTCCGGCACAGGCAGCGCCGACAAGGGCGATGCCGTGGCGCTCGCGATCGCAGCGGCAAAGGCCAAGAAGGCGGCCAAAGCCGCTGCAGATTCAGCTAGTCCGGACGCTGACGACGCCGTGTCGCTCGCTATCGCGGCGGCCAAAGCCAAGAAACATGCGCAAGAACAGCTGACCGATGCCCCCTCGCCCGCCAAACCGGGAGCCGCCGCCGGTGGCACCGACAACGATCCGGTCGCCCGCGCAATAGCGGCGGCAAAGGCGAAGAAGCTGGCACGTGAAGCTGCGGCACCTACACAGGGCGCCACCGCCGGCGACGACGATCCGGTTGCACGCGCCATCGCCGCAGCCAAGGCCAGGAAGGCGGCCAAGGATGCTGCGGCCACTGGCGACAAGGACCGAGACGCCTGATGAATCGTCTTAGCTCGCCTTTTCTTCCAGTACGCAACAGCGTCACAGCGGTGATGCGCGACGTGCTGGTCGCGCTGATTCCCGGCGTGCTGATCTATACCGCGCTGTTCGGGTTCGGGGTGCTGCAACAGCTGCTGCTGGCGATGGTCAGCTGCTGGGTGATCGAGGCCCTGGTGCTGTACCTGCGCAGCAAACCGCTGCGACCTTTTCTCACCGATGGCAGCGCTCTGCTGACCGGCGCCTTGCTGGCGCTGTCCTTGCCGCCCGGCGCGCCGTGGTGGATCGCGGTGGTGGGCAGCGCGGCCGCGATGCTGCTCGGCAAGCATCTGTATGGCGGCCTCGGCAACAACGCCTTCAATCCGGCGATGGTCGGATTCGTGGTGCTGCTGATTTCCTTTCCCGTGCAGATGACCGCATGGCCTGCCATGCAGCCGCTATGGGCCGGCGCCGCAGACGCCGTCAGTGCAGCGACGCCGCTGGATCATGTGCGCACGCAGCTGGCCTTGCATCGCACGCTGGACGAAATCGGCCATGACGGCAGCTTCGGCATATTGGCAGGCCGCGGCTGGGAATGGGTGGCCCTGGCGTGGCTGGCCGGCGGCCTGTTCCTGCTGTGGCGCCGGCAGATACGCTGGCAGATTCCGGTCGGCGTGCTGGCCGGCATGCTGCTGCCGGCCCTGCTGTTCTGGGCCTGGGACGCCGACCGTTACGGCTCGCCGCTGTTCCATGCGCTGTCGGGCGCGACCCTGCTCGGCGCGTTCTTCATCGCAACGGATCCGGTGTCGGCCGCAACCACACCGCGCGGGCGTCTGATCTATGGTCTGGGGATCGGCTTGATCACCTACATCGTGCGCAGCTGGGGTGGCTATCCGGATGGCATCGCGTTCGCGGTGCTGCTGATGAACCTCTGCGCCCCCACACTGGACCAGTACACCCGCCCTCGGGTCTACGGTCACGGCCGCAAACCCGAGGCATGAACGCAGTGTTCAAACCCATGCTGGGCGCGGCCGCGGTGTTGATGGCGGTGGCCGCGGTTTGCGCGGCCCTGCTGGCAGCAACCTATCTGGGCACCCGCGATCAGATCGCGAAATCGGAACAGGAGCGCCTGCTGACGCAGTTGCATGCCCTGGTCCCGGCGTCGAGCTACGACAACGATCTGGCCCAGGATCAGGTGCAGCTATCGGTGCCGGCCCTGAATCCGACTTCGGCGATCACGGCCTACCGTGCGCGCCGGAACGGCACGCCGGTCGCAGTCATCCTCACCGCGATGACCCCCGACGGGTACAGCGGCGACATTCGCATGCTGATCGGCATTGCGGCCGACGGCCGCGTTGCAGGCGTGCGCGTACTCGAACACCGCGAGACGCCGGGCCTGGGTGACAAGGTGGATCTCAGTCGCAGCGACTGGATACTGGGCTTCGACGGCAAGTCGCTGGACGCGCCGATTGCAGAACGCTGGAAGGTTCGCAAGGACGGTGGCGTATTTGATCAGTTTGCCGGGGCCACCATCACGCCGCGCGCCGTAGTGAGCACGGTAAAGCAGGCCTTGGAATACTTCCGGCAGAATCAGGCCCTGCTCTTCGATGGCCCCGCCGACGCCCGTCCCGCACCATGAACGCCTACGCCAAGATCGCCCGTGACGGGCTCTGGACCAATAACCCGGGGTTTGTACAGCTGCTGGGTCTGTGCCCATTGCTGGCGACCAGCAACAATCTGGTCAACGGCTTCTCACTGGGCATGGCCACGCTGTTTGTGCTGCTGCTGTCGAATACCGCGATCTCGCTGCTACGGCCAGTGGTGCGCCCAGAAATCCGCATTCCGATCTATGTGATGGTGATTGCCAGTCTGGTGACTGTGGTCGAGCTGGTGATGAACGCCTGGTTTCATGGCATGTACGAGATCCTCGGCATCTTTCTGCCGATCATCACCACCAACTGCATGATCATCGGCCGCGCCGAGGCCTTCGCCGCGCGCAATCCGGTACATCTCGCCGCATTTGACGGCCTGATGATGGGGCTGGGTTTCGCACTGGCGCTGATTCTGCTCGGCGCGATGCGCGAACTGCTGGCCGCAGGCACGCTGGGCGATGGCCTGCATCTGCTACTCGGCATGGACTGGAAGGGTCGCCACTGGGTGCTG
>JBFJJW010000012.1:0-31152 GCA_041612095.1 Solimonas sp. | reverse complement strand
TATAGTTAGGTGTGTCGGTGAACCAAAGTCCCTACGACCTGCGCTCGCGCGCCTGCCGCCCGCGTTCGCAACTCCAGCGCGTTGCGTTCGCTACTTCGGCCTTTTCTCGACGAGGCCTAGTCCCCCACAGCGCGTGACGCCTGCTTGTCAGCGCGCGCCGCTGCTCAAAAAAAAAGTCCACGTACGGCCGCTGGGCCTGTACGTGGACTTCGCTGTCCTGCTGATCGGGCATCTGTGGCCGATCGACTGTTGTCGGTGGGCGCCTGCCTATGGCGCGCATCTTCGTTAACGCAAACACTGTGCCAGCCTCGTCACCGCCCTTTTCACGGCCGTACCTGGAGAATTCCGTGGTCGGACGTGTCGAGCTGGCGCAAGCCGAACCAACATGGGCTTGCGTTGAATCGAATCGGTGCACGCAGCGCGCAGCTGGCGTCAGCGTCGACGATCCGTGCGCGAGCGCCGGTACGCGGCGATGCTCTCCTGGGTCTGCACGCGGGCGGCGAATGCTTCGGCATCGAGCGGCTCCAGCGGCACGTCATACAGTCGTGGCGGGCGATCCATGTCGCTGGCCGACTCTTCGCGCCAGGGAACCAGATACAAGCCCACGGCGGTGTCGCGCTCGCCAACGATGTTGGTGCCGATCTCCGGCGCAGCCTGCGCCCGTGGCGGTTCGGCCGCCGATGCCGCTGCCGGCATGCACAGTGCGATGCCGGCCAGCACCAGGCCCCACCGACGAACAGGCGCCTGCGCGTTCATCGTCCTTCTCCAAGCGTGGAGGCCGTCTCGGTGCCGGTGGTGGCTTCCAGTTCCTTGATCCAGGCACTGACGATCAGGCGATCCGTGCCGGCATAGCGCTGGTACTCGCGGTACTGCGTCAGCGCGTCGCGTGGCCGCCGCATCGACAGGTCATAGAGCACGCCCAGATTCAGATGTGCTTCGGCGTAGTCCGGTCGCACGCTCAATGCCTGGCGAAACGCACGCTCGGCCGCCGCATAGTCACCCGCCTCGCGGTACAGCGTGCCCAGCCAGTTGTGGGCAACCGCGTTGCGCGGGTTGGCCGCCACCGCACGCGACAGACTCGCGATCGCCAGCGCGCGCTGCTGGCCCTGCGCGTAGAGAATGCCGAGGTCGGTGAGCGGGCCGGACAGATCGGGATACTCTCGCGACAACGCGATGAACGCCGCCTGGGCCGCCGGCCGCTGACCGTCCTTCATCAGCTGCAGCGCAGCCTTGAACCGTTCATCCGCTTCGGCCAGGCGCGACTCCGACGCCGACGGCGTCGCCGGATTGCTGCCGACAACAGGTGCTCGCTGCGGCGGGCGCGCGGGGCCGGGCGCACAGGCCGCGAGCCCCAGCGTCAACACGATTGCAGTGAGCGGCCTAGAACAGCGCGTCATAGCTGGTCTCCCGGTGGTCACGCTTGCTGTACTTGGCCGGCTCCAGCTCGGCCAGCGCACCGGCGCTGCGCTGTATCCAGTCGTTCCACAACCCTTGACGCAGCCGATCCAGATTCGCCTCGTGCGCGGCGATGGCCTTTTCCTCAAACGGGTAGGCCTGCTCCTCCAGCAGCAGGTCGTACTGCTCCCGCTCCAGTCCCGCGAGATTGCGCGGCCGTTCCGAATCCAGCAGCGCGCGGCCCAGGTCTCGGAACAGCACGCCCAGTTCATAGGTCGCGGCGGTCGTGGTTTCTGCATAGCCGTACGCAGCGGCGCGATCCAGCGTGGCAACCGCTACCTGGGTGGCGGCCAGACGCTGCTTCAGGCTGCGCTCCACCGGCGCAGTCAGCGGCTGGTTACGGGCGACGAGTGACTCGACCCGACCGATCTCGACGCTGGCCTGTGCCGCCATCTGCCGCGAAGCCTCGTTGCCGCCGCCGGCAGCCTGATCGGCGCGCACGATCTCGCGCAGCCAGTGCATGCGTGGCGACTGCAGCGACGCGGTGGCCGGGCTCAGGTCGGCGAGCCGGCGCCGGGCCTGCTGCCCTTGCGCCAAGGCCTGCGGATAGCTGTCCAGATAGTAGGTGTAGGCGCCCGCTGCTGCGCTATTGCGCGCGCGATCAAACAGCTGCGCACTGCGCCAGGCGGCGTCTTCGCGCAATGCAGCGGTTTCGCTGTCACGGCGCGCGATGCGTGCGTAGGTCGCCGCGGCGGCGCTGAGCTTGTCTTCGTTCTGGTAGGACAGCGCCAGCTTGCGGTCCGCTTCCGCCAACAGGGCATGGTCAGGGTGCTGCGCGCGGAAGGCCTCCAGCGCGCGCTGCGCCTGGCTCCAGTCCTTCAGTTCGTAGTAGGCCGCGGCCGCATCGTAGTCGGCGCTCGCGCGGATGCTCGCGGTCGGCACAGCGACACCCACGCGCTGGAAATGCACCGCAGCGGTGCGCAGATCGCCGGCATCGCGCGCGGCCTCGGCCTGGCGGTAGATGCTGGCGGCCATGCGCTCGACCAGGGTCGTGCGCGCCACACCGACAACCGCAGGCAGCACCAGCAGTTGCGCATAGGCGGCCTCGGCTTCGGTGTAGCGCGCCTCCACGTAGTGCGCGTTGGCGATGACATCGAGCGCTGCGGCGCGCTGCGCGTACGCAGCGGCAGGCAGTGCATCCAGGGCGCGCACGGCCACCACGATGGCGCGGCCGTGGTCCTGCAACTCGTACAGCGCGTCCGCTGCAGCCAGCAGGACCTGCGCGCGCTGCGGATGCGCCGGAAACTGGTCGGACAGCTTCAGCGCGGCGGCGACTGCCTGCGGCAGCGCCATGGCGCGCTGCGCCGGCAACGCCGCCAGCTGCTGCCAGGTCTGCACGGTCGCGTAGGCCGCCTCTGCGGCCCGCGGGTGCGGGCCACTCTCGTAGGCGCTGGTTGCATACTGTTCGGCCGCTGCCGCCATCTGTCCGCCATCCAGCAGGGCGTCTGCATAGCGCAGCCGCAGCTCGATGGCCTCGGCGTCCTGTGGGAACAGGGTCAGCATGCGCTGGTAGCTGTCTGCCGCCTGCAGGAACCGCGCATGGCGTTGCGCCAGCTGGGTCTGCGGCGTGGCCTGCGCCGCGGCATGGTGATAGCGACCCAGTTCGTCGAGGTCGCGGCGCAGTTCGGCCATCACCTCCGCGCTCGGCTGTTGCCCGAGCTGCTGCCAGTAGGCCGCGCCCGGCCCATAGGCGTCGACGTACTGTTGCTGGGCCCCGGCTACGCGCTCAGCGAAGCCGCCGTCGCGGTAGGCAGCGACCACGCGCGCCTGGAACCCCGGCGTTGCGTGATGCCGCGGATACCGCTGCACGAAGGCGGTGTAGCTTGCAGCCGCGTCGCTGTAGCGCTGGCGCTCCAGCATCTGCGCGCCCAGTGCCGCATACAGCAGCACGCTGAAGCGGGGTTCCGAAGCGCTCTGCTCAAAGTAGTGACTGACGGCCGGTCCGCCGCCCAGCGCTGCGAAGCTGAGCCCGACCACACGCAGCACCTCCGCCGCCAGCCCGCCGGCGCCTTCGGTAGCGGCGAGTGCCGTCAGCGGATCTTCGCGCACCCCGGGTGGCAGCTCGCGATCCAGCACCGCCAGAAACACCGGCACCGCCTGCTCGTACTTGGCCTGCTTGTAGAGTGACCAGCCGTACTTGTACTGCGCCGGTCTGTAGTGATCCTGCTTCTCGCCCAGCGCGACGATGCGTGCGTACTCGGTCTCGGCTTCTGCATAGCGCCCATGCAGGTACAGCGACTCCGCGGCGCGAAACACCGCATCCGCATACAACTCCGAGCGCGGGAAGCGTTGGCCCAGTTGCTGCAGGCTTGCCACCGCTTGCGCATCTTCGCCGGCCAGCTGGTAGGCGCGTGCCAGCTGGTAGTAGGCAAGGTCGTTCGCCGGGTCGCCTGGCATTTCCGCCAGCAGTCGCTGGTACAGCTCGATTGCACGCCGCAGCTCACCGGCGTCTGCCTCGCCGGCGTCAACCCGTCGTACGCGCAGATAGGCCGCGCGGCGCAGCGCCTCGGCGCGCACCTGGGGATCGGCCGCAAGATCCACGAGGCGGTCGTACTCCGCCAGCGCAATGCGGGAATCGGCCGCAACGCGATCCGATGGCGTGACGCGCAGGATGCTCGGCGTTTTGATCGCGAACCAGCCGTCGCTGCTGCGGCCGTTGTTCTGGGTCACGCTGCCCACCGTCGGTGGCGCGTCGGCTGCCGTAGCCAGACTCGCCGCCAACAACAGGGCGTAGCCGGTCGCTGCCGCGCGGTTCATGGCATGCCACCTTCGGCGCCGTCGTGCATGCGCGCCAGTGCAAAGCGCGCTTCGGCAAGATAGCGTTCGGTGGATAGGCGGCGTTGACTCAGCGTCGCACGCGCGGCGCTCTCCAGGGTCTGCGTTCTTGTCGCCGCCAGTACCGCTGCTTCATGGCGTAGCGCGGCGTTGCGTGTGCGCAACTCTGCCGGCGCAGACCGTTCGGCCAGCTCCAGCGCCTGGGCTGCCAGCCAGCGTTGCAGCGTCCAGACCTCGCGTACATCCAGCACTGCGGCGCGCGTCACGTCGTCGGCCAGCAGCAGATCCAGATAGAAATTGGGCGGGGCATTTGGAGGGTCGGTCAACCACCAACGCGGTTCCGGCAGCTGCGACAACCACCCGCTCCAGCCGCCCTCGTCAGTGCCAGCGAGCAGCTGGTCCCGCAGTTCTCCGTGCTCAACCCGGCGCAGCGCCGAGTCGAGATGGGCGTGCGTGTTCTGATACAGCTCGACGGCGCGCTGGTAGTAGCGCTGTGCCTGTTCATGAGCGCCGATGTGCGCGTGCGCATAGGCCAACGCCAGCAAGCCCTCCTGTACCGCCGGGTCAGTAGGATCGCGCCCGATCAGTTCGCCCCACGGCACCAGCGCGCGACGCAGACGATCAGCGAGCGCGCCATCGGCCACGGCATCGGCATAGCGGAATGGCGTGGCGCGCCGCGCTAGCGCGGTTGCGTCGGCATCGCGCGGACGCAGCAGCGGCTGTGCGATGCCGCCGTTCTCGGCGGCGGCGCTGGGCAGCAACCAGGCCCAGCCCAATCCCAGCAACGCCGGATTGGAATACGGGCCGGGGCTGCGCACTTGCTGCAGCGCCTCAATGGTAACGCTGTCATGGCCCGCGCGCATTGCCTGATAGCCAAGCGTGAGGTTGGCGAGATCGCGCAGTGCCCAGCTGCCGCTATCCGTGGCCTCGCCCTTGCCGATCTGCGCCAGCAGCGCCCGTCCTTCGGCGGCGTGACCGCGGGTGAAGGCCGCAATCGCGGCGTTGTACTGGGCCGCCGCCGTGGGTGGTCCCAGGGACTCGGCGTCGGTCACCGCTTTCGAGTACGGGGTGTGCGCTGCGACGCCGCTCCGTGCCCGCTCCCGCGTCGCCAGTACACCGCGCCCGCTGGCCTCAAGGAACGCTGCGTGGGCAGCCACCAGCGCGCTGGAGTCCGTCACCGGCTGCAAACGCAACCTGGGTTGGCGCAGCCAGCCGCCGCCGTCGAGATGCAGCAGGTAAGGGGTTGCTTGATCGCCGACAGTGATGGTGCCGTCCAGGTAGCCCCGCAGCGACGGTGTGCCGGGCTTGGCCCCTGCTTCGCGTGCTACGTAGTCGGCACGGATGCGATGCACCCCCGGTGCCAGCGCAGCGCGCAGCAGACGCTGCCGGACTTCGCTGCTGCGCAACAGCGTGGCCTCATGATCGTTGTAGTGGTAACGCTGCACTGGCTGCTCGCCGATGCGCAGGCCCACGTCCAGAAGTACGAGATCCGTCGCGGTACTGGATAGATAGATCTCGGCGTCGGCATTGACGTCGCGCAGTGCCGGCAACCCGGTCAACGCCTGCTCGATCGCGGCCGCTTCGGCGCAAAGGCTGCCTACGCCGTTGGTCGCCTGCACGCGCAGCGGCGTCGACAGTGTCAGCCCCGCCAGCAGCAGCGCTGAGGCCTTGCGAACGAAGCGCGACTGCATGGCGTGCTATCCGGACAACGCCGCGACGGCGGCGTCCATTTGCCAACCCCGCGCGGCGAGGTAGCCGGCGGGATCTTCCGGGTCGAGTTCGGCACCGTCGATGAAGCGCGTCTGCACGGTACCGCCGTCCACGCCCAGCGTGACCAGGCCTGCGCCCTCGCGGACGGCATCCACCGCCGGCCGCGGCAGCTCCAGGGCAGTGGCCGCGTCACAGAATGCGGAGACGTCGCATACGGCACTGGTGAGCGCGGCCAGGTCCACCGGCCGCGTCCACTGGCGCCAGCGCAGCATCTGCAGCGCGCACCACATCAGCTGCGAGCGCCTTGGAAAGGCCTGCAAGCCTGCGGAGAAGCGCGGCGGGCTGCCGGCCCCCTCGCCACGCAACGCGGCCTCTATCCAGGCAGCGGGCACCGACAACACCCGGCGCTGCAACAGCAGATCCGTCAGCTCGGCCGATACGTCGCGGGTCGACAGCTCCTGCAAGGCGCGCATGATGGCTGCGATCAGGGCGCGATGCGTTTGCGGAAACCGCTGGGCCCACTCGCGGGTAACGCCCAGCACCTTGTCGGCGCCGCCGTCCCAGATCGCGCTGGTGGGCGTGACCACAACGCCGAGTCCGCCGCGCACGGCCGCGGTATTCCAGGGCTCGCCGACGCAGAAGCCATCCACTGCGCCACTTTCGAGCAGGCGCACCATCTGCGGTGGCGGCGCCGCGCTCAGCTCCAGGCCCAGCGCGTCGTCGGCGACCCCGCCCAGCGCCAGCCAGTCGCGCAACAGGTAGTGGTGCATCGAATAGGGGAAGACGTGCGCCAGCCGCATGCGGCCGCCGTTGCGCAGGTAGTCGCCTGCCGCCGTCGCGCTTTCGACCACGCTCATGCTGCCGCTCAATCCGACACGGTCCGCCATGCTGCGCGACAGCGTGATCGCTGAGCCACCCTGCGACAGGCACAGACCGGTGACCAGCGGAATGCCGACGCGATCGGCGCCCAGCGTTGCAGCTACCGGCATTGGCGCCAGGCATTGCGCAGCATCCAGTGCACCGTAGGCGAGACGATCGCGCAGGCTGGCCCAGGACACTTCGCGTACCAGCGCCACATCAAGCCCCACCGCGCGGAAGTAGCCGCGATGCTCTGCCCACAACAGCGGCGCGGCGTCGAGCAGCGGCATGTGCCCCACCGTCAGATGCTGCACTTCCGGATCGAACGGGATGGAGCGCCTCATGCGATGTCTCCGTGCTGGCCACCGAGCAGATCGGCTGCGGCGATGACGATGCGCGCGGCATCGCCGATCGTCACGCGTTGTGCCATGGCGCTGCGGCGCAGCAGTGCATAGGCCTGAGCTTCATCAAGGTTGCGGATGCGTGCGAGTGCCGACTTGGCGCGCTCGACGTCTCGGCGATCCGCCAGGCGGGTGCGCATGTCGTCGAGCTCGTCGCGCAGCTTCTGGTGTTCACGGAAGCGGGCGATCGCGACATCGAGGATCGGCTTCAGCCGATGTTCGGCCATGCCGTCCACCACATACGCGCTGACACCGGCGCGCACGGCGTCGGCGATGGTCGCGGTATCAGCGTTGTGGGCAAAGAACACGATCGGTCGCGGCACCTGCTGGGTGACCGCGGCGCAGCCGTCGAGCACGTCGCGCGCGGGGTTATCCATGTCCACCAGGATCACGTCGGGCTGAACGCGGCGCACCGCCGCGGGCAGATCCTCGCCGGCAGACAGCCGTGCCACGACGTCATAGCCGCTGGCGTGCAAGGCCTGCGTCAGAAAGGCGGCGCGCGCCGTGTCGTCGTCGACCAGCATCACGCGCAGGTGCGCGCCCTCAGCGCCTGCTCGTGGCTGCGGTCGCCCAGCTACCGGGCCTATGCGTCCTTCGCGTCTGCTCATGCGTTCTAGCTGCCCTGTTGAGTACCGCCACGGACCGCGACGCAATAAAAAGGCGTCTACTGCGGCTCACGCAGCGGACGCCCTTGTCCTACCCTTGAATCAAATCCGTTCCATACCTTGGCCGACCGTTGGGGGTCGGTGCGGCGTCATCGCCACGGCCAGTTCGTTGAGTGCTTGGTAAGCGAAACGCGTGCCAACTCATACGGGCACGAACAAGCCCAGCGTAAACCGCCGCTTAGCACGCGCATTGGCCCCACCGGCACGCCGGCCGCGCACCGTCGCTTGGCGACAACGCACCAGCTTGGGCGGCGCTGCCCAGTCTCGTGTCAGCGCATGGCGGTCACATCGGGCGGCGTCTCAATGGAGCGTGTACTCCAGTTGCAGCCATAGCGTGTCGCTGTCCTCGGCGTAGTCGGCGGCGCGGTAGCGTGCGGCCTTGGCCAGCACATTGAGCTGGGCGCTCAGCGCGCGCTGCGCCTGCAAGCCCCACTCCGTGCCGTAACGCGCATCGTCGGCATCGGCGTCGTAGCGGTGGTAGGTCGCTGTCAGCGCCACCGTGCCAAGGCTGCCGCCGATGGACGCATAGCCATCGCGCAGGCCGCCAAGCGGCGTGTGCACGAACTGATCTGCCCAACCATTGAAGGCGTGCAGCGATGCCAGCGGTGTCTGCAGGCCGTAGCGGCCGTGGTCACTGCCCAACACCTCGTAGCCAAGCGCGGCCCGCAGGCCGGCGTACTGCAGGCCGGCTTCCAGCAAGCGGTAGGCCGCCCGCGCCGGCGCAGACAGGGTGTCACGGCTGCGCTGCTCGGCATACTCCGCCACGTAGCGGGACTTCAAGCCGGAGGCCCGCTCCCACTCTCCGCTCAGACGCAGGCCGACACTGCGCGTGCTGCGCCGTTTCGCCGTCGGCACTTCAAAATCCAGTTGGTAGACATAGGCCGTGATCGCAAGTCCGGGATGGGCGAGCCAGCGCAAGTTCATAAGCTCGGCATCGAGCGGCACTTCGGTGAAGTCGATGGCGTTGACCTGATCGAGATGGGCGTAGCTGATCGCGACGCCATCGATGCTGCCGTTGCTGAGCAGCCAGCCATCGAAAGTCTGCTCGTTGGCGCGCCAGCCGGAGTTGCCGATCCAGCGTGCGTTGTCGAATACCAGCCGCTGACGGCCAAACTGGATCTGGCTGCCGGCGATGCCGCTGTAGCGCAGCAACCAGCGGTTGAGGTCCGCACCGGTGGGATCCGCAATCACCGGCCGTGTGGCCTGACCATTGCGCCTGCTGTTGTAGGCATCGCGATCAACTGCGGCGACGTTTTCCCATTCGATGCTGGCATCCCAGCCGTTCCAGCGCTGCGTGCCGTAGCCCATGCGCGCCCTGAGGGTCAGGGCTGTAGCGAGGTCGGGTGTCGCGGAACTGTCCGAGCTGACGCGCTCGGCGCGCGCGCGCAGGTCCAGCGTGGGCATACCTTCACGCACGGCCGCTGACAGCGCAGACCAGGGTTCGGGCGTGGCGTGGCTTGGCGTCGGTGCCAATCCGATGAGCAGTGCAAGGGTCAGGCAGCGGCGCGCAGTAACCCCTGACGAAGGTTTCGTCATAAATGTGAAGTCCTTTGAGAGCAGACCCTTGCGGGCACAAAAAAAGCGCCGCCCCGAACCCGTGCGGATGCACGGGTCAGAGCGACGCCTTCGTCTATATCCAGCAGTGGCAGCTCGCGCCCGCCGTTGGGCTGCTTCCCGCATACCGCCAGGAAGCGACGCTACCCCGCAGCCTTGGCACCAGCAAGCAACATGCCAGCACCAAAGCTGGGCATGGAACTTGCGATCAGCCCTGCGCCCCCACTGCCGGACGCTTTCACCTCATGCGCGTGATGCTTGTCGACGATAACCAGAGCCGCCTGTCGCTGCTGCACAGCGCGCTGGTTGAGGAAGGTCATGAGGTCGTCGCGCGTCTGGGTACCGCCGCCGACCTGCTGGAGGCGGTCAAGCGCGAGGCACCGGACATCGTGCTGATCGATGTGGACGCGCCGAGCCGCGACACGCTGGAATCGCTGTCGCAGATCAACCGTGATGTACCGCGGCCGGTGGTGCTGTTTGCCGCCCACAGCGACAACGAGACCATACGCCGCGCCTTGCGCGCGGGGGTCAGCGCCTATGTCGTGGACGGGCTGGCGCCAACGCGCCTGCGCTCGGTCATCGAGGTCGCGATCGCCCGCTTTCATGAGCACCGCAGCCTGGTTGCGGAACTGGACGAAGCCAAGAGCCGTCTTGCTGACCGCCGCGACATCGACAGGGCCAAGGGCATCCTGATGAGCCGTCGCGGCCTCAGTGAGGAGCAGGCCTACGAACAACTGCGCAAGCTGGCGATGGACCGCAACATCCGCATCGGCGATGCGGCGCGTGCGCTGGTCGCCGCGGCGGAGCTGATATGAAGACTCTTCCTGTACCCGAGCGCAGTTCGCTGACCCTGGGCCTGATGCCGCTGGTGGATGCCGCGCCGCTGGTCGTGGCGCAGGCCGCCGGCTACTTTGCCCGCGAGGGTCTGGCGGTGGAGCTGTCCTGCGAGCGCGCCTGGGCCAGCATCCGCGACAAGGTGGCCACCGGCATGCTCGACGGCGCGCAGATGCTGGCGCCGATGCCGCTGGCTGCCACGCTGGGGCTGGACCCGATACAACGGCCCATGCTGGCCGCTGCCGCATTGAATCAGGGCGGCAGTTCGATCTGTGTTTCCAGTTCACTGCACCGGCGCCTGCTCTCGCAGATCGATCACGGCGCCAGCGACGGCGGGACATCGCCCCTGGCCTGGGCTCAGGCCCTGCGCCGGGTGATGGAAGCCGAGCGCGGCACACAGCGACCGCTGACGCTGGCGCATGTGTTTCCGTATTCCACGCACCACTATGACCTGCGCTGGTGGCTGGCCAGTGCCGGCATCCATCCGGACCGGGATCTGAATCTGGTGGCGATACCGCCGTCATTGATACTGGAGCAACTGCAAAGCGGCCATATCGACGGCTGCTGTGTCGGCAGCCCCTGGCCGCAGATGGCTCAGGATCTGGGCAGCGGACAGGTGTTGTTCGGCAAACAGGCGCTGTGGAGCGGGGGCCCCGAGAAGGTATTCGGCGTGACCCAGGCATGGGCGCACGCACACCCCGCGACGCTGCAGGCCCTGCTGCGCGCGCTGATTGAAGCAGGCCGCTGGCTGGATGATCCCGCGCATCACGCACAGGCGGCGGAATGGATGTGCGATGGCGGCTATCTGACGGCTTCGCGTGCGCAAGTGCTGGCGGCCCTGTCGCAGCTGCGCTTTCACGAAGGTGCTGCCGGATTTCCCTGGCGCTCGCATGCGCTGTGGCTGCTCTCGCAGATGCGGCGCTGGAACCATACGGACGGCTCAGTTGATCCGCGCAGCGTCGCGTACAGCAGCTATCGGCCCGATCTCTATCGCGAGGCCGCGCAGAGCCTCGGCATCGCAGCGCCGATAGCCGATGAAAAGCTGGAAGGCGCGCATGCCGGGCCATACCGCTGCGTCAGTACCGATGGCGAGCTCACGCTGCCGGCGGACCGCCACTTCGACGGCGGCCACTACGACCCGCGCGCGCCTTAGCAGCAACGCGCACCACGGCGTGGCGATGCCGCCCCGAGTTGGTGCGGTCGCGGCGCGCGGCGCGACTGGAAAAGCCCTGGCGGCGGACCGGCCTTCGGTGGCACAGGGCTTGCTTTAACAGGCGTGGCAGCGCCAAAGACGGTCCTGCCACGCGCGCTCGGAAGTGCGCCCCGACAACGGTGTCTTGGAAGCGGAGCTGTATGCCCGCTACAGGGCGCCTTTTTTTATGCCCGTCGCCTTTTGAACAAGCGCGATCGGCGCAGGAGATTCGAACAATGTCCGAAGGCTCATTCCGTCCGGCGCCGCCGCTCAGGCTGGTCGTGGTCGGCCACGGCATGGTCGGTCACCGTTTCCTCGAATGCCTGGCACAGGCTGGCCGCTATCAGGTCACCGTGCTGTGCGAGGAGGCGCGGCCGGCGTATGACCGTGTGCAACTGACGTCCTATTTCAGCGGCGTCAGCGCCGAGCAGCTGTCGATGGTTGCGGAAGGTCACTTTGAGAACAGCGGCCAGGTGCTGCGGCTGAACGAGGCAGCCGTCAGCATCGACCGCAGCGCGCGCACGGTCACTACCAGCCGCGGTGACGTACTGCCGTACGACGTGCTGGTGCTGGCCACCGGCTCCTACCCGTTCGTGCCGCCGCTGCCGGGCAAGGAGCGGCCGCATTGTTACGTGTACCGCACGCTGGATGATCTCGATGCCATCCGTGACGCAGCCGCAGGCGCCACGATCGGCGCCGTGGTCGGCGGCGGATTGCTGGGGCTGGAGGCCGCCAAGGCACTGAAGGATCTCGGCCTGCAGACCCATGTGGTGGAGTTCGCACCGCGGCTGATGGCGGTGCAGATCGACGACACCGGCGGCCGCCTGCTCAGGCGCAAGATCGAAGCACTTGGTGTGGGCGTGCACACCTCCAAGAACACGCGCGAGATTGTCGATGGGGAACGTGCGCGCCACCGCATGGTATTCGCCGACGACAGCTATCTGGAAACCGACCTGATCGTGTTCTCAGCCGGCATCCGGCCACGCGATCAGCTCGCGCGCGATGCCGGTCTCCAGCTGGGCGAGCGCGGCGGCATCGTCATCGACAACCAGTGCCGCACGTCTGACCCCGCGATCTACGCGATCGGTGAATGCGCACTGTGGAGTGGCCGCCTGTTCGGTCTGGTCGCACCGGGCTATCAGATGGCGGAAGTCGCAGCCAAGGCGATACGCGGCGAGGACGGCGCATTCCTCGGCGCCGACATGAGCACCAAGCTCAAGTTGATGGGCGTGGATGTCGCCAGCATCGGCGATGCCCACGGCACGACGCCGGACGCGCTGAATCTGCTGTACACGGATGAAGTGGCCGGCCATTACAAGAAGCTGGTGATCAGCGCCGACCACAAGACCCTGCTGGGCGCGGTGCTGGTGGGTGATGCCGCCGACTACGGCCAGCTGTTGCAGCTCGCGCTGAACGCGATTCCCCTGCCGGAGCATCCGGAAGACCTGATCCTGCCGGCGCGTGCCGGCAGCGGTGGCGGCCTCGGCGTGGATCTGCTGCCGGCCACCGCGATGATCTGTTCCTGCAACAACGTCAGCAAGGCGCAGCTATGCGAGGCCGTCGGCGCAGGCAGCACCACCGTCGGCGCGCTGAAGAAGTGCACGAAGGCCGCAACCTCCTGCGGCGGCTGTGCCGCGCTGGTCAAGCAGATCCTCGACGCCGAGCTCAAGCGCCAGGGCGTAGCCGTCAACAATCATGTCTGTGAACATTTCGCATACACCCGCCAGGAGATGTTTCATCTGGTCAGGGTCGGCGAGCTGAAGACCTTCGAGGCGGTGCTCGACAAGCATGGGCGCGGTCGCGGCTGCGACATCTGCAAGCCGGCGGTGGCCAGCATACTGGCGTCCTGCTGGAACGAGCACATTCTCAAGCCGGCGCATGCCTCGGTGCAGGACACCAATGACTACTACCTGGCCAACCTGCAGAAGGATGGCACCTACTCGGTCGTCCCACGCATTCCCGGCGGCGAGATCACGCCGGACAAGCTGATCGTCATTGGCCGGGTTGCCCAGCGCTTCAACCTCTACACCAAGATCACCGGCGGTCAGCGCATCGATCTGTTTGGTGCGCGTGTCGAGCAGCTGCCGCTGATCTGGAAGGATCTGGTCGAGGCCGGGTTCGAGTCCGGTCATGCCTATGGCAAGGCGATGCGCACGGTGAAGTCCTGCGTCGGCAGCACCTGGTGCCGGTATGGCGTGCAGGATTCGGTGTCGATGGCAATCCGCGTCGAGCAGCGCTATCGCGGCCTGCGCTCGCCGCACAAGATCAAGCTCGCGGTTTCCGGCTGCACCCGGGAATGCGCCGAGGCACAGAGCAAGGACGTCGGCATCATTGCCACCGAGAAGGGCTGGAACCTGTATGTGTCCGGCAACGGCGGCATGAAGCCACGCCACGCCAGCCTGCTGGCAACCGATCTGGATGACGCCGCGCTGATCCGCACCATTGATCGCTTCCTGATGTTCTATGTGCGCACCGCAGATCGGCTGCAACGCACCAGCACCTGGCTGGACAATCTCGAAGGCGGACTCGACTACGTCAAGCAGGTCGTGCTGGACGACAGTCTCGGCATCGCCACCGAGCTGGAAGCCGACATGCAGCGCCTGGTGGACAGCTATGAATGCGAATGGAAGAAGGCGATCAATGATCCGGAGACGCTGAAGCGCTTCCGTCATTTCGTGAATTCGGCGGAAACCGACAGCCAGATCCAGTTCGTGGACGAGCGCGGGCAGATCCGGCCGATACGACCCAGCGAGCGCGCGGCCGACGCGTCGGTGCCGGCATGAGCGGCATACCGCGCTGGACCTACGTTTGCCGCGTAGAGGACATCGTGCCCAATACCGGCGTCTGCGCCAAGGTCGGCGGCGATCAGGTCGCGGTGTTTCGCGTCGTCGGCACCGATGGCGAGCAGCTGTACGCACTCGCCAATCGCGACCCGAAATCGGGCGCCAACGTGCTGTCGCGCGGCCTGATCGGTGACCTGCAGAACGAACTGGTCGTGGCTTCGCCGGTATACAAGCAGCATTACAACCTGCAGACCGGTCGCTGCCTCGAGGACGAGGCCTTGAATGTCGACGCCTTCACCGTGCGCGTGCATGAGGGGCTGGTGCTGGTGCGGGAGCGCGCGTGAGCCGTGAACGCCTTGCAGTCGTGGGCAACGGCATGGCCACGGCGCGCGCGATGGAGGAATTGCATCGCCGAGCGCCCGGACGTTACGAGGTGGACATCTTCGGTGCTGAACCCCACGGTGCGTACAACCGCATCCTGCTGTCGCCGGTGCTGGCGGGAGAGAAGCGGGTCGAGGAGATCATGACCCACGGCGCCGACTGGTACGCGCAGCGCGGCATGCGCCTGCACAGTGGCGATCCGGTCACGGCGGTCGACCGCGCGCGGCGCGAGCTGCGTACGGCCAGCGGTCGCAGCGCGCACTACGACCAGCTGTTGCTGGCTACCGGCTCGCTGCCGTTCGTGTTGCCGGTGCCGGGACGCGAGCTGCCTGGGGTCGTCGGCTTTCGCGACATCGCCGACGTCGAGGCCATGATCGAGGCCAGCAAGACCGCCCGCTACGCCGTCGTCATCGGCGGTGGCCTGCTGGGTCTGGAGGCCGCCTACGGCCTGATGCGCCGCGGCATGCAGGTCACGGTGGTGCACCTGATGGATCGCATTCTCGAGCGCCAGCTCGACATGCCCGCCTCGCAGTTGCTGCAGGCGCATCTGCAGAAGCAGGGGCTGCGCTTCCGCATGCCGGCCAAGACCGCCGCAGTGCTGGGACAGGCGCGGGTCAGAGCGGTGGGCTTCGATGACGGCAGCGAGATACCGGCCGACCTTGTGGTCATGGCAGCCGGCATCGTGCCCAATATCGCGCTGGCCCGCAGCATGGGCCTCGCGTGCGAACGCGGCGCGGTGGTGGACGATCAGCTGCTGAGCAGCGATCCGGCGATCAGCGTGATCGGTGAATGCGCCCAGCACCGCAAGATCTGCTACGGCCTGGTCGCACCGCTCTACGAGCAGGCGGCGGTATGGGCACAGCGCCTCGCCGGCGACACCGACGCCCGCTATCTCGGCTCGGTACTGGCAACCCGCCTCAAGGTCACCGGCGTCAATCTGTACTCGGCGGGCGAGTTCAATGGCGGCGAGCACTGCGACGATCTGGTGTTCCGCGATCCTCGCCGCGGCGTCTACAAGCGCCTGGTGATGAATCAGGGTCGACTCACCGGCGCCGTGCTCTACGGCGATACCCGCGACGCCAACTGGTACTTCGATCTGTTGTCCTCGGGACGGGAAGTCGGTGCCGTGCGCAATCGCCTGCTGTTCGGCCCCGCCTACGCCGGACTCGGTGCGGGAGCACAGGCCGCATGACGGCAGCGGTCGCGACCACCTGCCCGTATTGCGGCGTCGGCTGCGGCGTCAGCGCCACCGCGACTGGCCCGCAATCAGCAGAAATCATCGGCGATGCGCAGCACCCGGCGAATCGCGGGCGCCTCTGCGTCAAGGGTTCGGCGCTGGGCGAGACGCTCGGCCTGCAGGGCAGGTTGCTGCATCCGCTGCGGCGCAGCGCTGACGGCGATCAGCAGATCAGTTGGGATCAGGCGCTGGACACGGTGGCCGGTACCTTCAAGCGCATTGCCGAAGATCACGGCCCCGATGCGGTCGCGTTCTATGTCTCCGGACAGCTGCTGACCGAGGACTACTACGTCGCCAACAAGCTGATGAAGGGCTACATCGGCACTGCGAACATCGACACCAACTCACGGCTGTGCATGTCGTCCGCCGTCGCCGGCCACAAGCGTGCCTTCGGTGAGGATGTGGTGCCGGTGGACTACGCGGACTTCGACGTGGCCGACCTGATCGTGCTGGTCGGCTCCAATACCGCGTGGTGTCATCCGATCCTGTTCCAGCGCATGCTCGCCGCCAAGCAGGCGCGGCCCGAGCTGCAGATTGTGGTCATCGATCCGCGCCGCACGGCCAGCTGCGAGCAGGCGGACCAGCATCTGCCGCTGCGGCCCGGCAGCGACGTGTGGCTGTTCAACGGGCTGCTGGCCTACCTGCATCAGCACGGCGTGATCGACACGCGCTTTGTGGCCGACCATACGGCGGGCGCCGGAGCTGCGGTGGCCGCAGCCGAGCACAGCACCGGCAGCCTTGCCCATGTGGCGCGCAGCTGCGGACTTGCCGAGGACGCGCTGCGCCGCTTCTACCAGAGCTTCGCGCGCTGCGAACGCGTGGTCACCGTGTTCTCGCAGGGGGTGAACCAGTCGTCGTCCGGATCCGACAAGGTCAACAGCATCATCAACTGTCACCTGCTGACCGGTCGCATTGGCCGGCCCGGCATGGGGCCGTTCTCGGTGACCGGCCAGCCCAATGCCATGGGCGGCCGTGAAGTCGGTGGTCTGTGCAATCAACTCGCCGCTCATCTGGATCTTGAAGATGCAGGGCATCGCACGCTGGTGCAGGACTTCTGGCAGTCGCCACGCATCGCCGAGCGCCCCGGCCTGAAGGCGGTAGACCTGTTCGATGCGATACACGACGGCCGGGTCAAGGCGGTGTGGATCATCGGCACCAATCCGGTGGTCAGCCTGCCCAATGCGGACAAGGCGCGTGCGGCCCTGCAGCGCTGCGAGTTCGTGGTGGTATCGGATGTGGTGCGCGATACCGACACCACGCGCTGCGCGCACATACTCTTGCCGGCATTGGCATGGGGCGAAAAGGACGGCACCGTGACCAACAGCGAGCGCTGCGTCTCCCGCCAGCGCGCCTTCCTGCCGGCGCCCGGCGAAGCGCAGGCCGACTGGTGGGCGCTGGCTCAGGTCGGACAGCGCATGGGGTTCGGCGCTGCGTTCGACTACCAGCAGCCGCATCAGATCTTTCGCGAGCACGCGCAGTTGTCGGCGCATCGCCAGGCCGAGATTCCCCGCCAGTTCAATCTGGCCGGCCTCGCCGATCTGGATGCGCAGGCCTACGCCGCGCTGCAGCCGCTGCAATGGCCGTATCTATCGGCGACCGCGCCGGTCGAGCGGCCATTCGCCAATGGCCGCTACTCCACAGCCGATGGCCGCGCGCGGCTGCTGCCGCTGCTGCCGCGGCTGCCGGTCAACATGGCGAACGACGAATGGCCGCTGGTGCTGAACAGCGGCCGCCTGCGCGACCAGTGGCATACGATGACCCGCACCGGTCGCTCACCGCGCCTGGCCGGACATCGGCCGGAACCCGAACTCGAGATCCATCCCCAGGACGCCCTGATGTGGGGCCTGCGTCACGGCGGGCTGGCGCGCATCAGCAGCCGCTGGGGCCAGTGCGTGGTGCGTGTGCGCACCACAACGGAGCAGGTCCGGCGTCAGGTCTTCATGGCCATACACTGGAATGACCAGAATGCCTCGGACGCGCGTGTCGGCGCGCTGGTGAATCCGGTGGTTGACCCGGTTTCCGGCGAGCCCGAGTTCAAGCACACGCCGGTGCGCGTGGAGCCCTTTTTCGTGGACTGGTATGCCTTTGTCCTGACCCGGCACGCCCTGCGGATACCGCGCGCCAGCGACATCGCCTGGTGGACCGCCATCCAGGGCGAGCAGTTCAGGCGCTACGAACTGGCGGGCCGGGGGCGCATCGAGGACTTCTCGGCCTGGTCGCGCGCCCTGCTGTCAGCGCAAGCGCCTGACGCCGACTGGCTGGAGGCCAGCGATGTTGCGGAACTCCAGTATCGCGCCGCGCACCTGGTGGAGGATCGCATCGAGAGCTGCGTCTTCATCTCGCCTCGGGCGGACGATCTGCCGGCGCGGGAATGGCTGTCGGGCCTGTTCATTCAGGCGCCGCTTCAGGAGCTGGATCGGATCTCGCTGTTGGTGGGCCAGCCGGCCACGCCCGGTGCTGACCCCGGCCCGCAGGTCTGCGCGTGCTTCGGCGTCGGCCGCAACACCATCTGCGCCGCCATCCGCGCGGGCACCGCCAGCGTGGAAACCCTCGGTGCGCAACTGCGCTGCGGCACCAACTGCGGCTCCTGCGTGCCGGAGCTCAAGGCGTTGATCGCACAAACACGCAGCGAGGTTCGCTGAACGGCCGCTACGCGGTGTTGGCACGGCGCTTGCTCCGATAGCGACGAGGCCAAAGCAGGTCTCATGTAGTCCGCGGACAACGGTGCCCGCATCCCGAACGAATCTGTCCCGTCAGGAGAGGCTCCGTGTCCGCTAGTTCCAAAGCTGTCCGCATCGACCTGTTCAGTTTCAGCACGCCCCAGATGCGTGCCTTCCACGTCAGCTGGCTGGCGTTCTTCGTCTGCTTCTTCGCGTGGTTTGCGATCGCACCGCTGATGCCGCTGATCAACAGCGAGTTCGGCTTCAGCCGCGATCAGATCGCCAACATGAACATCGCCGCCGTCGCGGTGACCATCATCGTGCGTCTGCTGGTCGGCCCGATGAGCGACCGCTACGGACCCCGCCTGACCTATACCGCGCTGTTGCTGTTCGGCGCGATTCCGGTCATCGGTATCGCCTTCGTCAATTCCTACGAAGGTTTTCTGTTCTTCCGCCTGTGCATCGGCGCCATCGGCGCCAGCTTCGTCATCACCCAGTACCACACGTCGGTGATGTTCGCGCCGAACGTGGTCGGCACCGCCAATGCTGCTGCTGCGGGCTGGGGCAATGCGGGGGGCGGCGTGGCGCAGTCGGTCATGCCGTTGTTGCTGGCGGCGATAGTCAGCCTCGGCGTCGAGCAGGCATTCGGCTGGCGCGTGGCGCTGGTCGTGCCCGGCGTGCTGATGCTGATCATGGCCTATGTGTACTGGCGCTACACCCAGGACACGCCCGAAGGCAGCGTGATGGAGCTACGTGCACGGGGCATCGCCTCCGAGTCGGGCAAGGGCGGCGGTTGGGTCTCGTTCAAGCGCGCCTGCCGCAACTACCGCGTGTGGATGCTGTTCATCACCTATGCCGCCTGTTTCGGCATCGAGATCACGATTCATAACCTGGCGGCGGTGTACTACGTCGACAGCTTCAACCTGGATCTGAAGATGGCGGGGCTGTGCGCCGGCAGCTTCGGTCTGCTGGCCCTGTTCGCACGTGCGCTGGGCGGCTATGTGTCGGATCGCGTTGCCAAGCTCTGGGGCCTCGATGGCCGAACGCTGCTGCTGTTCGCCCTGATTCTCGGCGAAGGCCTGGGCCTGATGGCCTGGTCGCAGAGCGGCTCGCTGGCGCTGGCGATTACCACCATGCTGATCTTCGGCCTGTTTACCCACATGGCCTGCGGCGCGACCTACAGCCTCGTGCCGTTCATCGACCGCGGTGCACTGGGCGGCGTTGCGGGCATCATCGGCGCCGGTGGCAATGTCGGTGCGGTCGCAGCCGGCTTCCTGCTCAAGGGCGCGGTCGATACCCGCAGCGGCCTGCTGATGCTGGGCGGCTTGGTGACGGTCAGCGCGGTCTGCGCCATCGCTGTGCGCTTCAGCACCGAGCACAAGGCGCGCGAGGCAGGGCTCTATCAGGCGGCCGTTGATCAGCGCAATGCATCGTCGTCGGGCGAGCTGGCGCAGGCCTGAGGCCATGGCAATCTCGGCCGGCATTCTTGCAGGTGGCGAAGGCCGTCGACACGGCGGCGCCGACAAGGGCTGGCTGCCGTTCAACGGCCGTCCATTGATCGAGCACGTGGTGGACGCATTGCGGCCGCAGGCTTCGGAACTGCTGGTGTCAGCCAACCGCAACGCTGATCGCTACGCCGATCTGGGCCTGCGCGTCGTGCGCGACGTCCATGGCGGCGGTCCGCTCGCAGGCCTGTGCCGGCTGCTGATCGTGGCCCGCTATCCTTGGTTGCTATGCGTGCCTTGTGACGCGCCGCAGCTCGCGCCTGATCTTGCCGCCCGATTCAGCGCAGCGGCCGCCAGCAGCGGCGCGGACATCGTCGTGCTGCACGACGGCGAGCGCGCGCACCCGACGTTCTGCTATCTGCGGGTGACGCTGGCCGGCTCGGCCGCGAACTATCTGGCCAGCGGCGACAGCAGCCTGCTGCGCTGGCAGCAGCAGCACACCATGAGCTGGCTGCGTGACGCAGCGCCACTGAATCTCAACACTCCCGATGAGCTGCAGGCAGCGGAGATGACGTTGTGCTGAATCTGGCCACGCCGCAGACCGCACCGCTCGCGCCGATACGCGCGCTGGCGGATTCCCGCGGCCGTATCAAGCGCAAGCTGCGTCTGTCATTGACCGACCGCTGCAATCTGCGTTGCCTGTACTGCATGCCGGAGCATCCGCGCTGGTTGCCGCGCAGCGAGCTGCTCAGCCGCGGCGAGATCTTCGAACTGGTGGAGCTGTTCGTGCGCGAGCTGGGCATCACCGAGCTGCGGCTCACCGGCGGCGAGCCCCTGCTGCGCGGCGATGTCATCGAGATCGTGCGCGATCTCGGCAAGCTGCGCGCACACGGGCTGGAGCGGATCGCAATGACCAGCAATGGCGGGCTGCTGCCGCGCCTGGCGTTGCCGCTGCGCGCCGCCGGGTTGGACGACCTGAACATCAGTCTGGATGCAATCGAAGCGGAGGCGTTTCGACGACTGACCCGCGGCGACATCGCGCCGGTGCTGGCCGGTATCGCCGCCGCCCAGGATGCGGGCATTCCGCTGAAGCTGAACTGCGTTGTCGTTCGCGATTACAACGAAGATCAGGTGTTGCCATTGGCACAGTGGGCACGCGCAGCCGGCGTCCCGCTGCGCTACATCGAGTTCATGCCGCTGGATGGCCGTGGCGGCTGGAGCCGCGATCGAGTCGTGACCGAAGCGGAGATTCTGGCGCGGCTGGCGCCATTGGGTGCGGCCCGTCCGCTGCCGCGTGGCGCCGACCCGGCGAGCTACTACCTGCTGGCCGACGGCTATCGCTACGGCGTCATCTCGACCATTTCCAAACCGTTCTGCACGCGCTGCGACCGCCTGCGGCTGGATGCCCGCGGCTCGCTCTACACCTGCCTGTTCTCGGCACAGGGCCACGACCTGCGGGGACCGCTGCGCGGCCTGGATGAAGCCGGCGCGCTGGCCGCTCTGGTTCGCGCCAGCGTCTGGAACAAGCCGGCGGGCTACGCCGCGCAGCCGGGCTATGTCGAACGCCCCATCACCATGCATCACCTCGGAGGTTGAGCACAGATATGAAGATTGCCGTGCAATGTCTTGGCGTTACCGGCCGACTCGCGGGCGCCGCCGTGCTCGAACTGCAGCTGCCGGAGCGCGCCACCGTGCGCGATGCGCTGCAAGCCCTCGGCTCCGAGCGCATTGCGCTGGCGGAGGCGCTGCCGCGCTGCGCCTGCGCACGTGGCGACAGCATCATCTACCGCGAAACACCGCTGCATGACGGGGATGAGCTGGCGCTGCTGCCACCGGTGGCGGGAGGCTGAGTCTTGATCGTCACCTACAGCCGCATACAGGACTCTACGCTGTCGCTGGACGCGATGATTGCGGATAGCGCGCGTCCCGACTGCGGCGCGCTGGCGCTGTTTGCGGGCACGGTGCGCAACCATCATCTGCTGCGGCCGGTCACCGCGTTGAACTACAGCGCGCATGTCGCCGTGGCCGAACGCATGATTCGCGAGATCGAGGCGCAGATCTGCGCGCAGCACGCGGTGCCGGTCTGTCGCGTGGTTCACCGCGTGGGTCGTCTGGAGATCGGCGATGTCGCGATCTACGCGCTGGTGCGCGCCGCGCATCGGGCCGAGGCCTTTGCGGCCCTGCGCGCCGCCGTGGACCTCACCAAGCATACGGTGCCGATCTGGAAGGAAGAATTCTATGCCGACGGCGGCAGTGCCTTCGTCGAAGGCTGCTGCATAGGCGATGCGGCGGACGCAGCCCCCGCATCCGCGCGCCGGCATGACCATTGCGTGGCTGTGGCAAGCACCCTTGAAGAGCACTGGTAGATCGACATGCGTGACATCACCCTGAAGACCCCCACGTTGCGCAGCGCCACCGCAGGCGGCCGCATTCGCGTTTCCGCTGAAGGCATCGTGATGATTCGCGAGCGCAACGTGTCCAAGGGCGATGTTCTTGAATGCGCGCGCATCGCCGGCCTGATGGCCGTGAAGCGCACGCCCGACTGGTTGCCGCATTGCCACCCGATTCCGGTGCTTGATGCCGAGCTGGCATTCGATTTCGAGGAGGACACGCTGCTGATCGAAGCCCGCGTACGCACGATCGCCGCCACCGGTGTCGAGATGGAGGCGCTGACCGCCGTCAGCGCCGCCGCGCTGACCGTATACGACATGATGAAGCCGCACGTGGACGGCAAGGATCTGGTGATCGGTGACATCCGCCTGCACCAGAAGCTCGGCGGCAAGTCGCAGTTCGAGCGCCACATCGTCGGCGCGCGCGCCGCCGTGCTCGTGCTGTCCGACACGGTGGCGGCGGGTCGCAAGCCGGATACCGCCGGCCGTTCGGTTGCCGATGGTCTGGCCGAGGCCGGCTTTGCCATCGCCGCCTACGAGGTGCTGCCGGATGAGCCGGCGGAGCTGAAGGCCCGCGTGCAGCAGTGGCTGGAAGAGGGCATGGAACTGATCGTCACCGTCGGTGGCACCGGCGTCGGGCCGCGCGACTGCACCGTGGACACGGTGCGCCCGCTACTGACGTCGGAGCTGCCGGGCATCATGGAAGCCGCTCGCGCCTACGGCCAGTCACGCACGCCCTACGCCATGCTCTCGCGCGGCATTGCCGGTCTGTCCGGCAACAGCGTGGTGCTGACGTTCCCCGGCAGCCGGCGCGGCGCGGAGGAAACCCTTGCCGCCGTACTTCCGGGCCTCGTGCACCTGATTGATGTCTGTCGCATCGCGCGACCGCACGTCGGCGGTTACGCATGATGCACGCTCCCCTGTTTTCCGCTCCGCTGTCGGGCCGCGCCTGCGCTGCCTGCTCGTCTAGCCTCCGCGCCCGCGCGCGGGCACGGCCGGCGGCGGATCCGGACCTGGTACCCGATGCACTGTCGCCCGGCCCGCCCTCGGGTATCGGCCCCGGCCCATGAACCGCGGGCTCGTCAGCCTGCTGTTGCTGATCAGCGCCAGCACCGGCGCCAGCGAGGCAACCGTGGCGGTAGCCGCCAACTTCACGGCGCCACTCCAGCAGTTGATCGCCGATTTCTCCGCGCACAGCACGCATCGGCTGCGGGTGGCTTCCGGATCCACCGGCGGCCTGTACACGGCGATTCGCCAGGGCGCGCCATATGACCTGCTGCTGGCGGCCGATAGCCTGCGGCCGCAACGCCTGGTTGAGGAGGGCGTCGCCGTTGCCGGCTCGCGCTGCACCTATGCCGTCGGCCGCCTGATTCTGTGGAGCGCCGATCCTTCAGCTATAGCGGCCGATCCGGTGATGGCCCTTGCCCATCCAGCCTTGCGCCACCTCGCGATCGCCAACCCCGACACCGCACCCTATGGCGTAGCCGCGCGCGAGGTGCTCGAGGGTCTCGGCTTGTGGCAGGCGCTGGCGCCGCGGCTGGTCCGCGGCATGGATATCGGCCAGACCTATCAGATGGTGGCGACCGGCAACGCCGAAATCGGCTTTGTCGCGGCCTCGTCGCTGCCGACTCCCGACCCGACGGGTAGCCGCTGGGAAGTTCCGCCACAGCTGTACTCGCCGCTGACCCAGGATGCGGTGCTGCTGCAGCGTGCGCAGGACAATCCCGCTGCGCTGGCTTTCCTGCGCTATCTGGGCAGCGCGCCTGCGCTGCAGCGCATCGCGGCGCTGGGCTATGCGCCGGCCAACCGCCGCGCCTGCGGCAAGGCTTGAACCTCATGGACGACTACGGCCCCCTATGGCTCACCCTCAAGCTGGCGGCGGCGGCGGTATTGCTGCTGCTGGTGATCGGCACACCGCTGGCGTGGTGGCTGGCCCACGGCCGCACGCGCCTGCGCCTGCTGTTCGAGGCGGCCGTGGCGCTGCCGCTGGTCTTGCCGCCGACCATACTCGGCTTCTATCTGCTGTTGATGATGAGCCCCAAGAGCGCCGTCGGTGGCTGGTGGCTGCAACACACGGGACAGACGTTGACGTTCTCGTTCACCGGCCTGGTCATCGCTTCGGTGCTGTATTCGCTGCCGTTCGTGGTGCAGCCGCTGCAGACCGCGTTTGAGGGCATCGGCCGGAGGCCGCTGGAAGCAGCCTGGACGCTCGGCGCTACGCGGCTTGATGCCTTCCTGACGGTCGCCGCGCCACTGGCGTTGCGGGGCTTTGCCACCGCCATCGTCCTCGGCTTTGCCCATACCCTCGGCGAGTTCGGCGTGGTGCTGATGGTGGGCGGCAGCATTCCCGGTGAAACACGGGTGATCTCGATCGCGATCTTCGAAGCCGTGGAACGCCTCGACTATGCGACCGCACACGCGCTGTCGCTGAGCCTGCTGGCGTTTTCCTATTGCGTGGTGTTGTTGGTGTACGTGCTCAACCGCCGCTTTCCACGGGTGCTGCCGTGAGCCCGCCTTCGGCCAGTTGCACGCTGCGGCTCGACTGCCAGTTGCGACAGGGTGACTTCGAGTTGACGGCGCAAGGAGAACTGCGCTGGCACGGTGTGCTGGGTCTGTGCGGCCCCTCCGGCAGCGGCAAGAGCACCCTGCTGCGCTTGCTGGCCGGCCTCGAGCCTCGCGCATCGGGTCGTATCGAGCTGGACGGCGACTGCCTGCAGGATGGTCGGCGTCGGTACAGTCTGGCGCCCCACCGCCGGCGCATCGCCTACGTGTTCCAGGACGCACGCCTGTTCTCGCACCTGAGCGTGGCCGGCAATCTGCACTACGCACTGCGGCGCGCGCGGTCCTGCGGCCTGGGCTTCGATGCCGTCGTCGAGCAATTGCATCTGCAGCCGCTGCTGGCGCGCGGGGTCGATGCCCTGTCGGGAGGAGAGACCCAGCGTGTGGCGCTGGGCCGCGCGCTGCTCAGTGCTACGAGGCTGTTGCTGTTGGACGAGCCGGTCAGCGCATTGGACCCGCAGCAACGGGAGTCCGTGCTGCGTGCATTGGAGTCGCTGCGCGATAACGGCGGCCCGCCGATGATCTACGTCAGCCATGCGCCCGCCGAGATCATGCGGCTGGCTCGGCGCACGCTGTACATCGCCAACGGCCGTCTGGCGCTGGCCGCAACGGCGACCCTCTCGCAGGCATCGGATCTGGGCTTGTGCACATGACGCCCGTTTCAGAAGCACTGCACGCTGTTCTGCACGCGGTGAAGCCATTGGGCAACGAGCGCCTGCCCCTGACTCGGGCCTGCGGCCGCGTCCTCGCCGCGCCGGCCAGCAGCAGCCACGCGCTGCCCCTGTTCACTCAGAGCGCGGTGGATGGTTATGCCGTGCGCCATGCCGACATCGCGGCCGCGCCCTGCGCGTTGCCGCTGGCGCAGCACATCGCCGCCGCCGCGCAGCTGCAACCGCCGCAGTTGGCACCCGGTACGGCGGCCCGCATTCTCACCGGCGCGATGCTGCCGCTGGGCGCGGACACCGTGTTGCGGCAGGAACGCTGCGCGCGTGGCGCCACCGGCGTGCGCGTGCTGGAAGCCGTTGCGCCCGGCACCGACATTCGCCATGAAGGCGAGGAAATCGCCGCCGGCGCGGAAGTGGCCGCCGCCGGTAACCGGTTGACGCCGGGATTGATCGGCGCGCTGGCGATGGCCGGCGTCAGCGAGGTCTGTGTCCATCGCCTACCGCGCATCAGCGTGCTGATAGGCGGCGATGAAGTCTGCGCGGTGGGCGCGCCGCGCGCGCTGGGCCAGATTCCGGACGCCAACGGCCCGATGGTCGCGGCCTGGCTACACGGCGAAGGTGTGGCCCCGCAGCGTCTGCAGCACTTGCCGGACCATCCCGAGCAGGTGCAACGCGCGCTGGCCGCCGCGTTTGCGGACAGCGATCTGGTCATCACCACCGGCGGTGTATCGGTGGGCGATCACGACTACATCCCATCGAGCGCGGAGGCGACCGGCGCACAGCGCCTGCTGTGGAAGGTGGCGCAGAAGCCGGGCATGCCGCTGTATGTCGCACGCCATGGCAACGGCCTGCTGTTCGGGTTGCCGGGCAACCCGGCATCGGTATTGACCAATCTGCTGGTGTACGTGGGGTGCGCGCTGTCGGCGCTGCAAGGCGTGGAGCCGCTGCTGCGCTGGCGCCGTGGTGAGCTGGCAGCGCCCGTAAGACGCGACGCCAGCAAGACCCTGTGGCTGCGGATGGCGGTTGACTACAGCGCGCTCGGCACACCGCGCCTGCTGCCGCTTGGCGGACAGGCCTCACACATGCTCGGCAATCTGGCGCAGGCGCAGGCGCTGGTGGAAGTGCCGCCCATGGAGGGCGATGACCGCGTGCGCTGGTTGCCGCTCTAGCTGCGCCGCGCTTCAGCCGAGCCAGTTCTCGAGCAGCTTGAGCATCAACCGGTTGTTGCCGGCAAAGCCATCGAGATTGGCCAGTATCGAATCAACCGCCTGCACATAAGCCGACACTGCGGGGCGCTCGTGCATGAACCATTCGCGGGCGTTGGCTGCGGTGACCTCCAGATGAAACTGGATGCCGACGCAGTGTGGCAGCAGTTCCAGCGCCTGATGGGCGCAGGCGGCGCTGGCCATCAGATTGTGCGCGCCGGCAGGAATCGAGAAGGTGTCGCCGTGCCAATGAAAGCCGGTGAAGCGCTCAGGAAACCCTTTGAAGTGCCGCGATTGCCGGCCCTGCTCGTTGAGCGCGATCTCGAACCAGCCGATCTCGGTGTGGGCGTTACGCGTGACCTCGGCGCCCAGCGCCGCGGCCAGTAGCTGCGAGCCCAGGCAGATGCCGAGGATGCGCTTGCCCTGTTCAGCGGCCGCGCGGATCAGCTCGGTTTCCGCCCTTAGCCAGGGATGCGCGTCATAGTCGTAGATGTTCATGGGCCCGCCCATGACGATCAGCGCATCGAAGCTCGCGAGCTCCGGCAAGGGCTCGCCGGCATACAGCCGCGTGTGCCCGACGGCATCGCCCCGCTGCGCCAATGCGGGTGCAATACAGCCCAGGTCCTCAAACGCGACGTGCTGCAGCCAGTGAATACGCACGCATCCGCCCCCGAGCGCGCCGCGTCAGCGGCCCCTGAATTCCAGCGCCGCCGAGTTGATGCAATAGCGCAGGCCGGTGGGTGCCGGGCCGTCTTCGAACACGTGGCCCAGATGCGCGTCGCAACGCGCACAGCGCACCTCGGTGCGACGCATGCCGTGGCTGTGGTCGCTCAAGGCAACGATGTGGGCATTGACTGCCGGGTCATAGAAGCTGGGCCAGCCGGTGCGTGAATTGAACTTGGTTGCCGAGTCGAACAGCGGCAGATCACAGCAGACGCAATGGAACACGCCGTCACGGTGATCGTCCCAAAGCTGGCCGGTGAACGCACATTCGGTGCCGCCCTCGCGGGTGATCTGGTACTGCTCGGGCGTCAACTTGGCGCGCCACTCGGCTTCGGTTTTGACAATCTTTTCCATGTCATGCCTCTGCAATCGGGGGCGCCTAGTTTAGAACGGGCCCGCGCTGCGCTTTGCAGTCCTTTCGCAGTCTCTGGGATTTCCCCGCCCCGGCACCTGCCGGGTTTTTCTTGGGCGCTAGACTATGCGGCCCACATGGGGGCTCAGGGATCGGGGTGGCGCATGGTAGTGGCATTGTCTGTGGCGGCAGCAGTTTCTGCGGTACTGGCCATCATGGCCGACTGGAACGAGACCAAGCCCAAGGTCTTCTTCCTGCTCAAGCCGCTGACCACGATCCTGATTACCGGCATTGCCCTGCAGGCACCGGACAGCAGCTACCGCACGCTGCTGCTGGCGGGCCTGGTGTTGTCGCTGATGGGGGACGTCGCCCTGATGTTCGGCTCCACCGCTGCCTTCATCACGGGCCTGTCGAGCTTCCTGGTGGCGCACCTGTTGTTCATGGTCGCGTTTCTGGACGGGCTGGCGGCGCCGCAGATGCCCGTCTTTACCTGGATCTTCCCGGTATGGGGTGTCGCCTTTGCCGCGCTGCTGCTGCCCAGGGCCGGCGCGCTGAAGCTGCCGGTGCTGGTGTACGGCGGCGCGTTGATGGGCTTGGCCATTACCGCCTCGATGCGCTGGACGGCACTGGACGGCACCGCCGTCTATGCGCTGATCGGCGCCGGGCTGTTCGTGATCTCCGATTCGGCCCTGGGCGCGCGCAAGTTTCTCGGCCCCTACCGCGGCGCGCAGGGCCTGATCCTGAGCACCTACTGGAGCGCGATCGGCCTGATCGCCTGGTCGGCGCTGTAGCGGCTACAGCGTCGCCAGCCAGATCGCGGCCAGACGCTCGAGGCCGGTTTGGTCGAGGGCGTCGAAGCGGTCGGGCAGGGGGCTGTCCAGGTCCAGCACACCGATCAACCGCTCGTCCTGGTACAGCGGCACCACGATTTCCGAACGGGAGGCGGCGTCGCAGGCAATATGGCCGGGAAAGGCGTGGACATCCGCCACCCGCTGGGTCTGGCGGGTCGTCGCGGCCGTACCGCACACCCCCTTGCCCAGCGCGATGCGCACGCAGGCCGGCTTGCCCTGAAACGGGCCCAACACCAGCTCAGTGCCGTCAAACAGATAGAAGCCGGCCCAGTTGAGGTCCGGCAGGCTGTGCCAGATCAGGCTGCTGAGATTGGCGGCATTGGCAATGCGGTCGCGCTCATCGTGCAACAGGGCTTCGGCCTGCTGCGCCAGCAGCGCGTAGTCCTGGGCCTTGTCGGTTCCGGATACGGGTTTGAGTTCGAACATGGTCGGCTTACCTGGCGGGGGATCAGTATGGGGGCGGCCTGAGGGCCACCCAAGCCCGCCGATCTCGCCCTATTTTGGTGCGCTGGGGGAATTTCCGCTCACCCCTGCGGTCTACGCCCCGTTAAGCTGCACCCACCAGATTCCCAAGACCGCAAGGTAACCCGATGAATAAACTGCTTACCGGCGCTGCCTGCGCCCTGTTGCTCGCCGCCTGCGGCAAGTCCGAGACGCCGCCGCCTGCGCCGGCTCCGGCCGCCCCGGCCCCCAAAGCGCTGGTGTCCGGCATTGATATCCAACAGCTCGACACCGGCGTGCGCCCGCAGGATGACCTGTTCCGGCACGTCAACGGCCAATGGCTGGCCAGCACTGAAATTCCGGCTGACAAATCCAACTACGGCTCGTTCACCAAGCTCGATGATGATGCGCGGGAACAGCTGAAGGCCATCATCGAAGAGTCGTCCAGCAAGCCGGACAAGACCGCGGGCTCTGACGAGCAGAAGGTCGGCGACTACTACACCGCGTTCATGAACGAGGCCCTGGCCGACGAGCTCGGCATCAAGCCGCTTGCGCCCGAGCTTGAGCGCATTGCCGCCATCAAGGACAAGTCCGAGCTGCCGGCGCAGATGGCCTGGATGTCGATGCTCGGCTCCGACATGCTGCTGGCGGGCATCGACACCGACGCCAAGGACTCCTCGCAGTACATCCTCTACGTCTTTCAGGGCGGCACTGGCCTGCCGGATCGCGACTTCTACCTGTCCAAGGACAAGAAGTTCGCCGCCATCCGCGCCGCGTATGTGAAGCACATCGAGCAGATGCTCAAGCTGGCCGAGATTCCTGGTGCCTCCAGTCACGCCAAGTCGATCATGGCGCTGGAAACCCAGTTCGCCGAAAAGCAGTGGGACAAGGTGGATTCCCGCGACGCCGACAAGACCTACAACAAGTACGCGCTGGAGGATCTCGGCAAGCTCACCCCCGGGTTTGACTGGAACGTATACCTGGACGGCATCGGCGCCAACAAGTCCCCGGGTCTGGTGGTGATGCAGCCCAGCTTCTTCACCGCCTGGGACAAGATCATTGCCAGCACGCCGCTGGAAACGCTGAAGGCGTGGATGCAGTTCCATCTGCTGTCCGACTACGCGCCGTTCCTCTCCAAGCCGTTCGTGGAGGAGGATTTCGCCTTCTACGGCAAGACCCTCAACGGTACGGCCGAGAACGAGCCGCGCTGGAAGCGCGCCGTGACCGCCACCGAGGACGCGCTGGGTGAGGTGCTGGGCCGCATCTATGTCTCGCGCCACTTCCCGCCCGAGGCCAAGAAGCGCATGGAGAAGCTGGTCAAGAACCTGACCAAGGCCTACGAGGCCAGCATCAAGGATCTGGACTGGATGGGCGAGGAGACCAAGGAAAAGGCACTGGAGAAGCTCGCCAAGTTCACCCCCAAGATCGGCTATCCGGACAAGTGGAAGGACTATTCCGCGCTGACCGTTGCCGCGGACGATCTGGTCGGCAACATCATGCGTTCGCGCAAGGTGGAGCATGAGCGTGAAGTCGCCAAGCTTGGCGCGCCGATTGATCGCGACGAATGGCACATGACGCCGCAGACCGTGAATGCCTATTACAACCCCGGCATGAACGAGATCGTGTTCCCGGCCGCCATTCTGCAGCCGCCGTTCTTCGACATGAACGCCGAAGACGCGGTGAACTACGGCGGCATCGGCGCGGTGATTGGCCATGAGATCGGCCACGGCTTTGACGACCAGGGCTCCAAGTTCGACGGCGACGGCAACCTCAAGTCCTGGTGGACCGATGAAGACCGCGCCCGCTTCGAAGAGCGCACCAAGCTGCTGATCGCGCAGTACGACCAGTTCGAGCCGCTGCCCGGCCAGAAGGTCAACGGCGCGTTCACCATTGGCGAGAACATCGGCGATTTGGGCGGCCTGTCGATCGCGTACAAGGCCTACAAGCTGTCACTCGACGGCAAGGAAGGCGCAGTGATAGATGGCCTTTCGGCCGATCAACGCCTGTTCATGAGCT
>JBFJJW010000011.1:0-31199 GCA_041612095.1 Solimonas sp. | reverse complement strand
GTTGCATGGCCTGGGCTTTGCGGCAGACCAGCAGACGCAGGCCGTCGCCGACTTCTCCGGCGGCTGGCGCATGCGCCTGAATCTCGCGCGCGCGCTGATGTGCCGCTCGGACCTGCTGCTGCTCGACGAGCCCACCAATCATCTCGATCTCGACGCCGTCATCTGGCTGCAGGACTACCTGCAGTCCTATCCCGGCACGCTGCTGCTGATCTCGCATGATCGCGAGTTTCTGGACACGGTCACTACGCACACGCTGCATCTGGAAAATCAGAGCGCAACGCTCTACGGCGGCAATTACTCCACCTTCGAACGCACGCGCGCCGAGCGCATGGCGCTGCAGTCGGCGCAGTACGAGCAGCAGCAACGACAGATTGCACACCTGTCCGCGTTCATTACCCGCTTCAAGGCCAAGGCCAGCAAGGCACGCCAGGCACAGTCGCGGGTCAAGCAGCTGGAGCGCATGGAGCGCATCGCGCCGGCACATCTGGACTCAGCCTTCAGTTTCGAATTCCGCGAGCCGGAACGACTGGCAACGCCGCTGCTGCGCTTCGACAAGCTGCGCGCCGGTTATGCGGACCGCACGATACTCAACGGCATCAACTTCTCGCTGCAGCCTGGCGATCGCGTGGGCCTGCTGGGCCCCAACGGAGCAGGCAAGTCCACACTCGTGCGCACGCTTGCCGGCGAGTTGCCGCCCCTGGGCGGACGCGAGCACCGCGACCCGTTCTTGAAGATCGGCTACTTCGCCCAGCATCAGGTGGATCAGCTGGACCTCGAAGCCTCGCCGATACTGCATCTGCGCCGCCTGGACCCGCTGGCCAGCGAACAGGCTCAGCGCGACTACCTGGGCGGCTTCAACTTTCGCGGCGATCGCGCCTATGAAGCCGTGGCGCCCTTCTCCGGTGGCGAGAAGGCGCGGCTGGCGCTGGCGCTGGTCGTCTACCAGCGCCCCAACCTGCTGCTGCTGGACGAGCCCACCAATCACCTCGATCTCGACATGCGCCACGCGCTGGAAACGGCGCTGCACCTGTTTGCCGGCGCCGTTGTGCTGGTCTCACATGACCGCCATCTGGTCGCTTCCTGCTGTGACACGCTATGGCGCGTGGCCGAAGGCGTGTGCGCGCCCTTTGACGGTGACCTGGACGACTACGCTGCCTGGCTGGTGCGGCGCGACAGCAACGCACCGACGGTGCGGCCCGGCACGGCTGCACCGAGCGCCAAGGATCAGCGACGCAATGCCGCCGATCAGCGCCTGCTGGAGCGGCCGTTGCGCGAGCTGATCAAGAAGCTGGATGTGCGCATGGGCAAGCTGCAGTCGCAGCTGGACACCCTCGACGCCGCGCTCACCGACGAATCGCTGTACAGCAGCGCCCGCCATCAGGAGATGACGCAGAAACTGCAGGAACAGGGCGAACTGCGAAAGCAGCTGGCGGCCGCCGAAGAGGAATGGCTGGCGGCCTCCGCCGAGCTGGAAGCGCTACAGGCCGGGACTGACTGACCCGGCCGCCGGCGCCGGCTCGATTGAAGACGGGCGCTCGTAGTCGGGCGGCGCCCATAGATGCTTGATGCGCTGCCACAACGGACCGGGCCTGAGCACGTCGCGCCACATGGCGAGGAACTCGTGCATGTTCAGGGTCCACAGGTTGTTGGACTTGATCTGCTTGGGAATGCCGTAGTCGACCGGTTCACCTTCTTCGACGTAGGTGCCGAACCAGCGATCGAAGATGATCAGCACGCCACCGTAGTTGCGGTCGATGTATTGCGGATTGCGTCCATGATGGACGCGGTGGTTGCTCGGGGTGTCGAACACGTACTCATACCAGCGCGGCAGCTTGCCGATGGCCTCGGTATGCACAAAGTACTGATAGGCCAGATCGCAGGCGTACAGCAGGAACACCACTCCCGGCGGCACACCCAGCCACACCAGCGGCATGAAGAACAGCCACCAGCCGGTGATCGCGTACAGGCCGCTCTGGCGCAAGGCCGTGGTGAAGTTCATGTGCTCACCGGAGTGGTGCACCACATGCGCACTCCAGAACCAGCGTATGCGGTGACTGCCACGATGAAACCAGTAGTAGCAGAACTCGACGGCAACAAAGATCGGGATGATGGTCCAGCCATTGACCGGCACATCGAACAGGCGATGCTGGTAGATCCAGGCGATGATGGCGGCGCTGATCAGGAAGTGCACGACCGCCTCCGCCACCTGATAGCTGGCGCCGAGCCCGATGTTGGTCCAGACGTCGGCCCACTGAAACTGGCGCAAGCGCTGGTGTCGTTTCAGAAAGCGATACTCGATGGCAAAGGCCAGCAGGAAGATCGGCGCCATGCCGGTCAGCAGCACCTGCTTCCAGTCCACGTGCGGCCCCCCTAACAGGGTGTGCACCGTCGCCATCAGTTGTTCGACCATCACCAACCTCCACGGATTTCTCGATCGCCGCCATTTTCGGCACACTGCGCCACGCATTCTTGACGGCAGCCGCCAGATATCAATGACCGCCCGCGCCAAATCCATCCGCAAGCCGGTCAACACCGTGTCCGTAGCTTACTTGCGGGCGCTGCTGGACTACGTGCAGGCACAGGGTCAGGACCCTGGCCCATTGCTGGCGGTCTGCGAGATGAATCTGGAAGATCGCGATGGCCGCGTCACGGAGCATGCGGCCGCGGGGCTGTTCGATCGCGCTGCCGAGTTGCTGGGCGATCCGAACCTGGGCCTGCACGCCGGCGAACACATCCGTCCCGGCCATTACGGCGCGCTCGGCTACGTGGCGATGAACTGCGCCACGCTCGGCGAAGCGCTGGATGGCCTGCGCCGCTACCAGTCTCTGGTCATCGACCTGGGTGGTGTTGAACTGGAAGCCCAGGAGCCCTCGCTGGTGTTGTCGTGGCAGCCAGAGAGCGCAGCGCCCTATCGCCAGCTCGCCGAGTTCAACCTGGCCGGACTGCTGACCTTCACCCGCTGGATGGCCGGCAGCCAGTCCCGCCCCGACTGGATCGCACTGGCCTATCCACCACCGGCAGATACCCGGGAGCATGAACGCGTATTCGCATGCGAACTGCGCTTCGACGCCCCGTGTTACCGGCTGGCGTTGCCGCAGCGCTGGCTGGCGGCTCCGCTGATACAGCCTGACCCGGCGATGCGCGAACTGATGGCGCGCCTTGCCGAGCAACAGCTCCTGCAACTGCCGCGCAGCGATGATCTGCTGGCGCGCACGCGAGCGCTGATCGCGCGTCGGCTGAAGACACCGCCCGTGGAGCTGGACTGGATCGCCTCCCAGCTCGCGACCAGCCCGCGCAGCCTGCAGCGTCGGCTCGCCGAATCCGGCCTGCGCTTCAATCAACTGGTGGAGACGGTCCGCAGGGAATTGGCCGAAGGCTATCTGCGCAACCGCGCGATGAACCTTACCGACATCGCCTTTCTGCTCGGCTACTCCGAGCAATCGGCTTTCCAGCGCGCGTTCAAACGCTGGACGCAGCTGACTCCGGCCCAGTTCCGCGCGCGCGAAACTCGCTTGGCGTCTGGCCCTGCCAGCGCTTGAAGGCCCGGGTAAAGCTGGAGGTGTCCGAGAATCCCAGCAGGTAGGCGATCTCGCTGACGCTGCTGCGTTGATCCCGGAGATAGGACGCGGCCAGTTCCCTGCGGGTCTGCTGCAGCAGCTGCGTATAGCTGCTGCCTTCTTCCGCCAGCTTGCGCTGCAGACTGCGCGAGGACAGGTGCAGCGCCGCAGCCACGGCCGCTTCACCGGGCACGCCGGAGGGCAGCAGGCCGGTAAGCGCCGCGCGCACCCGCGCCACCAGATCGTCACGATCGTGCCTGGCCAGATAGCGCAGCACGATCTCGTCGTTGTGCCGCGCCAGCTCCGGATTGGCACCGTCCAGGCCGCGCTCGAAATCCTCGCGGGCAAAGCGCAGCGCGTTCTCGGCGGCCCCGAACTCGATCGGCGCCCGAAACGCGCGCTCGAACGCAACCATGTTGCGCGGCGCCTCGCGCTGCAGGCTGACCGCCAGCGGCGAAAAGGCACGCTGATGCAAGCCCCGGCACAGCCGCAGCAGGAGGTAGGCGAACGCGTCCATTGCCTGAGGTGCGATACCGCCGCGCGTCATGTCGACCTGCAGACGCAGACAGTAGTGATCCGGATGCGGCTCGAACCCCAGCTCGGCGGCGTCGGTGACGATGCGGAAATAGCGCAGCAGGCGCTCAAAGGCTTCCTTCAAGGTACTGCTGGCGGCCAGCGAATAGCCGAGCGCGTGAAACGTGGTCTGGCTGACATGGCGGGCTACCGTCAGTCCAAACGCATCGTCGCCCGTCGCGCGTACCGCCAACTGCCACAAGCGGGTCGTCGCCGCGACCGGGTAGCGCGCATTGGGGTCGTTGAGCGCAGCGACATCGAGGCCTGCCTCCGCGAACAGCGGCGCGCCATCAACGCCGCTGGCTTCAAGGGCCTTGCGGATGGCCTTGGCCCAGCTGGTCAGTGCGGTGGCGGTGGTTGGCGTTGGCGGCATCGGTCAAACGCTTGGCGCATTCTGCAGGGCGCGGGTGGAGTGCCGCACCTAGAGTACGGAGCTGATCATTCCTGAACTATCGAGGAGCATGCTGTGACCGCAACCCCGCTGGCAAGCACCCTGAGCGACGCGCAGAAGACCGAGCACATCAAGGCCGTGGTCCTGAAGGCCGGCGCGGATCTGCGCAAACGCCACCCCTGGCTGCTGCATCAGAATGCCATCGGCATGGGCATCCTGCTGCTGTCGCTGGCAGGCATGGCGGGCACCGCATGGCTCTATCTGGCGGGGCATATCGCCTGGTGGGTGTGCCTGCCGATCGTGGCGATCTTTGCCTCGTTCACGCATGAGCTTGAGCACGATCTCATACATTGGATGTACTTCCGCAAGCAACCGGTCTGGCACCACTTGATGATGGCCTTGGTGTGGCTCGCGCGACCGAGCACCATCAATCCGTGGATACGCCGCATCCTGCATTTCCGCCATCACAAGTACTCGGGCACGGAGAAGGATGCCGAGGAACGCGGCATCACCAACGGTCGCCCCTGGGGCTTGGCCCGTCTGCTGATGCTGGCTGACGCCACACTGGCGCTGCTGCTGAGAGTGCCGAACGCGCGTAGCGCCAAACACCGTGCTCTGCTGCTCATCGGCGGGCCGATTGCCTACTTCCCGCTGGGCTGGATCTGCTGGGGCCTGTGGTACGTGTTCCTCGGCTACTACGGCGCCAACGCCTGGGCAGCGGCCAGCGGCAGTGAGATCGCGTGGTCGGAGGCGATGCTGGCACGCATGGAATGGATCAATCCGCTGATTGTGGTCTGGATCGGCCCGAATATCCTGCGCAGCTTCTGCCTGCATTTTGTCAGCAGCAACATGCATTACTACGGCGACATCGAAGACAACAACGTGATCCAGCAGACCCAAGTGCTGACTCCGGCGTGGCTGCTGCCGTTCCAGCTGTTCTGCTTCAATTTCGGCTCCACCCATGCCATCCATCATTTCGTGGTGAAGGAGCCGTTCTACGTGCGTCAATGGACCGCGAAGACGGCCCATGCGGTGATGCGTGAGATGGGCGTGCGCTTCAACGATACGGCGTCGCTGCGCCGCGCCAACCGCTGGACCCCGCAGCCGACCTCACAGACCGCTGGCGCTGCCGCCGACGCCGCCTGAGCCAGCCGCATGCGGCACCAAGGGGTCATCAACCGACGATGACCCCTTTTTGTTTGTCTATTTGAGTGAACACTTGTACACTATAATCTCGGTTTTGCGGCCTGCGGGCCGCCGGAGCGCGACATGAATACGACAACAGCGGTGGCCCTGCGGCCGGACGTGAGCGAACTCTCGCAATGGCGCGGCGCGCTGGATCTCACGGCGCGCGCGTTTGACCAACTCACCTGCCGCACCCACGAATGGCACCGCGCGATCTCCGACATGCCGTTCCGCACCCTGTCGCAGGTCCCCGGCCTCAACGAGGGCGCGGCGCCGACCCGCCTGCTACATGACAGCATCACCGATGGCGTCTACGGTGCGGTGCGCCTCAGCGGTGCCGCGATCTTCGGCGGCGCCACGGTGCTGTTGAAGGCGGTGGAACGCAGCGCCTTGGCTGCCAGCCCGTCGGCTCCGGCGCCCAGCATCAACGGCAGCAAGCTGCTGGCGGCCGTCAGCGGCCTGGTCGGCGACGACATGGCCGCGCGCCGCAACCCGCTGACCCCGCGTCTGGGTTTTTATCTGCACAACCGCCGCCTGACGCTGTCCGCCGAGGCACTGACCGCCGCCTACCCTCAGGCAACGCCACGTCTGGCGGTATTCGTCCACGGTCTGTGTTGCAGTGAGCACGTCTGGTCCATGTACAGCGAGACCCAGCCGCAGGGCTCGCCGGACTACCCCGCGCGCCTGCAGGCCATGGGCTATACGCCGGTATTCCTGCGCTACAACAGCGGCCTGCACGTTTCGCAGAACGGGCGCGGCTTGGCGCGCGCGCTGGACAAGCTGGTCGCCGGCTGGCCGGTAGCCGTAGAAGACATCGTCCTGATCGGTCACAGCATGGGCGGACTGGTCGCCAGGGCCGCCGCGCATAGCGGCGCGGTACGCAACGCAGCGTGGACCGCGCAGGTTTCGCGCGTGTTCTGCATCGGCAGCCCGCATCTGGGTGCCCCGCTGGAGCAGGTGGTCAATGTCGGCGTCGAGCGCATGGAGCGCTTTGCGCTGAGTCGGCCGCTGGCCCGCATCCTCAAGATCCGCTCGGCCGGCATCAAGGATCTGCGCCAGGGCGCCACGCATGATCGGGACTGGCGTGGGCGCGATCTCGACGCACTGGGCACAGCGCCGCGCGCCGACATCGCGCGGATTGCCGGGGCGCGCTATCACTTCATCGGCAGCACCCTGAGCAGCCGCATTGATGACCGGCTCAGCGAAACACTCGGCGATGGGCTGGTGAATCTGTCCAGCGCGACCGCGCATCAGGTGGCCGATGCCGACAGCGCAAGCCTGACGCGGGTCCATCATGTGCGTCTGATCAACCATCCACTGGTTTGGCAATGGATGCAGACACTGCTGGCGTCCGGCTCGGACGTCAGGCCTTCATCGCCCAGCGTGAGATCGCGGCCATCCAGGTCAGCGGCGTAAAGCGCGTTGAGAACGCCATCAGGGTGTTGATCAGCCCTGGCACTACGCTGGCGCGACGCCGCAGCAACGCGCGCACGCCGATGGCCGCCACTTCGGCGGAATCCATCATCGTTGCGTTGTGGAACCAGTTGCGTTTCTGACCCGCAACCTTGAGGAACTCGGTGGCTGTCACGCCCGGCGAGATCACCGTGCACGACACGCCACTACCGCGCAGCTCATCATTGAGCGCGACACCAAAGTTCAGCACATAGCTCTTGGCGGCGGCATACGCCGCATACGTCGGCGAGGGCTGGAACGCGCCGATCGACGCCACCTGCAGCACATACCCTTGCCGGCGCAGCACCATGCCCGGCAGGAACAGGCGCGTGAGATGCGTCAGCGCCACCACGTCGAGTTGCAGCATCTGCTCGGTGCGCGCCCAGTCGGTATTCAGGAAGCCGCCATAGAGGCCGAAGCCCGCATTGTTGACGAGCACATCGATGGCGATCGCCGCCCCGTCCAGCTCCCGCTGCAAATGCTCGCGCGCTTCCGCATCGGACAGGTCCGCCGGCATCACCCGCACCTGTACATCCAGCGCCCGCAGCTCGGTTGCGAGCGTTTGCAGAGGCTCGACGCGACGCGCGACCAGCACCAGATTCGCGCCGCGGCGCGCCAGTTCACGCGCGAAGTCCACCCCCAGACCGCTGGACGCACCGGTGACCAGCGCCCACTGCCCCTTGAGTTCCTGCATAGCCCCTCCCCTGCCTGAAGATTTCGTGCGCGCCGGCCGCCGCTGGACCCGCGCTGCGCAGCATATGCGGAACTCAGGCGGCGCGATGGCACTCGCCCGTGTCGAAGAAGGCCTGCACGGCGGCGCGTTGCTCGGCGGCATCGCTTACCTGGCTCACCTTCTGCCAGAACGGCTCGCTACCCGGGTGATCCTTGCAATACCACTGTATGTGCTTGCGGGCGACACGCAGCCCGATGCCTTCGCCGTAGAACGCATACAGCGCGTCCAGATGCTCCAGCAGCCAATGCCGGACTTCGAAGGTGCTTGCCGACGGCAGCAACTCGCCGGTGCTGAGAAAGCTTGCGATCTCGCGAAATATCCAGGGGCGGCCCTGCGCTGCGCGGCCGACCATGATCGCATCGGCGCCGGTCTCCAGGAGCACGGCCTGCGCCCGCTGCGGCGTACCGATATCGCCATTGGCAATCACCGGTATACGCACCGCCTGCTTGACCGCCGCAATCGTCCGGTACTCGGCAGCCCCCTGGTAATGGTCCTCGCGCGTGCGCCCATGCACGGCCAGCGCCCGTATGCCGCTGCCCTCGGCTATCCGTGCGATCTCCACCGCATTGCGCCGCGCGCGGGCATAGCCGGTGCGGATCTTCAACGTCACCGGCACATCGACGGCGCCCACGACCGCCTCGAGGATGCGCGCAACCAGGGCTTCGTCGCGCAGCAGCGCCGAGCCGGCATCCACCCGGCAGACCTTCTTGGCCGGGCAGCCCATGTTGATGTCGATGATCTGCGCGCCGTGTTCGACGTTGAAGCGCGCGGCATCGGCCATGCGCTGCGGCTCGGTGCCAGCAATCTGCACGGAAATCGGCCCGATCTCGCCGCTGTGTTCCCGTCGCAGCCGGGACTTCTCGGTATGCCACAGCGTGGCGTCCGAGGTTGTCATCTCGGAAACCGCCAGCCCCGCGCCCAGGCGTCGGCACAACTGCCGGAACGGGCGGTCCGTGACCCCCGCCATCGGCGCGAGAATCAACGGTGGATCTATGCGGTAGGGCCCGATCTGCATGGGCCTATTGTCGCCGACTGCGCCCCGGCCCGGCCAATCCAGAGCGTGCGGCGCAGACGCGCTGCGCCTAGTGGCCGCGCAAGGCGCGTTGGCGGGTGGCCGGCGGCAAGGTCGCCATTACCCGCCGGTCATGCGCAGGCACGATGATCAGCTGCGGCATGGCCCGATGCAGCAGATGCAGATGGACCAGAAGCCTGCGCACGGCTGCGGCATCCTCATCCACCCAGTGCCGCAGCAGCCAGGGGCGTTCCGCCGGCAACTCCACGCCTTCACGCTGCCACGCCAGATCACCGATCAGCGCATAGCTGAGGCCATCAGGCGTGTGGATGAATGCGAGCGTCGATCCCTGCGTGTGTCCGCCCGCCGGGACCAGCACCACGGAGCCGTCGCCGAAGACGTCATGGCTGCGCTCAAATCCCCAGTACGGGCCGTCGTCAAAATCGTAGGTCTGATACCGCTGCACGCCGAGCTGCCGCGCGAGCGTGGTCGCGGCAGCGCCGCTTTCGATGAAGGCCCGCTCTTCGGAACTCACCCAGACCGGAACCTGCGGCAGATCGGCCAGCCCGGAGACGTGATCCCAGTGGGCGTGCGTCAGGATCACCCCCATGATGCTTTCCGGCCGCAGGCTTGCCCCTGACAGCTGGTCGACGAGTGCGCCGTCGGGATCGGGGCTCGGCGTGGCACCAAGGCGCGCCGGCCACGGCACGGTCTGCGCATGCGTCTGCGCATCGCGCCCGAGTCCGGCGTCAAAGAACAGCACGCCCTGGGGGTGCTCGACCACCACCACGTCCATCCCCAGCTCGCGCGGCTCCAGGCCACCGCCACGGTAGGTCAGCGCCGCCGGCGCACTCAGCGCGCCGGTGTGGAAAACACCCATGCGCATCGCCTCAGGCGGTCGCGGCGGGGGCAACGTCCAGTTCTGCACGCCGGTGGTGACGGCCAGTCGGTGCGGGGCAAAGCTCCAGGCCAGAGCGCCGGCACCGGCCGCGCACAAAACCAGCATCGCCACGAGCCCTCTACCCATCCTCAGTACGACTCCACCGGCATGTCGAGACAGGTGTCGTCGAGCGAGGCCAGCAGCTCGGCCTGGCGCGCGGCCTTCGGCAACTCGTGGCGGAAGAAGTACTGACAGGCCCGCCGCTTGCCCTCGTAGAACGCCCGGTCCGTGGTGCTGGCACCGGACGCAGCCTGCTGCGCGCACAGCGCCTGTCTTAGCCAGATCCAGGCAATCGTGGTGTGACCCAGCATGTCCAGATACAGGTGCGCGTTGGCAAGGAACAGATCCACCTTGCCTTGCATCGCGGTGTGCGCAAGCTTCTGGGTCACCTGCGCCGCCGTGTCACTGGCGGACTTCAGGGCTTGAGCGAATTCGGCCAGCTCCGCGATGGGCTGCGCCTGCGTCACCGTCTCGGCAAACTTGGAGAGCAGCAAGCGGAAGGCCGCGCCGCTGTGCATCGTCACCTTGCGGCCCAGCAGGTCCAGCCCCTGAATGCCGTTGGTACCCTCGTGGATGGGATTGAGCCGGTTGTCGCGGTAATAGCGCTCCACCGGATAGTCGCGGGTATAGCCGTAGCCGCCCAGCACCTGGATCGCGAGCTTGTTCGCCTCCAGACAGAACTCGCTGGGCCAGGCCTTGGCCATCGGCGTCAGGATGTCGAGCAGCAGATTGATCTGCTCGCGTTGCTTGGGGTCTTCGCTGATTGCCGCTTCGTCGACCAGCCGCGCGCAGTACAGGCACAGCGCCAGCCCTCCTTCCACATACGCCTTCTGCTGCAGCAACATGCGCCGCACGTCCGTGTGCTCGATGATGGCGACCGGCTTGCTGGCCGGGTCCTTGTTGCTGGGCAGGCGCCCCTGCGGCCGGTTGCGCGCGTAGTCCAGCGAGAACAGATAGCCGGCGTAGCCCATGGCCGCCGCGCCCATGCCGACACCGATGCGCGCCTCGTTCATCATGTGGAACATGCAGGCCAGGCCGTGATGCTCGCGGCCGACGAGAAAGCCCGCGCAGGGCGCCGTCTCGCCGAAATTCAGCACCGTGTTCACGGTGCCGCGATAGCCCATCTTGTGGTTGAGACCGGCCAGGCGCACGCCATTGCGCGCACCCAGGCGGCCATCGTCCTCAACCATAAACTTGGGCACGATGAACAGCGAGATGCCCTTGGTCCCCTGCGGCGCACCCTCTATCCGCGCCAGCACCAGATGCACGATGTTCTCGGAAAGCTCGTGGTCACCGCCGGAGATCCACATCTTGTTGCCGACGATGCGGTAGCTGCCATCGGCCTGCGGTAGCGCGCGGGTCTTGATGTCGCCCAGCGAAGACCCTGCCTGCGGCTCCGACAGGCACATGGTGCCGAAATAGCGCCCCTCCAGCATCGGCCGCATGTAGCGCGCCTGCTGCTCGGCGCTGCCATGCACGCGCAGCAGATTGGCGGCGGCGGCCGTCAGGAACGGGTAGCCCGAAGTGCCGGGATTTGCTGCCAGGAACAGCGCGCTCACCGCCTGCGCGACGCTGTAGGGCAGCTGCAGGCCGCCGTGCTCGACATCAAATGCGGCCGACAGAAAGCCACCCTCGATGTACGCATCCAGCGCGGCCTTGACCTCGGGACTGATGTGGACGCGCTCGCCATCAAAATGCGGCTCGTTGGCATCGAGCTTGGCGGCATGCGGCAGAAACTGCCCCACTGCCAGCTGTTCGGCAGCGTTGATGACACTGTCGAAGGTGGCGCGGTCATGCATCGCATAGCGCGGCGCCTGGGTCAGCGCCGCTACGTCCAGCAGTTCGTGCAGCAGGAAATCGAGATCGCGACGGTTGATCAGCTGGTGCACCGGGAGAGCCCTGAGCAAGGTTGGGGGCAGAAACCTAAGCTGCACTGCAGGCCGGGTGCAAGCGGCGATAATGCGGAACGTTCACAGGTTTCCCGGTCATGGCCTTGCATACTGAAGAATCCGTCTCACGCCCGGCCGCCCATCTGCTGCTGCTGGAATCCCGCGTCTGGGCCGAACTGGGCTGGCTGGCGCTGCGCTCACGCAGGCTTACCTCCGAGCTGCCAGCCGGCGACGGTCACGCCGTGCTCGTGGTGCCCGGATTCGGGGCCAGCGATCTGGCGACGGCGCCCTTGCGCGGCCTGCTGAAGAAGCTGGGCTATGCCGCCTACGGCTGGGGCCTCGGTGCCAACCTCGGCATGCGCCCGCCGATCAAGCAGGCCATGGGCCTGCAGCTGCACAAGCTGGCCGAGCGCCACGGGCCGGTCAGCCTCATTGGCTGGAGCCTGGGCGGTGTTTACGTGCGCGAAATGGCGCGGCATGCGCCCGGCCAGGTGCGTCGCGTGATCACGCTGGGCAGCCCGATCAATGTGCGGCCAGACGCCAACAATCTGATGCCGGTATTCCAGCTGATCAACCGCGGCAAGCCGGTGAAGGTGGACATGGCGGGTTTTCGCAAACGCATTGCCCCGCCGCCGGTGCCGTGCACCGCAATCTACACCCGCAGCGACGGCATTGTGGCCTGGCCGTGTTGCCGCGAACCGGAGGCCGCCAACACCGACAACGTCGAGGTCCGCGGCAGCCATATGGGGCTGGTGTATAACCCGGGCGCCATCCGGGCGATCGCGCAGCGCCTGGCGATCGACCCCGCTGCCTGAGCCGGAGCCGGGCTCAGGCGGTAACCGTGCGCAGGACCTCCTGCACACCCAGGGACTTGAGGGTTGAGAGCTGCGCGCTGTCGTGCAGCAGCAATGCGCCCGCAAACGCCAGGGCGTTGATGCCGATGCCGGCGACCGCTGCCCGCGTGCGCGGCACCAGCATCATCCAGCGCGGCGTCAGCAGCATGTTGTAGCCGTCGCAGATTTCGGCATCGGGATCTAATCCCAGCGCACGCAGCAAGCTGCGATAGCATGCGTGCAGATCCTCGGCCTGCAGGGACGGTAGCGCACACAGCACGTGCCGGAACGGCAGCTCGGCCCTTACCTCGATACCGGGCGCCGCGCCGATCAATGCCTCGGCGGCGCGCGCCCCGATCGGCAATTCGCGCAAGCCCGGCGCCAGCGCGGTATCGACCCACTGCAAATGGCGGTGGGGCTGACTGCCGCCGGCCACCGCACCGGCGTTGTAGAACACCAGGCCCCCCAAGCGACGCAGCAGCGCGGCGGCCGCGGCCTGGTCGGCCAGGGTCAGCGGCGCTGACTGCGGCTCGTAGGCTTCGGTCACCAGCAGCAGATGCGGCTCAAGCACCGGGAACTTGTTCAGCAACAGCAGGTGCCGTGGCGGCCAGTGTCCGACATACAGCGCCGCGTCATGGGGCAGAAACGGGTTGCGCCGCGGTTGTGCGGCAGGCAGCTCGCCTGAAACCGGCTTGCGGCTAAGGCCGTCGACGATGCGCAGCACGTAGTCCACGCCTCCCGCGCTGAGGCATTCGAGCTGCGTCGCCATCGGCTTCAAGGCCCCTGCCGCGCGCGCGTGGCGGGCGGTCGTCGACAGCGCCTCCAGCAGCTCGTCGGCATCCAGCAGGTCCACGCGGCGCGGCATCGATCCCCGGTTCATGCCGCGTACTGTGCCGCAGCGCCGCAACGACCAGCCAGCTTCAATCGATGAACAGCGTTGCCGGGCACTCCAGCAGCGCCTTGATTGCCTGAATGAAGGCGGCCGCGTCCCAGCCGTCAACGATGCGGTGATCGAAGGACGACGACAGATTCATCATCGTTCGCACCACAACCGCGCCGTTGCGGACCATCGGCCGCTCGACCATCTTGTTGACGCCGACGATGGCGACTTCCGGCGCATTGATCACCGGCGTCGAGACGATACCTCCCATCGGGCCAAGGCTGCTGATGGTGATGCTGGAACCACTCAGCTCCTCCCGCGTGGCCTTGCCGTTGCGCGCCGCCTCGGCGAGTCGCCGAATCTCGGCTGCGGCCGCCCACAGATCCAGCGTCTCGGCATGGCGCATCACCGGCACCACCAGACCATTGGGTGTCTGCGTGGCAATGCCGACATGTGAAGCCGCGTATCGATGCAGTACACCGGCCTCGTCATCGTAGGTGGCATTGACCTGCGGGAACTGCGCGCGCACCTGCACCAGCGCGCGCGCCAGAAATGGCAGCACGGTGAGCTTGCCGCGCTCGGCGCCGTATTTCGTGTTCAGCTGCTGGCGCAGCTGCTCCAGTTCGGTGACATCCACTTCCTCCACGTAGGCAAAGTGGGGAATGCGCTGCTTGGTGCGCTGCAGGGTCTCGGCAATCTTGCGACGCAGACCGATCACCTTGATCGCTTCCACGGCAGTACTCGGCGTCAGCGCGGACTTTGGACGCTGCGCGGTCTGCGAGGACTGAACGTGCGCCTCCAGATCCTCGCGGGTGATGCGCCCGCGCGGGCCGCTGCCAGCAACCTGCTCCAGCGCGACGCCGAGTTCGCGCGCACGCTTGCGCACGGCCGGTGAGGTCTGCGGCTTCAGGGCCGCGGGGCTTGCCTCAGCGCCGGCTGTCGGCGCGGCGCGCGCCGGTGTCGACACTGTCGCAGTTGCGGTCGGCGCCGCCACACGCGGCGTGGCGGCCCGATCGCTGGCAGCAGCCGCCGGAGCGGCAGTCGCGACGCTCGACTCCGCGGCGGCGGCGGCATCGGTCTCGATCACCACCAGGACTGCACCGACAGCGATCTTGTCGCCGGCCTCGCCGTTGCGCTCGACGATGCGCCCCGCCACTGGCGACGGCAGCTCCACCGCGGCCTTGTCGGTGAGCATATCGACCAGCGGCTGATCCTCGCTGACGAGTTCGCCCACCTCGACCCGCCAGGTGGCGATCTCGGACTCGGCGATGCCCTCGCCCACATCCGGCAACTTGAACCGTACGCGCGCCATGGTCAGCTCTCCATCACGCGCTTCAAGGCCTTCGCCACGCGGTCGGGCCCCGGGAAATAGGCCCACTCCAGCGCATGCGGATACGGCGTATCCCAGCCGGTGACGCGCTCGATCGGCGCCTCCAGGTGCCAGAAGCAGTGTTCCTGCACCAGCGCGGACAGCTCGGCCCCATAGCCGCCAGTATGGGTGGCCTCGTGCACGATGACGCAGCGGCCAGTGCGGCTCACGGACTCGACGATGCAGTCCAGATCCACCGGCAGCAGCGTGCGCAGGTCGATGACCTCGGCATCGACACCGGACTCCTCCACGGCCTTCAGGCACACATGGACCATCGTGCCGTAGGTGATCACCGTCGCCTGCGTACCCGGCCGCGCGACCGCGGCCTTGCCCAGTTCGATGCGGTAGTAGCCCTCGGGCACCTCGCCGGCCGGATGCTTGGCCCAAGGCGTCAGCGGGCGATCGTGGTGGCCGTCGAAGGGGCCGTTATAGATGCGCTTGGGCTCGAAGAACATGACCGGGTCGTCGTCCTCGATCGCGGCAATCAGCAGGCCCTTGGCGTCATAGGGGTTGGACGGCATCACCGTCTTCAGGCCGCAGACATGGGTGAAGATGCCCTCGGGGCTTTGGCTATGCGTCTGGCCGCCGAAGATGCCGCCGCCGCACGGCGCGCGCACCGTGATCGGCGCCCAGAACTCGCCGCCGGAGCGGTAGCGCAGGCGCGCGGCCTCCGAAACCAGCTGATCGAAGGCGGGGTAGATGTAGTCGGCGAACTGGATCTCGGCGACCGGACGCAGGCCATAGACGCCCATGCCGATCGCGGTGCCGAGGATGCCGCCCTCGGCAATCGGCGTATCGAACACCCGCGTCTTGCCGTACTTCTTCTGCAGACCCGCAGTGCAACGGAACACGCCCCCGAAGTAGCCGACATCCTCACCGAAGATCACGACGCTGTCGTCGCGCGCCATCATCACGTCCATCGCCGAGTTGATGGCCTGAATCATGTTCATGCTGGCCATGATCAGTTCCCCAGCAGTTCGCGGCGCTGCCGCTCTAGATGCGGGGGCATGTCCTTGAACACATCCTCGAACATGCTGTCCGGCGCCACCGGCACACTGCCCAGGGTGCCGTAGCTCTCGGCCTCCTTCAAATCCGCCTTGACCTTCTCATCGAGTTCCTTCGTGAGCTCGGCGTGGCGCTTTTCATCCCAGGCCTTGAGCTTGATCAGGTGCTGCTTGAGACGCTCGATCGGGTCGCCCAGGGGCCACTTCGCACCTTCGTCCTGGGGCCGGTAGGCGGCCGGATCGTCGCTGGTGGAATGTGCGGCGGCGCGATAGGTGAACAATTCGATCAGTGTCGGCCCCAGATTGCGCCGCGCGCGCGCTGCCGCCCAGCGTGTCACCGCGTACACAGCAAGGAAGTCGTTGCCGTCCACGCGCAGCCCGGGAATGCCGCTGCCGATGGCCCGCGCCGCAAAGGTCGCGCGCTCGCCGCCGGCAAAGCCCTGAAACGAGGAGATCGCCCACTGGTTGTTGACCACGTTGAGAATGACCGGCGCCTGATACACCGCGGCAAACGTCATCGCGTAGTGGAAGTCGGCCTCGGCCGTGGTGCCATCGCCAATCCAGCCGGCGGCGATGCGCGTGTCGTGGCGGATTGCCGAAGCCATGGCCCAGCCCACCGCCTGCGGCAGCTGCGTGCCGAGATTGCCGGAGATCGAGAAGAATCCGGCCTCCTTCGATGAGTACATGATCGGCAGCTGCCGACCCTTGAGCCGATCGCGGCTGTTGTTGAAGATCTGGCACATCATGTCCAGCAGCGGCCAGTTGCGCGCAATCAGCAGCCCTTGCTGGCGGTAGCTGGGAAACAGCATGTCCTTGGGGTCCAGTGCATAGGCCTGGGCGACTGCAACCGCCTCTTCGCCGGTGGACTTCATGTAGAACGAGGTCTTGCCCTGACGCTGCACGCGCAGCATGCGGTCATCGAAGGTGCGGGTCAGCAGCATGTGCCGCAAGCCCTCGCGCAGGGTTGCCACCGGCAGCTGCGGGTCCCAGGCGCCGACCGCCTGATGCGCGTCATCGAGCACGCGGATCAGGCCGAACGGAAACACGCGCAACTCCGGTTCCGGCGCATCGACCGGCGGCTGCGGCAGCACCCCTGCTGGCGGAATCTCCAGCTTGCTGAAGTCCGGCGCCTGCCCCGGCCGCGCCGCGGGTTCAGGCACATGCAACTGCAGGTGCGGCGGGGTATCGGCGCTCTGCTGGCGCTTTTTCCTCGTCATTGAAGTCCATCTCCTCTCGCTGGAGCTCCAAGGCTGCGCCCTTGAGCCGCCGCCGTCCATGCGGGAAAACCCGCACTTGACGAGGTTCGAGACTGTCTATTTGACATCTGTTGAATTACTGACATCGTGTCAGTAGAGTGTCGCGCCATGAACCGCAGCAAGGTCCGCCGCCGAGCAGAAAAGGAGCAGCGTCGCGAGGAGATCGTCGACGCAGCCGAGGTCGTGTTCATGCGCCAGGGCTATGGCGCGGCGAAGATGGAAGACGTCGCCAGGCAGGCGCGCATCTCGCGTGCGCTGGTCTATCTGTACTTCCGCAACAAGGAAGATCTCTACTTTGCGATCTGCGTGCGCGCCCTGCAGCAGCTGCGCCGGCGCTTCATCACCGTAGCCGAAGGCGCCGAGACCGGCTACGACCGCGTGCTGGCGATCGGCCGCGAGTACGTGCGCTTTGCACGCGAGTGCCCCGGGCACTTCGTCGCCCTCTCGCATCTCGAGGCGCATCAGCCCGGCGACGTCGCCGCCGACAGCGTCGAACGCGAAGCGCTGGAGGCCGGCAAGGCGGTGCACGGGGTCACGATTGCGGCGCTGCAACTGGGTCAACGCGATGGCAGCATCCGCAAGGACATCGGCGATCCCCTGCTGGTCGCCCTGAGCCTGTGGGGGTTCACCCACGGCACGATCCAGCTGGCAACCACCAAGGCCAACTTCCTGGCGGACGTCGGCGTCAAGCAGAGCACCTTTACCGAGGCGGCGCTGCAACTCGGCCTGCGCGGTCTTGCCCCTCCTCCTACCCCTTCCCGGAGCCGCCGATGAACCTGTGTGTTCGGCCCCCCATGCTGCTACCCGCGCTGATGCTGGTGACACAGCTGTTTGCCGTGTCGCCGGTGTCCGCAGCCGATGCCCAGCTCGACCAGTACATCGCCGAGGCGCTGGCGGACAACCCCGGCCTGCGCGCACGCGCGCATGCGGTTGCCGCAGCCGCTGCCGATGCCGAGGCGGCCCGCGCACAGCGTCTGCCGGAACTGGCGCTGGCCGCGCGTTACAGCCGCTCCGAGGGCGGCCGCACCATCGACTTCCCGGCGGGCGATCTGCTCAATGGCGTCTACGGCACGCTCAACCGGTTCCTGGTCGAGCGCGGTGAAGCGCCGCAGTTCCCGACCATAGAGAACCAGTCCATCGCGCTGCTGCGCGAGAGGGAGCAGGAAACCAAGCTGAGCCTGACCGCTCCGCTGTTCGCGCCGGCGGCCTGGGCCCGGGCCAGTGCCCAGGCGTCGCTGTGGAAAAGTACCGAAGCCGGACGTGAGGCCTATGCGCGGGTGCTGGTGCGCGAACTCAAGCGCGCCTACTACGGCGCCACCCAGGCGGCCGCAGCGGTCCACATCCTCGAAGCCAGCGAGCGACTGCTGACCGAAAACGTGCGGGTGTCGCAGGCGCTGGTAGACGCGGGCAAGGCCACCCGTGATCGGGTACTGCGTGCCGAAGCCGAGCGTCTCGCCGTGGTGCAAAGGCTCGATGCCGCGCGCGCGCAGGCCGCACAGGCGCGGCGCCTGCTGAACGTGCTGCGCGACGCCGATGATCAGGCTCCGATCGAGCTGCCGGCGCCGGAGACCCTGCAGCTGCCACCGCAGCCGGCACCTGCCAGTGGCGTGACGCGCCCGGAACTGCGCCAGATCGACGCCGGAATCGACGCGCGCACGGCCGCCCAGCGTGCCGCGACGGCGGCGCTGCTGCCGACGATCGCTCTGGTCGGCGACTACGGCGTTCAGGGCACCGAATACGACTTCGACAGCGAGCACGACTTCAGCACGGTTTCACTGGTACTGCGCTGGTCGCTATTCGATTTCGGCGCGCGCGGCGCACTGCGCCGCAAGGCCATCGCCGAGACTGCGCAGCTGCGCGCCGAGCGCGACGATCTCGAGCGCCGGCTGAACCTGGCACGCAGTGCCGCCCGCGAGGATCTGGAGACCGCCCTGCGCGCCATCAGCGCCGCTGACGCGCGGCTGGCCGCCAGCGATGAGGGCTTCCGCATTGCCGAACGCAAGCGCGAAGCCGCCAGCCTCTCGCAGATCGAGTTCCTGGATGCTGAACGCGCCCTCACCGAGGCCCGCCTGAATCTCGCCATCGCGCGCTGTGCCGCATTGGATCGCGCCGCGGAGCTTGAGCTGGCGACGGCCACCTTTCCCCTGTCTGCCCCTGCACTGGCGGAGTAACGCCCGATGACCCCATTGAACCTGCCCGCCACCGCCCTGCTGGTCGCCGCCATGCTGCTGGCGGCCTGCGGTCCCTCCGCGTCACCGGCGCCGGACGCCGAGCCCCCCCTGCTGCGACCGGTACGCTTGGCCAAGGTGGAGCAGGGGCCTGCGTTGCCGCCCGTCGTCGCCAGTGGCGTCGTCGCTGCCCGCGACGAGGCCAAGCTGTCGTTCAAGCTCGGCGGTCTGATCCGCGAGATCACGGTGCGCGAAGGTGCAGCGGTGAAGGCCGGCCAGCTGCTGGCACGGCTGGAAACGGCTGAGATCGATGCCGGCGTGGCCCAGGCGCGCGCCGCGCATGACAAGGCAGGTCGCGATCTGCAGCGCGGCCAGCAGCTGTTCAAGGACGACGTCATCACCCAGGAACAACTGGACGATCTTGGAACCGCCGCCGAAGTAGCGCGCGCCCAGCTCAGTGCCGCCGAGTTCAACCGCCGCTACGCGGCCATCACGGCCCCCGCCGATGGCCGCGTGCTGCGTCGCATGGCCGAGCCGCGCGAGCTGGTTTCCGCCGGGCAGCCGGTGCTGATGGTCAGCCGCGGAGCCGGTGGCTTTACCCTGAAGCTCGGCCTGCCCGATCGCGACTTCGTGCACGTTGCCCTGGGCGATACCGCGACCGTGACGTTCGACGCCTTTCCCGGTCGCAGCTTTGCCGCACATGTCATCGAACGAGGTGAGGCAGCCGATCCGCGCAGCGGCACCTTCCCGCTGGAACTGGAACTCGAAACCGGAGAAGCGACGTTGGCTTCGGGCCTGATCGGTCGCGCCGAGATCGCAGCCTCCAGCGCCGGCGATGCGCGCCTGGACTACATACCGCTCAGCGCGCTGGTCGAGGGCAATGCATCGTCGATGCTGGTGTTCCTGTACGACACGGCCACCGGCAAGGTACGGGGGCAGCAGGTGGCGGTAGCGTTCATCACCGAGCAACGCGCGGCGCTGAGCACGCCGTTGCCGTCCGGCAGCGTCGTCGTGGCCGAGGGTGCGCCCTATCTGCACGACGGCGACGCCGTGCGCATCGTCGAATAAGGCGCGAGCCGGAGTCAGCCCATGCGCATTTCCGAGTTCTCCGTCCGCAACGTGCCGTTCATGGCGGTGCTGTTCCTGATGCTGCTGGCGCTGGGCTTCATGGCCTGGCGCGACATCCCGCGTACCGAAGACCCCTACTTCCCGATCTCGGCGTTCTCGATCATCACCGTGTACCCAGGCGCCGATCCGCTGGAGATCGAACGCCAGGTGGTCGAACCGATCGAGGACGCGATTCACAGCCTCGACGACGTCAAGGAGATCGTCTCCACCTCGGATGACAGCGTCGGCATTGTTCGCGTTGAGTTCGAGGCTTTCGTCGACACCGAAAAGAAGTACGACGAACTCACACGCGAGTTGAACGCGCTCAAGCTTCCGACGGGTCTGACGCGCGTGGAAGTGCAGAAGATCAATCCGGGCACCGTCAACATCGTGCAGGTTGCGCTGACTTCGGACACCGCATCGTGGAACGCGCTGGAAGACTGGGCGGAGGCGGTCAAGGACCATTTCGAGCGCCTGCCGGGCGTACTGGAATCCGAGATCTGGGCCTATCCGGAGCGCGAGCTGCGCGTGGAACTGGACCTCAAGCGCCTGGCCGAACTGAATCTCCGGGCCACGCAGGTGCTGGCAGCGGTCAACGCGGCCAACACCAATGTGCCGGGCGGCGCCGTGGAAGTCGGTGCGCGCCGCTTCAACATCAAGACCAGCGGCAGCTACGACTCACCTCAACAGGTTCTGGACACGGTGATCATCGGTGACGGCGCGCGTCTGGTGCGGGTACGCGACGTTGCGGATGTGCGTTGGGCACAAGGGCCTGAGCGCCATCTGGCACGCCTCGATGGCAAGCGCGCGGTCTACATCACCGCGAATCAGAAGGGCGGGCAGAACATCTTCGTCACCCGCGACGCCATCTACGGCGCGCTGGACGAACTGGAGCCGCAGCTGCCGGCGGACATCCAACTGGAGCGCGGCTTCGATCAGTCGCGCAACGTCGACAAGCGCCTAAAGCGGCTGGGCGCGGACTTTGCGATCGCCATCGTGCTGGTGTCCATCACCCTGCTGCCGCTGGGCCTGCGCGCCGCCGGCATCGTCATGGTGTCGATTCCGCTTTCGCTGGCCATGGGCCTGGCGGCGCTGTACTTCACTGGCTTCTCGCTGAATCAGATGTCGATAGCCGGGTTCGTCGTCGCGCTGGGCCTGCTGGTCGATGACTCGATCGTCGTCACCGAGAACATCTCGCGCTTTCTACGCGGCGGCCGCTCGCCTGATGAAGCCGCCATTCTGGCGACACGTCAGATCGCACTGGCGGTATTGGGCTGTACCGCAACGCTGCTGTTTGCGTTCCTGCCGCTGCTGTCGCTACCCGGCAACGCCGGCAAGTTCGTGCGTTCACTCCCGCTCGCGGTGGTGTTCACGGTCGTGGCCTCACTGTTTGTATCGCTCACCATCATTCCATTTCTGGCTTCACGCGTATTGCCGCGGGATGAGTCGCACGAGGGCAACCGCGTGCTGCGTTGGCTGATGGGCTGGATACATCGCATCTATTCACCCCTGCTGCGGCGCGCCCTGGCAAGGCCAAAAGCCACCCTCGGGCTGTCGTCGCTGCTGGTCGTCGCCACCCTGGGGCTGGTGCCGATGATCGGCATGAGCCTGTTTCCCAAGGCGGACACACCGCAATTCCTGATACAGATCAGCCTACCCGATGGCGCCAGCCTCGCGCAGACCGACCAGGTCCTGACACAGGTCGACGGCGTGCTGGCGAAGACGCCACAGGTCCAGCACCGGTTTGCCAACCTCGGCCGCGGCAATCCACGCATCTACTACAACATCTTTCAGCGCGAGTACGCGTCCAATTACGCGGAGATCTTCGTCCAGCTCGACTACTACGATCCGCAGACGACCCCCTCGCTGCTGGACAAGCTGCGCGCAGAGTTCGACAGCATTCCCGGTGCCGACATTCTGGTGAAGCAGTTCGAAAACGGTCCGCCGATCGAGGCACCCATTGCGATCCGTGTCATCGGTCCTGACCTGGACCAACTGCGTACCTTGGCAGCCGAGGTCGAGCTGCTGATCCGCGACACTGTGGGCACGCGCGATGTGGTGAACCCGAGCCGTCGCTCGCGCATTGATCTTGATCTGAATGTGGATCGCACCAAGGCTGGCCTGCTCGGCATTCCGCCGCTGGAACTGGATCAGACCGTGCGCCTCGCAGTCGCCGGACTCCCCGCCGGTGAGTTCCGCGAGCAGGACGGCGACAGCTACCCGATCGTCCTGCGTGCGCCGCTGGCCGGCAGCGCCACGCTGGCCGCACTGGAGGGCCTGCACGTCGGCACCCAGGCGGGCGGTCAGGTGCCGCTGGCACAAGTTACCCGCTTGGCGTTGACGGAATCGCAGTCGCGCATCTACCGGCGCGATCGCGAGCGCGCGGTGGCCATTACCGCGTACACCGAAACCGGTCACAACACCGAGCAGGTCACGCTCGATATCCTGCGTCAGCTGGAACAACGCGACTGGCCCACCGGTTATCGCTATTCCGCCGGCGGTGAAGTTCAGAGCCGCGCCGACAGTTTCGCTGGCTTTGGCGCAGCCATCCTGATCGCACTGTTCGGCATACTCGCGGTGCTGGTGCTGGAATTCGGCAGCTTCAAATCGACACTGATTGTCGCCACCGTGATTCCGCTCGGCGTCATGGGCGGCATCCTGATGCTGTTCATCGCCGGGTTCAGCCTGAGCTTCACCGCGATGATCGGCTTCATCGCGCTGATCGGCATCGAGATCAAGAACTCGATCCTGCTGGTGGACTTCACCAATCAGCTGCGCGCCATGGGCCGGCCTCTGGACGACGCGATTGCCGAAGCCGGCGAAATCCGCTTCCTGCCGATCCTGCTGACGTCGGTCACCGCCATCGGCGGCCTGATGCCGCTGGCGGTGCAGAACTCGCCGCTGTACTCGCCGATGGCCTGGGTCATCATCGGCGGCCTGATCACCTCCACGCTGATCGGGCGCCTGGTGACACCGGTGATGTACAAGCTGCTGCCGCCACCGATGCATACGATCCGCGCCACCGGCGTCGCCGAGGCCACGCATCCCGCGTCCCTGTAAGGCCTACCCTGACCCCCAGCGCGCTGGGGGTTTTCATTGGCGTTCATTCGGGGTGGACTCGCGTAGGATAGGCCTTACGTCGCGCGGCTTACTCCACCCATCGCCCGAGCACCGGGTCTGCCGCTGGATGCGGCGGAACGATCAACTAACGCAGGAATGTCCCTTCCGATGAAACAGCATTGCTCCGCGCCACTGGCGCTGCTCGGCCTGACGGGCTTGGCCCTGATCAACGGCATCGCCTTCGCATCCGATCCGGCGTCGCACGACGTGGCGCTGCCCACGCAACCCGACGAGGTGCTGGTCATCGAATGGACGGGCACCGCCCTCCCCGGCGGCTCCGGGCTCGGCAGCGCGGGCAGCCTCGGCAGCCTGGCCGGAGCCGATGCCTCGATTCCCTGCCCGCCTGAAGGCGCGGACGATGCGCATGTCGTCAACCTCACGGTTCCTGCGGGCATCTACGACAGCATCAGCGTCAAGGCGGATTTTCATGTCGAATGGGAAGGCGGCAGCCCGGATCCCTCCGGCACCGTCAACGACCCCGATCTGGTCCTGAGCGTCTATCACGACGGGGAACTGGTCGGCTCCAGCGACGGCGGCAGCCCGCAGGAGAACGTCGGCACCAACAACCCGGAGGCCGGGACCTATACCGCTGTCGTCTGCCCGTTCTTCGCCAGCGAGCCGACACCCTATCGCGGCAAGCTGACGCTGACCGCCAGCGAGCCGGCAAGCTGCCTGGCGGCGCCGAGCAAGGCACTCGCCCACTCCACCGCGACCTCGGGCCAGGGCGGCATCAAGCACCCGGAACTGCCGGGGCTGGCCAACTTCGACCTGTTCCGCAGCACGGCAACGCCGGCAATGGGTGCACTGCCTGCCGATCTCGGCGGCCGCCTGCAGTCGTCGCTGTACGATCGCACGCTGGGGCAGACCACGTTCCTGTGGGCCAAGGCCGACACGCAAGCCGCGACGGTCGGCGCGTTGACCCCGCAGCAGCTGCTGATCGAAAGCGCGCGCGCGCATCTGCGCACTGAATCGAAGCAGCTGAAGCTGACGCCGGCGATGATCGATCAGGCCGCAGTCTTCAATGCCCAGTTCAACGGCAACGGCCCGGCGGTGGTGCGCTTCCGGCAGCGCGTCAACGGACTGGAGGTCTACCATCGCTCGCTGAACGTGCTGCTGGATCGCGCCTACAAGCCGGTGGCGGTGTCCGGCTATTTCGCCACCAACTACAACCCGGCCACGATCGGTGCGCCGCAGTTCATCAAGACCGCGCCGCAGGCCATCGCCGCCGCTTGGGTCAACCTCGGCGGCACGCTCAGCGCCGCCACGCTGAACCTCGCCGAAACACGCGGCGCCTGGGAGCTGTACTCGCGCCCGACCCTCGTCGGCAGCCACAGCTTCGAACGCGCCCCGCGCGTAAAGCGCCTGTACTACCCGACCGTTAACGGTCTGGAGCCGGCCTATCTGATCGAACTGTTCGCCAAGGCGCGGAGCAATAACCAGTTGATTGCCTACGCAATGGTGGTATCGGCCAATGATGGTCGCGTGCTGCATCGCAAGAACCTGAAGGCGAACGCCGCCTACAGCTACCGCGTGTTTGCTGAACCGGATGGCAACCACATGCCATACGACTCGCCGCTGGGCAACGGCTATACGCCGTTCACCGGGGCCAACCCGACCGACGAACTGCAGCGCGTCGGCGTTCCCACCAATCTGGTGACCCTGGAGCACGCCGGCATCATCACCGGCGACCCCTGGCTGGAAGACGGCGCCACTGAAACCCTGGGCAACAACGTGGACGCCTGCCTCGATGTATTCGACACGCCGGTGTCGGGCCTGATCTCGAACCCGCTCAACACCTGCAATCCCGAGCTGGGTGACATGCGCCCGGCACCCACTGGCGCCAATACCTTCGACTACCCGATAGAGCCGGACGAGAACCCGGCCAACGCCAACGCGCAGGCGGCGGCGGTCGTCAACCTGTTCTACATCAACAACTGGCTGCACGACTGGTGGTACAACCACGGCTTCGACGAGGCCTCCGGCAATGCCCAGAACGACAACTACGGTCGTGGCGGCGAAGAAGGCGACCGCCTGAAGGCGCAGGGCCAGGATGCCTCCGGCCGCAACAACGCCAACATGTCGACGCCTTCGGACGGCTCCTCGCCGACGATGCAGCAGTACCTGTTTGACGGTCCGGCCATCGGTGAAGTCCGGGTGACCGCGCCGGCCGACAGCGGACCGCTGAGATTCGCAGCCGCAGGCTTCGGCCCCGACGACTATGACGTCACAGCTGCCGTGGTACTGGCCGATGATGGCAGTGGCGTATCCCCCACGGACGGCTGTGGCGAGGCTTTGCCGATTCCCGACCCGGGTCTGCCGGTTGGCGTGCCTTCGCTGCCCGCCCCTCCGCAGGCTTCGCTGGCCGGCAACATCGCGCTGATTGACCGCGGCAGCTGCAATTTCACCACCAAGGTGCAGTTCGCGGTGCTGTCCGGCGCGGTCGGCATGATCGTCGTCAACAACACCGACGGCGAACCGATCGTCATGGGCAATGCCGATATTCCGGTGAGCGGCTTGCCGGTCAATCCGACGGACGCCCTGTACAACATTCCGTCGGTCATGATCCGCCGCATCGACGGTGAAGCCATCAAGGCAGCGCTGGCCAACGGCGAGGTCAGCGTGCACATGGAGCGCCAGCCTTCACAGGATCTCGACGGCACGCTCGACAACCAGATCGTGGCGCACGAGTTCTTCCACTACGTGCATCACCGCCTCACCGACTCCAGCAGCCAGCAGTCCGGCGCCATGAGCGAAGGCTGGGGCGATATCAGCGCCTTCATGCTGGCCGTACGCCAGGACGATCGTCTGGTGCCGGGCAACGCCGCCTATCAGGGTGCGTATGGTCTCGCCGGCTATGTCGTGAACAACTTCTTCGCCGGCATCCGGCGCGCACCGTACTCCACTAACTTTGCGCTCAATGCCTTCACGTTCAAGCACATCTCCGATGGCGAGCCGACGCCTGACGGCGGTGCCGGCGCCAGCAACTCGGAGGTACACAACGCCGGCGAGCTGTGGGCCAACATGATGTTCGAGTGCTACGCCGCCCTGCTGAACGATCCGCGCCACACGCTGCTGCAGGCGCAGACGCGCATGCAGGACTACATCATCGGCGGCCTGAAGATGACCCCGGCAGATGCCACCTACACCGAAGCGCGCGATGCGGTGCTTTCGGTGGTGCTGGCCACCGACTTTGAAGACTATCGCCGCTGCTCCGCAGGCTTCGCCAAGCGTGGCGCCGGCCTCAACGCCGTTGCGCCCGCGCGCTCCAGCGAGGATCTGGTCGGCGTCGTCGAGGACTACACCGAGTTCGTCTGCAAGACCAGCGGCGGCGGTACTGGCGGCGGCACGACCGGCGGCGGCAGCAGCGACGGCGGCCGCTTCGGCGGCGGCGCCCTGGGCCTTGGCCTGTTGCTGCCCTTGCTCGGTCTGGCGTTGGCACGGCGCCGCGCCTGGATGGCCGGCCCGCTGCGCAGGTTTGCCGCGGGCTAGTCCGCGCTTCGCGGTTCGAGCCAACAATGCCCCGGTCTGCCGGGGCATTGTCGTTTCCGGTGCTCCGTTCCAGCGGCTGTCACCGCACGCTGGCGAGGATGCGCGCGCGGCGCTCGCCATCGGCAAGCACTGCATCCGATAATGGCGCGGTCGGGCACGCGCCCGGGAACCCCTACATTCGAGACTGCGAACATGGCCATCACCCGTCGCGACCTTTTGCGAGCCGGTAGCCTACTGGCCGCCTATGGACTCCCCAGCGGCGCGCTGCTGCAGGCGCGCATGGCGGCCGCGCAGGCCCCCGCAGCCAACCGCCCCTTCGACTATGCCTGGCTCAAGGGCGAGGCCCGCCATCAGGCCGAACAGGCCTACGCCGACATCGCGCCGGCGCTGCCAAAGGTGCTGGACCAGATCTCCTGGGACGACTACCAGAAGCTGCGCTTCAAGCGCGACAAGGCGCTGTGGGCCAAGGATCCGAAATCACCGTTTCGCGTCGAGATGTTTCACCTCGGCCTGTACTTCAAGCAACCGGTGCACCTGTACCGGGTCGACGGGGGTGTCGCTGAGGCGGTCGAGTACGACCAGAGCCAGTTCGATACCCGCGGCACCCAGGTCAAGCGCGTCCCCCATGATCTGGGGTATGCCGGCTTCCGCGTGCAGCACCACAGCGACTGGCAGCGAGACATCGTGGCCTTTCTTGGCGCCTCCTACTTCCGCGCCGTTGGCGGGCAGAAGCAGTACGGCTTGTCGGCGCGCGGCCTGGCGGTGGATACCGGGCTGGCGCGCGCCGAGGAGTTCCCGCGCTTCAAGGCGTTCTGGCTGGAGCAACCGAAGTCGGACCCTGACGAACTGGTGGTCTATGCGCTGCTCGACTCCCCCAGCGTAACCGGCGCATATCGGTTTGGCATCCGCCCCGGCGAGACCCTGCTGATGGAAGTCGATGCCGCCCTGTACCCGCGCAAATCGATAGAGCGGCTGGGCATCGCGCCGCTGACCAGCATGTACCAGACCGGCGAGAACGACCGTCGCCTGGCCTATGACTTCCGCCCGGAGATACATGATTCGGACGGCCTCGCCCTGCATACCGGCAGCGGTGAATGGATCTGGCGTCCGCTGGTCAATCCGCGCACGCTGCGCGTCAACTCCTACCTGGACCAGAGTCCGCGCGGCTTTGGCCTGATGCAGCGTGATCGCGACTTCGCCAACTATCAGGACGACGGCGTCTGGTACGACCGCCGCCCCAGCCTCTGGGTCGAACCCAAGGGCGACTGGGGCAAGGGCGCAGTGCAGTTGGTGGAGATTCCCACCAATGACGAAACCTTCGACAACATCGTGGCCTACTGGAACCCGGAGAAGCCGGTCACGCCTGGCGAGGAACTGCTGTTCGCCTACCGCCTGTACTGGGGCGCGGTGACGCCGGCACGGCCGCCGCTGGCGACGGTGCAAGCGACCCGCACCGGGCTGGGTGGCGTCATCGGTCGCAAGCGCGAGTACTACTCCTGGCGCTTTGCAGTGGATTTCGCCGGCGGCGTGCTGGCCGATCTGCCTGCCAACAGCGGCGTCGAGCCGGTCATCACCGCCTCGCGTGGAGGCATCGAGATTACGTCGGCGCGGCCGCTGGAGCCGATCCGCGGCTATCGCGCGCTGTTCGACCTGCGCCCGGACGATTCGCTGGAACCTATCGACCTGCGCCTGTATCTGAGACAGGGCAAGAACACGCTGAGCGAGACCTGGGTCTATCAATGGACCCCGCCGCCGCTGGATCAGCGTCAGCTGTACTAAACCCGATACGGAGCCGCCCCGGTGTCATTTCGAACGCTGATCGCTTTACTGCTGCTCCCGGCCAGCCTGGCTCTGGCCACCGCCGAGCCACCGGCGCTGGCCGCCTATCGTGCGGAGCTGGCGCGGGTCGAGGCGGCGCCGGAGCCGATCTCGCTGGAACCGCTGCTGCGCGCTTCCGAGGCCGCTCAGGACGCGATGATGCAGCTTGCCGCAGGCGACAAGGCCTGGATCGAGACCCTGGACGAGGCCCGCTACACGCAGCTGCCGGCGGACCTGCCGGGCTTTCATTTCTCGCGGGGGTACGATGTCTATGCCCAGCCTGACGCTGCGTTCCTGCAGTCGCTGGCGCAACGCAAGGGTCGCGCGGAAGACCAGGCGTTCTTCACGATCTATGCCGCGCTGTGGAGCGATGAACACCTGCCCCGCTACCTGAGTCTGGGCACGCGCCCCACGCCCTGCGTGCGCTTCGGCGAGAACATCCTGCCGACGCTGTATGCGCAATGGCGGGATTACGCGGCGCGCTATCCGCAAGCCTACGCCGGCCATACCCAGCAGACCCTGCGCGACCTCGAGGAAGCAGTTGCGCTGGGCGTATGTGCCTGCGATGACGCGGCCAGCGTCGAGCGCGAGCTCAGCGGCTTCGTGCAGCAGTTCCCGCAGACCCCGGTTGCGACTGATATTCGAAAACGCCTGATCGAGCTCAAGGAAACGCCGGATCTGCGGCCGATACGCTGCCGCTAGCTTGAAAACGGCCGCGTTCACCGCAATACAATCGCGCTCGTTCCAATCCGACTCCACCGGGAGGCTGCGTGCAGCCGATCATCTCCGTACGCGATCTCGACAAGACCTACGCCACCGGTTTCCAGGCGCTGAAACAGATCAACCTCGACATACGCCGTGGTGAGATCTTTGCGCTGCTGGGGCCCAATGGCGCAGGCAAGACCACGCTGATCGGCACGATCTGCGGCCTGGTCAAGCCCAGTTCCGGCAGTGTGGTGGCTGACGGTCACGACATCGTCACCGACTTTCGCGCCGCGCGCGCCAAGATTGGCCTGGTGCCGCAGGAGCTGACCACGGACGCCTTCGAAACCGTCTGGGCGACCGTGAACTTCAGCCGCGGCCTGTTCGGCAAGCCGCGCAACCCGGCGCTGCTGGAGAAGATCCTCCGCGACCTCTCGCTGTGGGACAAGCGCGACGCCAAGATCATGACCCTGTCCGGCGGCATGAAGCGCCGGGTGATGATTGCCAAGGCGCTGTCGCATGAGCCGACGATCCTGTTCCTCGACGAGCCGAGTGCGGGCGTTGACGTCGAGCTACGGCATGACATGTGGGAGATGGTGCGCGGACTGCGCGCCCGTGGCGTCACCGTGATTCTGACCACACATTACATCGAAGAAGCCGAGGAGATGGCGGACCGCATCGGCGTCATCAGCAAGGGCGAGCTGATTCTGGTCGAAGACAAGCACGCATTGATGCACAAGCTGGGCAAGAAGCAGTTGACGCTGCAGCTGAAAACACCCCTGGCCAGCATTCCGGCGGAGCTCGGCAGTCAGCCGCTGGAGCTGTCGGGCGAAGGCAGCACGCTGACCTACACCTTCGACGCGCAGAGCGACGACACCGGCATTGCCGAACTGCTGCGGCGGCTGGACAAGCACGGCATCGACTTCAAGGAACTGCAGTCCAGCCAGAGTTCTCTGGAAGACATCTTCGTCAGCCTGGTGAGGGCGCGGCCATGAATATCTACGCGATTCGCGCCATCTATCGCTTTGAGATGGCGCGCACCTTCCGCACGCTGATGCAGAGCATCGCTTCGCCGGTGCTGTCGACCTCGCTGTACTTCGTCGTGTTCGGCGCCGCCATCGGCTCGCGCATGGGGGATATCGATGGCATCAGCTACGGCGCCTTCATCATCCCCGGACTGGTGATGCTGTCGCTGCTCAGCGAGAGCATCTCCAATGCCTCGTTCGGCATCTACATGCCGAAGTGGTCGGGAACGATCTACGAACTGCTGTCTGCGCCCGTATCCTGGATGGAGGTAGTGCTGGGCTATGTCGGCGCGGCGGCCAGCAAATCGATCCTGCTCGGGCTGCTGATCCTGCTGACGGCGCGCCTGTTCGTGGCCTACGAGATTGCCCATCCGGTGTGGATGCTGCTGTTCCTGGTGCTGACCGCGGTCACCTTCAGCCTGTTCGGCTTCATCATCGGCATCTGGGCCGACAGCTTCGAGAAGCTGCAGATCGTGCCGCTGATGATCGTGACGCCGCTGACCTTCCTCGGCGGCAGCTTCTACTCGATCAGCATGCTGCCGCCGATCTGGCAAACGATCACGCTGTTCAACCCCGTGGTCTACCTGATCAGCGGCTTTCGCTGGAGCTTCTATGGCGTCTCCGACGTCAGCATCGGCATCAGCGTCGGCATGACCGTCGTCTTCATGCTGCTGTGCCTGACCACGATCTGGTGGC
>JBFJJW010000010.1:0-32692 GCA_041612095.1 Solimonas sp. | reverse complement strand
GACTCCAAGGCATAGGCTGTGTCGAGCACATTGCCTTGGTAATCTGAAAACTCTCCAAAGCTATCGTCGCGGTTCTGATACCCAGTCAGTGTAGTCAGCAAGCCCGGAGCGGGAATGCCGGCCTCGAGATTGGCTACGATCTTTCGAGTCAGATACTCGGTGCCGACATGGGCTTCACCATTGATGAAGGATACGGCGCCTGAAGTCTGGCCTCCTTGGCCTAGCGCACGTAAGGCGCGAATCGCTTCGCTGGTCGCTTGATAGGGTGTGGCGATGTCAGCGGCAGATACATAGCTGCCGTCCGATGCTTGCTGTGCGCTGAGCCATTGCAGTCCCGTAGCCGTATCAGCCAGGACCACAAACGGCGAAACAGCCAGGGCCAGAGCGGCAATCGCTCTTCGGATACTCCGCATCGGACTTCCCCTTTACCAACGCTGCACGGACGTTTTGAACCCGTGCCTCCCCACGTTCCCTTTAGCGGGTGACCCGCCTCAGAGACGCCTTCAAAACTCGAATTGTGCAGCCCCTTACCGCTCCCCGGACCGCGCGTTTCGGATTACACCCTTGTCATGTGTGGGTTGTCTATCATCCAAATCCATCGGAGCCAAAACATGACGGCGGCGTCATCGACCAAGGTGTCCGCAAGGCCTTTATTCAGTCCAGTGTCACCTGTTCCCGCGGCGATGTGTACTGTCCGTTCGGACAGTTGACTCCTTGATATTAGGTAGCTAGCGAATATTCTGAGCTGTCTATCTACTGCTCCTGAACTCGGGCCTTCCGTGCGGAGTGCTTAAGTTGCGCGCGAAGGACAGCTGCCTACCCGAACAGCGGCTGTGGGCGTCGACTTTTATGGCCTCACGCCACTGAGCTGCAGCTGACTTTCATAAGCTGGCTGGCACGTCCCGTTCGGCCCTAGCCAATAAACCGAACTTGCGCGTGGTCCGACGACACCAAGTTGGTTGACGCCGCCGCGTCGTTGACCGGCGTCCAATTGGTGGGACGGATCAAGTAGTCCAATATGCCGCCACTTTTCTGAGTCATCGTGGCCGGCGCGAGAAGAGTTAGACCGTTGCCCAGATGTTGCTCGAGCTCGCTGGCCTCAACGTTGAAGTCTCCGCACAGAATGTATTGGTCGCCGAAGCCGCCCTTTGCGGCGTCCTGCAACGCTTCTACTGCTGTGTCGATATAGCTCTTGCTTATCGTGAATGAGGCGCTAGAGGGTGCGTGAATACAAGCGAACACACCAACAGGAGCCTGAAGTGCGGTTTTCAGCTCCACCCAAAACACAGGGCGGTGCGTTTCTTTGCCGTCGTGCCACCCACCGAGTCCACTGCGTGTGTACCTGTCGTTGCGCCACAAAATGGCCATGCTGCATCGTTCGTTGCCCTGCAAGCTGGCCTGCCATGCGACATGGACTCCGCTATAGGGCACGCGCGAGAGCTTCAGTCCCTCGATCAACTGATATCCCTGAAACGACGGCTTAGGGTTCCAGCTGCATGGATAGAGCGTGTTATCGAGGCACCCCGCATACTCGGCATTGCCTGCTTCCTGCAGGAAAAGGACCTCGGGGACAAACGCTTTTGTGAATTTGTCGCTGGCAAACTTATTCGCAATGTTGCTCAAGAAGCTCCCGGTGATGTTGATGCCTTGCGTGTTCCATGTGAGGAACTGCATTGAAGTCTCCGAAGTGTTGAGTGACGGGATGAGTAGCGCTCACGGGCCGCGATTTGTAGTGCGCCGTCACATGAACCGAACCTCAAGGTGATCTGAGTTCACGTAGTTGCCCGCCGCGGCGCAGGTGTTGGCTGGGTGCCACGCGTCGCTGTGAACCAGATAGTCCAGCGTGCCGCCGCGTTGCTGCGTCGGTTCGTCGGGAGCCAGAAGTGCGGTATGGGGCTGCAGCAAAGAGGCTAGAGCGCCCGGATTGATGTTGAAGTCACCGCATAAGACATAGCGCCCGGCAAACCCCATGCTCGCGGCTAACGCAAGCGAGGGGTGGCCTCCGCCCGCCATGGCTTCGTTGACAAAGTTAGCGCTACTTGCCTTGGATACACCTGACGGTGCGTGCAGGCAGCCGAACACGCCTACTGGCTGGTTCAGCGCGGACTCTTCGAGGCCTACCCAGAACACGGGACGATGAGTGGCCGCGCCGTCGTGGTAGCCATCGATCAGCGGCGCCCAGTACCGGCCGCGCTGCCACAGCAGAGACATGCTGCATCGCTGATTGCCGCTGGCGCTCGCTTGCCAGGGTACGTAGACGCCGTCATATGCCACACGCGAGAGCACCAGATTCTGGATCTTCTGGTAGTAGGCGAACGACGGGGCGGGATTCCAGCCGCAGAGATATTGCGCTGGCTGAAGGGCGCCTGCGTAGTTTGGATTTCCGGCTTCCTGGATGAAGATCACGTCCGGCGACATGCTGGCGAACGCCTGAGGGAAGCCCTGAAAGGCCTGACTCAGAATGGATTGCGTCAGGTTGGCCCCCTGACTGTTCCAGGTGAGTATATTCATTGGATTCTCCAACGAGCGAGAGATAGGTGTGTCGATCCGAAATGCCTGGGCAACGCCATCGCGCTGCCCAGGCAATTGGTCCGCCGCGTCGGGACGGTGTCAGGCGTTGCCGCCAATCGTCTTGACGTTGACCAACTTCTTGATCGTGTCAGCGTCCTTTCCGGTCAGCTGCTGCATCGAATTGAAGATGTTGGTGTAGTTCTGCTGCGCCAGCCCGTCGTTGAGTGTGGCTGTGGCGGTGTACACGCTGCTGTTGAACGAGAACGTGCTGACCGAAACCTTGCTCGAAAGGGCGGCCTCCCACGCGCTCTGATCGACCTGCAGATAGATCATCCGCACTTTCAGCAGCTTGAGGTCCGAACCCTGTACTGGGTCGAAGTAGTAGTACGACAGGAAGTGGCGCAAGGACTGCGATTGCCGCGTCGACGTTATCTTTAGATCCTTGAGGGCATTCGCGAGCTGGGTGAGGAAACCGTCCAGTTCGGTCACCTCGGCTTGCGGCAAGGACATGGCGCCGAACAGCTGCGCCAGAAGGTCCGCGTGGAACGTGGCCGACGTGGACTTGAAGTTCATGCTGCTGCCGGTGGCCCCGCTCAGCGGCAGGATCTGCGCGATGAGGTTGACCTTGTTACCGGTGAGAATTGCGTTCCGCCACGTCGCCCACGCTCCGATGAAAGCCATGACCTCGGACGTCTGGGTCAGATCGTAAGGCTGCGGGTGGTCGTGGTAGACGGCCAGCGCGATCAGGCCGCCGATGAATGACTCCATCGTCAGGATGTCACTGAGCTGCTGCATCTGATAGCTATCCTGGGGGTTCACGTTGGATACGTTGGCCACGGAGGTCTGCGCGGGGGCTTGCTTCGGCCCGGTTCCCTGCGCGTTGAGCATGCCGAAGACGCCGCCCTGGTCGTCGCCCGATGCTGCGGCCATCAAGCCGTGGGTTTTTGCCAGGTTGAGTACGCGAGATACGCCATTGGCGACCTCTCGCGAGGCTGCACTGGCGACCAAGCCATCAAGCGACTCGAGAATGGCCTGCTGCTTCGCGTTGAGCTGGGTGTTTGTCATCTGATATCTCCGGAAGGAATGTGGGCTACCGAGGCAACGGCATCAGAATGTTGGGTTGCCCCCACTGACGTCGGTGCTGGCAGGTAGACTGCGCAGGTGCGGTCCGGAAATACCTGACGGAAACCTTACGGCTTAGAATTCGTAGGGCCGTCATGTGGTTGGAGGGGACATGGACGCTGCAGTCGGTGCCATAAGGTCGGCCCTGCGAGTGGGGGAGTGGGTCGTTTACGACGACCTCCTGCGCATTGAGGCGCCGGATCGGCACGCGTTGCTTGAGCCTCGGCCGATGCAGCTTCTCCTCTATTTGGCTGACCGGCCCGACCAGGTGGTTGCCCCCGATCAGCTTCTCACTGAGATCTGGGGTGGCACCTTCTATGGCGATGCGCCGCTGCAGCGGGCAATCGCGATGTTGCGGCGCGCCCTGGGTGACTCGGCCTCCGTGCCGCGGTACATCCAGACAGTACGCAAGCGGGGCTACCGGTTCATCGCTCCAGTCTCGCGCGCCGCCGTGCACGCCGGCGTCTCAACGCCGCGATGGACAGGCCGTCCGCCGTTCCGAGGCCTGCGCCCCTACACCCGGTACGATGCCGCCGTCTTTTTCGGTCGTACGCAAGCTGTGGAGATGGCCGCGCGAGCGGTGGTGAGCCAGGCGACAGGGCCCAGCCACCTGGTGCTGATCCTCGGACCCAGCGGTGTAGGTAAGACTTCTCTGGTCCAAGCCGGGCTATTGCCGCTGTTGCAGCGCAGCGGGGGCATCGACGGCATTCAGGCCGGCGCAATGGCGCAACTGGACTTGGCCGACATATCAGACGAAGGCCTGCTGAGTGGTTTGTCGGTCGCGCTGCGCGGCCTGCAGACGCACGGCGGTGCGCTCTGGGCAGGGCTCGCGGCGGACCAGCTGGCGGACGAACATGCGCCAGCGCGACTCAACCAGATGCTGTGCGCTGGACCATTCAACTCAACCCAGCGATTGGTTCTGGTCGTCGATCACGCCGAACAGTTGGGGTCCGAAGCGGATCGAAATGCAGTGGCGGCATTCGAGCGTGTCTTGGGTGCTTTTGCTAAGGCTGCCCAAGCACTGGTTGTGATGATCGCGCGCAGCGACCGCTATCCCGAGCTGTTGCTGGCGCTGCCGTCGCTTGTGCAGTGGAAGTTACCGCAAGGGCACGTCGACATTGGCCCGCCATCGCATGCTGAGCTGGCCGAGATCCTGCGTGGGCCCGCGACGACGGCTGGCTTGAGCTATGAGCGTGACGCCGGGCGCGGCGTGGGCCTGGATGTACAGCTGCTCGAAGACTGTGCCGGCCACGCACACCCCCTGCCGTTGCTACAGTTCGTGTTAGCGCGACTCTACGAGCTGCGTACACCCTCAGGCATGCTGACCTGGACTGCGTACAACGAACTGGGACGCATTGGTGGGGCAATTGCCCTGCGGGCGGATGCTGCGCTGGAGGACCTGGACGCGGCGGTTCGCGAAAGTGGGCTCGATGCGCTGCTCAGCGGCATGGTCCGCGCGGGTAGTGATCACCTCACCTATGGGGCGCGCCCGGTGTCCTGGCTCGCGTTGCGTAGCGATGCCGTTCGCGAGGTCGCTCACCGGCTGGTCGATGCCCGTCTGGTGGCTGCGGACCTCGCCCGCGGAGAGCCCCAGTTGCGCCTAGCGCACGAAGCGCTATTGGCGACCTGGCCTGCCGCGAGCACGTGGGTTGAGCGCAACCAGAAGCGGCTGCAGGTGCTCGGCCGATTGCGGAGCAGTTGTTCGCACTGGCTTGCGCAAGGTCACCCGGATGATCTGCTACTGCCGGAGGGCGTATTGCTAAGTGAGGCGGAGGGACTCAGAAGGGCGTGGTCCGACCAGCTCGATGCCGACGAGCACAGATTCATTGCCGCAAGCGGTGCCCGCCAGAGCACCCAGCAGCGTGTGCGCGCGTCGCTGTGGGGTACGCTGGCTGTGGCCGTCCTGGGTGGCGTCGCCGCGCTAGTATTCGCGCGAAGTTCGGAGCGGTACGCCTCCGAACAGCGCGACGCGGCTACGCAGTTGGCTGGCGTTCTGGTCGACAAGCTGCCGGATCGTCTGCGGCCCTTGGGTCGCCTGGATCTGCTAGACGACGTGTCTAGCGCGGTGCTGGCGTCGACCGCAGAAGCCGAGTGCTCTGAGGGCAGAGAGTCCGCTTTGGTGCGAACCAAGGCACTCAGGACGCAGGGGGAAGTGCTTCGCGAACGTGGTCAGGCGGACGCGGCCATGGTTGTCTTACACCAGGCAGCGATTTGTGTGGAGAGCGCGCGCGGCGCCACGCTTGAGCCGACCGTCTTGCTCGAATCCGCAACGATTTCCTTTTGGCTCGGAACGCTAGCGCTCGAAGCCAAGAGCTTTGCGAAAGCCCGCGTGTATTACGACGAGTACGCAGCGACGGCACGACAGCTGGTCCACCTGCAGCCTGATAAGCCCAAGTGGATGCTCGAGGAGTCGTATGCGCAGAGCAATTTGGGAACTGTCGCAATGGCGCAGGGGGACCTCGACGATGCGATCGAGCGCTTTCAAGCATCGGTAAACCTAAAGCGGCAGGTGCTTGAGAAGTCGCAGTCGGATGCTGCCATCCTCGCGGATCTTGCCGATAGCTACTCATGGCTTGCACTCGCACTTGATCGCAAAGGCCTGCGTGACCAAGCCCTCGCGCAGGTCACTCAACAGGTAGATCTGACTGATCAGCTCGTGCGCTCGGATCCGGTCAGTACTCAATGGCTGTTCCGGCGGGGGCTGGCATACGGGGTGGCTGGCGACTTGGCTATCGCGCTGAGTCCAACCCAAGCGCTGCATTACGACGCCTTGGCCATTCGCGACCTGGGGGCGGCTGCGCAGGTGGATCCGGGAAACGCCTTGTGGGCGTTCTCACACTTTCACGCGTACGTTCAGCGGGCCGGCCATGAACTTCAGGGCGGGAAACTGGAAGAGGCATGGCGCGACGTGAGAGCAGCGGAGCGTTTAGTGCCGAGTAGCGGACCGGTCCAGTCGATTGCACGTACTCAATCCGTGCTTGACACGGTTCGTGCCAACCTCCTGATTGCGGAAGGTCGGTTGGACGAAGCTGCAAGGTATGCCGAGAACGCAACAAAGGTGCTCGTAGCACAGCGAACTGACGCCCCTACTGACGTCGACGTCTTTGGCGCTTGGTTGCGTGCGCAGGCCACTCTCGGTCAGCTTCGGGCCGCATTAGGCGACGTCTCCACAGCACGCCGCATTTGGGGGGAGGCACTGACGACCTCGATACCGCTAGGCGCCAGTCTGTCGGATAGGCGCATTGCAGACGCACAAATTGTAATCAAGGACTCACTGTCTCGTCAGTCGGCTACTGGCGAGCACCTTACAGCAGCCAACAAAGGAGAAGGATATGACTAACGAAGTGACAATTCTGCTCGCGGTAAGCCTGGTCGAGTCAGGTGGTAACACCGGCGATGGAAAATACTTCTATAGCTTCACGCCGAACTTGCTCCATATTGAGGACGGACCATCGCTACTAACTTACACATTCGGGCCAGAGACCCCCCCGAATTTCGAGTTTCTCGCCGCATTTGCCTGCGACCCCAGGAATCAGCTTGGAATGCCGCGCGTCTCTGACGACAAGCGCAGTGTAACGATCCGTCACTTCAACACGCTCGGCCAGTTGGCACTCTTGTCCTTCTTGGTCAAAGACACGTTACAAAACTGTACCTTGAGCTGTGATCCTCAGGTGACGAACATTCCAGGACACACGAGTTAGAGCAGAGGTCAGAGTCTATGAGTGCGCTAGGCGGCCCATCCCCGGAGAGCCTTGGGTCGCAGCGCACGCTACCTACGTGGCGGGACGAGTGCTCCTTGAGGACCTTCGTCGCCCGCGTTGCTCACAACCGAGAGGTTGATCACGTCGATGGCCAGAAGCGCCAAGATCTGAAGGCGGTCTTAGGAGTGCAGAATGACCGCTAACGATGATGTCGCGCGATGGGCCGCTGTCATCACAACTCGCCAAGACGCTTGGAACTTGAGCTGGGGCCCGCAACTTTCTACACGCCGCCACTGCGGCGCGTATGTCGGCGGGGGCGAGGCGCCGGGGGAGCCTCACTCTCCAACACTGGTATCAAAAGGGCCTAGTCGGCGCCCTAAACTCGACGCGAGAAGCTCTTTGAAAGCGGATCTCGCCTCAAATAGATCCAGAGTGCGAGTACCAGCCCATAGGTGATCGGGATGATGGCGACCTGCTGCGCATACACGGCAATCAAGCACGCGATTGCTGCAGTTCCATGCAGAGCGACATGCGCCCGCACGTTGCCATCCCGAGGGGACCAAAGGCCACTGCCATGGCCCATGACATTGACAAGGAAAAATACTGCGCTGGCCGGGGCAATCCAATCGAACCTCAGCGTTGCGGCCATAGACACCGCGACCATAGTCATCACATGCGTCGTCTGAGCCACCCAGTACCAAGGGCTCGTTACAACTTGCTGTTCACTGCCAAAGTCCAGGACCCAGTTCGCGGTGAGGTAGATCGTGAGTGCCGACATGACGACCAGACTGGATGCATATTCGTCGTTGCCCAGCGCACTAGGCGGATCTACGATCAGCGACCATATCGCCCAAAAGACGTTTCCTGCCGCCGCGGGCCAAAAGACGGAAGCGAACAACCGGTTCAATGTCTTATACAGTGGTGGGGCATTGGCACTCACTGAAGTCCGCTCCTGGTCAACTCGAGAATGGCGTGATCGCACTTCGCGACAGAGGAGTAGCCGAATGCCAACTCATGAAGATGTCCTTGGTCATGACGCCGCCTTGATCCAGCAGCACACTAGCTCGAAATCCCACATTTGAAATGAGCGATATGGTTGGAACAGATTCGAGGCAGCTCTCAGCCGCAGAAGAAAACGCTAAGGTAGTTCGGGGTGGGCGATGCTATCTCCGCCACCCTTAAGCCCTCGACGCCGATCGCCACGCTCAGATCTTTCATCAGTGCCATGGCAGCTAGCGCTTCGTCGCCGTTGTAGCGGATTACGTTCGTTCTAACCCCGTAGCCAGGGCGGCCATTGATCTCCTCAGGCAGCGCGCGGATCCGCCATACACCTGCGACATCTCCCCTGGAAGCTAGGGCTCGTAAGGCCAGCGATTTGGTTGTTGCCTCACGGTTAGTGCAATAAAAGAGATCTACCCTCATCGAGTGATAGGGTTTCACGTGAGTGGTGACCGCAGCGGTGCTGACATTCATCGCCGTCTGCTCCTTCATCTGTACCTGTTCTTCGTCCTTGAAGAATGTGGCTGTGACCTCGGCCTTCTCCCTCACACCTGCATCGTTAGCAGCGACGGCTAGCGCCGCCAGCAGCCTCCAACGGAACGGATCCTCACCCAGAGAGTCGACCAGGACGCGAACGGCCTCCTCCTCCCGCGGGGTAATTGACGACTTGGCTAGCACCGCCTTCACCTCCTGATACAGCGTCATGCTGAAATCGCGCGCGCTTGTGAGCCGTTGAAGTTCGGCACCTGAAACTTTCAGGGCATTGTCCAGCCGGACAGTTTCAGCGGCCATATGCTGTGCGCTGATCTCGAGCCGTTTGAGGTCGCGATCCAGCGGGATCGCGTACCAGGCGGCCAATCCTCCCATCATCAGAGAGGCGAGCGAGACGACGCGGGTGATCTGGTCGGTCCAAGGAGTTTGCGACTGGTCGGGCATGGCATCACCACTGCGTGAGCGCGAACTGAGTGCCGAGGCCAAGCACGACGTCGTTACCAAGATCTGCCTCGAACTCGGTCTTGGTGCGATACATCAAATGAAGGGGGATGCTGAATCGACCGCGCCGGTAGGTCAGCGTGACGCGCGCCACGTGGTGATCCAGACGGGCCGGGTCGTTGTCGTACCGGTAATAGTCGACGCCACCATCCAGACGAATCGAAGTGGGGTTTTCCCCTAGCTTCGGATCCTGCAGGGAGCCGCCGATGGTCCAGCCAAATCGCCTGAAGTCTCCACCGCTGACGAAGAAATCGTTGCCATCCAGCGCGACTGGAAGACCGGGCAAGGGCAGCGGCAGGCCGGGGACACCGTCGGCGGGAAGCAGTGGCAGCGGCACGCGGATGTCGGCGAGATTGCCCCATTCGTAGTACGCGGACATTCCAAGCCCATGGGTCATGGTCGGCCAGCGCCGTAGGTTCTGATACAGTTTTGGACAGCCGTCGCCACCTAGTCCGCGCTTGCACCCGGGAAGCAGGATCAACGACGTGACATTGTTGAGCAGACCCGAGGTCAGGCGAACGCGATAGGTGGTGGCATCCGCACCAACGACCTCGTCTCGGTGCAGTCGCCGGTAGCTGAAGATCAGCTGCGGCTGGTTGTTGACGAAGCGCCAAAACTCGTTGACGTCGACCGCATCGAATCTCACCTGCTCCTTGGTTGCAATGCGGTTGTAGATGTCGGCGGCGCAGGCAGCGGCCTTCTGGCTCTCTGAGTCGGAATAGCCATCCTCGCCCAACGTCACACCGACATTCCGATAGACAGCACTGTCAAACGACTGGTCGCCGACATCCCGGCCGACGATGGCCGTGCGGCTCAGTCGCGACAGAGCATTTCGGTGATCCGAGTACTCGCGCCCGAACCAAGACCCCAGAAAGGTGATATCCGCCGTGACGTAATAGTCGTCTCCGGGGTCGAGCTCCGTAGCGCGAGGGCCCAGCTCAAGTTGGCCTCTGCTACGCAGGGCTCCTTCGAGAGCAGCATTGATCTTGGGGACTGGATTGACGAAACCGCCGACGCGGGCCTGCATCCACAGGAACCGTGGCAGGGTCATCGAGAAGCCGGCAGTCTGAGGCTCCTCAAGATCGCCAAACGGCTGCAAGAGGGTGGGCAATAGTGTTGGCAAGAAGCTGTCCAAGGTGCCGTTGAGCGCAGGAATCGGAGAGTCGGCCGCCACAGCCCCAACCAGCTGGCGCACATCCTTCAGGCCTGTCTCAGTCAGCTTGCCCTGGGGGCCGCTGTCAGCCACAGACTGGTTGAAGGCTTGGGTGTTAGTCGCCTCCCTAGGATCATCAACCTTGAGGCCCGTCTCTGCGATCTCGTCAAAGCAGGTAAACGGCGTTTTGCCGGGGATGGCCAGGCAACTTTGCAGACGGGCCAGTGACTGTCCGGAACACTGGTCGAGAAGTGGCGACATGTACTCCAGTGCTTCGCGAGACGATTCAAACTCTCGAGCAGAGACGGACGATGCGAAGGCGCAGAGCACGCTGGAAATCGACATCAGTACGGCAAGACGCACGTTCATGCCTTGCAGTACATCGTGGTCAACGAGATCCGCTTCGCCAAGGTGCCTTTTCGCGAAATAGTCTGGTATGCATCGCCAATTTGACTTGACTGCCCGTAGGTTCCGGGGGGGCGCAGCTCCAAAGTCACGTGCATGTCGCGCTTGGAGGTTGCAAGCAGAATGATGTCGGAGCTCCTCGAACGTTCGACACGCAGCTTCACGCCTTTGAAGGCCCCCTCGACCAAGCCACCGTCCTTGAACTGCCCCTGCCAGATTTCGTTTCCGAACTCGATTACTCCTTCGCTCTTGACCTGCGTTCCTTTGTCCACCTCCCACGCGAAGATCACGACGCAGTATTCGGTGCCTCGGGTCAGGTCGAACCACTGCGCGTCGTCACTGTCATGCTCACTGCGAAGCTTGCAAGCCATGGGGTCGGCTCCCGTGGAAGATGGTGGGATGAGAGGCTGACTACCGCAGACGTCCCGGTAGTGGGCGATTCACGTCCTGATGGCAGTTTTGTTGGCAATCAGTTACCTGAGCGGCATCGAGAGTGATGCAGGCAGATTCAGTCGAATCTCCAGGCGAGCGAACGGCTCCACATACTTCGCCTATAGGGCGAAAGCCAGCGTACTCGCCGCCATACTTCGTGTGCTTCGAGTTGCGCTGAGTCACCTACTCCTCCTCACACGCACTCAGTACGCTCTCGATCCGCGCCTGTTCCGCGGGAGGCACATCGAGACCCCACTCGTACTTGATATGCAGCCAGTTCTGGACGTACTGGCAGTGATGGGCCTCGTTCGGCGGCAGGTAGCGGTCGGGGCCTTTATCGCCCTTCTTGCGGTTTTCACTTGCGGACACCGGCAGCAGATGGACCGGGTCCTCCAAGAAGTTGGCGTAGTCCTGCTTACGTTTGGCCGACCAGGCCCATGCGCCCGACATGTGCGCGTTCTTCAGCGGCACCATGTGGTCGACGTCCAGCTTTGATGCATCAGTAAAGACGGCGCCGGTATAAGGGTCATTCCATGCACCGGCGGTGACTTTGCAGCGGCTTCCGATCTTCGACTGCTTGACCGGCCCCGTCGCATCGCGAACCAGGACTTCGTCACGGGTGTTTTCACAGTCTCGATCGGCGTCGATCCAATGCTTGTAGTCCGCCCGGTCATAGGGCGTGAATCGACCCTTGAAGTCCTTGTAGAGCCGACCGGAGGTCCGGTAGACGTAGCCGTACCCCGGGCCATTCGGGAGCCTGACTCTCAGGTATCCGCCCTCGCGGGGCTGCTCTTGGTCGACCAGCAAGATGCCGGAGTCGTCTTCGCCTCCGCGACCGACCACGGCTAGCACCTCGGAGCCGCGATCAGCTGATTCGTAGATACTCGTGACGCGGCGAACTTCCAGGTAGTCGGCCTGGGTCGACGACCACGCCAGCGTCAAGAGCGCCCCCAGCACCCCGCGATGCATGGCCTATTCCTGAGGGCGCTTGTGGGAGGTGGCGATCTCCACCGCCTCGTCTGTGGAGTGGCCCGCCGCCTCGAGTTGCTTCACCTTGTCGTAGGTGCTGCTCTTGGCCTTGAATACGTCGTGGAAGAGCTTGATGGAGGCCTTGCTGCCGCCGGCAATGACCGCGCCTGTTACGACATAGCCGAGCAGGTCGTTCTCTTCGCGCCGGAGCAGGATCGACAGGGCGTCGAACTCGCAGTAGCGCGCCACGACAACCGAGGCGACTAATGCGATGGGCTCTTTGAGCCCGAGATCCTTGGCGAAGCGAATATAGATCCGGTGCTCGAAGATAAGCGACAGGGAACGCTCGACGAAAAACGAGAGGACGATGATCGCGAAGAGGACTTCGACGAGGACATCCCACTCCAGATGAAAGAACAACGGATCCATGACACCCCCCTACCAGCCCAATAACTCAGTCGGCTGATTTACTCCCCGAATCAGCTTCTGCTCGGAATCGACAACTGTCAACCTGTCCGTTTGGACAGGTTGACGTCCTACGGTGGGCATCTGGGGAATCGGCCCGGTCAGTGCCAGAAACTACAGGCTAGTCACCTGAAGCAATGACTCTGACCTTAGGTCAGGCTCAGGTCGAGCGTCGCAAGGTCGGGCAGCGGGAAGGCTTCTGACGCCTTTGCGAATTAGTCTCGTGCGAAGTCTTCAAGGTTCGCATCGGCAGCCTGCAGCGCTCTAGCGTAACTGAAGGCAAAGCCCCGCAGCGCCGCGACATTCGCCGTTCGATCGTCCGAGAGACCGAAGAGCAGCGATGCCCCCCAAAGTCCTGTAGCGCGCGATCATGGGCGTCCGAGATGAGCGTTTGCGAGTCCCGTGCGATGGCCGCCGTCCCAGAAGCGCCTGCCGCCAGCCCGTGCACGATCCCATCCTGATCGACCGACGCCTGGAAATCTTCGTCGAATGTGGTGACTACCTAGCAGGCCCTGATATGTAGACTAGTAGCTACGCATCAAACCGACCGAACGCGATGACGGATTCTGAATTGGTGAACGTGGGCTTCTGGCCAAGAGTCGACGCGGCCTTGATCGACACCTTGCTGCTGAGCGTCGTCACGTGGCCCCTTCTCACAACCATCTGCGGGTCGCCGTACTGGGTCAACCAAGGCTTTATCAGGGGTCCGGCAGATTTTCTGCTCTCGCGGGTCTTTCCCGAGGTTGCAGTCAACGCGTTTTGGGTAGCAAAGCAGACTACGCCCGGCAAGATGGCGATCTACGCGCGCATCGTGGACTTACGCACCGGACAAGCGTCGTCCGTCGCACAGCTTGTCGTTCGGTACGTTGGCTATTATCTCGCTTCCCTATCGCTCTTTGTCGGCATCATCTGGGTTGGACTTCGACGAAAGCAAGGCTGGTACGACAAGCTGGCAGGCGCGGTCGTCGTGCGCAAGCATGGGCCCGAGCTGGTCGTGTTCGAGCAGCCATAGCACTGTGATCTACAGCAATGCAGCGATTGCGCAGGAGGTCGAGCGTCTTGACCTCGCGCAGTCTCGCATGGTCACTGCCTCTTGCTCGAATCAAGGGCGCCTCTCGTTCGGGCAGCCTGTCGGGCAACACCGGCGCCTCTACTACGCACACGGCAGAACGCGCGCCGGTGAGCCCCGCTACCGATGCAAGACCTGCGACAGCACGTTTTCATGTGGCGCGCCGGTCCGCAAGCAGCAGCGCCCGGAGCTGAACCGGGAAGTGCTAAGCCTGGTGGTGAGCAAGGTGCCCATGCGGCGGATTTGCGAGGTGCTGGACTGAACCCAGCTACCCTCTATGGAAAGCTCTCATATCTGGCGGAGGCCTCCTTACAGTTCGCATCCCGGCACGAAGCACAACTGACGTCCGGCGCGGTCTGCCCGAAGCGCGCCTATGTCAGCGTCGATCGACAAGACCATCTGATCAACTTGGGCAGCCAACTAGACAGACTGTACACGACACTGGGTGCAGTCGGTGCCGTGGAGAACGTTACCGGCTATGTGCTGGCCATGCAGCTCAACTTCGATGCGGCGTGTGATCCAGAAGATGTGGAAGCGGAAGCGATCGCTTGCGGTGACTACATGCTGGCGCGGGCCTATCGGCTTCATGCGCGACTCCGGCTCAGAAAAGACTGCGAGCAAGTCAATTCCATCGAAGGAGTCGATGCGGAGTCTGTTCTGAACTCGATGGTGCCGGGCGCCGAGAGCAAGCCGCCACCCTTGGGGATGCAGGTGCATCTGGGGGCCATGCAGTACGGCATGTTCTTCCACCTGAAAAAACTGCTCGCCGGTGTCGAGCCAGCCCGGTTTTTTCTGGACCGCGATCCAGGTTTGGACAGCGCCTGCCTGGCGGCCTTTGTCGACGCGATCAAGGCGCGGCGTGCGGACGTCTTTGTTCTGCGCGGCAACGCCAGGGAACTTACCGTCGACAAGAAGAAACTCCGGATTGCCCATGCCAATCGGGAACTCGAGAATTTCGCCAAGGCGTCAGCCTCGGGCGATGCCGAATCGCTGAGAACCCGTTTCGTGGCCAATCACCTCCAGGCATTTCAGGCCACACGCCACGACAACCCGTGGTTTGACTATCCGCTGGTCGACATGGCCGATCCGAGCAAGGCCATCAGGTATTTAACTGATTTCAACGACTACGACGTTGAGCATCTGGCCCGGCTCTACAGGCTGGCCTCGTTGCGCGGCGTCGATCGCTTCTTCATGCAGGTACGTCGACGCCTATCGAATCTGGAACGCCCCATTGCGACGGCGAATTGCGCGCGCCGGGCGTGGCATGGTTACGCCGCTTACCGCCCCAAGGTCCCCCAGCAGGTTCTGCAGATCTTCCGGGCGTACTACAACTACGCGCTGGTCGGCGAAGACGGCAAGACTCCCGCCATGCGCTTGAATCTGATCGAACGGCCGGTTGATGTGGCGACTCTGTCTTCGATGGATGCCCTCACTGCTGCTCCAGGTACCTCAGCGCTAGAGTCGGGTCCTTGAGCTCAATCAATCGCTTGACGTCGTCCTTGACGTCGAGTCGGTGCAGGTAGATGAAGTAGCCAGCCAAGCACTTACGAACGCGCACGCTCCAGACCCATCCTCGGCCAACCGGCGTCATCCCGAATTCTCTGGCTACGGCTTCGGCCTGGCTGGCGGATAGAGACCGTCTGGGAATCACGTCCAGGGTTACCCAGTTGCTCCAGTCGGCGTCCTCTGTCGCATCAGCTACAGACTCTTCGTCTATGGGCTTCACCTTGAGAATTCGTTGAAGCACGAGATCTATAAAGGCGTGTCGCTCTTCGTCGTAAGCCCTTGCGTGCCAGCGGGTTCCACTGAACAACAGCGCGTGTGGCCACACGCGGCGCGCCGCTGGTTCGGGGCGATTCTTGGACTGGTAGTTGATCGCCAGCCCCGTGCCGGATGAGATCGCGCGCGTAATAGCGTTAAGCACCGTCGCCTCTAGCTTTCCTCTGGGTGGCGGCACGGCATCAGACACTACCGCGCTGGCCATCGAGGGCAATAGGCTGCCATCACGACGCTCGGCCTGTGCGCGTAGCAGAGACAGGTACTCCTCAGGCGAGCCGCGGCCAATCCTCGGCTTGAACTTCGGGCTAGGACGGTAGGCGCGAGAGATTTCGTCGTACTGGATGTTCCCGGGAAAAGCGTCCTTGTAGAGCCGGAAGTCCTTGGTGACGTGGTTCTCACTCACGTTGAACTCGCCGACTACCCGCGGCCGATCAATTCGGCCCTCCCAGTACGCGACCGATTCTATGTAGGTCAAGCGCTGGCGCTGAGCAAATCCGAGCTTCTCAACGTCCATCGCAACGCATTATTCGTAACCAATCCATCTGCGTAGGGTACGTGTTCTCGTTGTTATACGCAATTTAATTGCTAGTGCAGAACTGGAATGGTATGCTTGCCTTAGAAATGGACACCCACATCAATCGCTGGTTGCAGTCGCTGGGCTACGACGGCTCAATCGGAGTTGTCCATCGCTCGACGCAAGACGTGCGTCCTGATCACCCCTATGCTCGCGAGATCGACCTGCTGCTGCGCCGCAGCGGCGACGTTCGGTCGTCGGCGGTGTTCGAGGTGGATCGTGTGCCAGCGGTTTGCTTCATTGAGCCCACGTCGAAGCAGGTGATGGACCCGCACTTCATCAGCGAAGTGCGTCGCAAGATCTGGAACCAGAACTTGGTCTCCATCCTGATCGTGGTTAGCGGCGATCAAGCCACGGCCTACCCGGCACCGCGACTGCTGCCGCCGGAGCGGCCGCTGTCTCTGACTGATGCGCGCACGGACGGCAAGTTCTCAGCAGCGGATGTGGCCAGTGGCGACATCCATGCACGGCTACCGAATTGGTTCGATCGTCGCTACCGCGTCGACCGCGTCATGCTAGACAACCTGTCGGCCGCGGTTGAGCTGCTGGAGGCGCTGAAGCTATCGATGGAACAAGCCCAGCTGCTGCTGGGAAAATGCATCTTCGTCTCCTACCTAGAGGACCGGGAGATCGTCGGCCAGCGTTACCGCGAGAGCCGGAAGACCAAGCGCCTGCTGGAATTGCTCGAGACCGCGGACGGCGCGGCGCTGGACCGGTACTTCCGCAAGCTCAAGGCCGACTTCAATGGCGACCTGCTCGAGATCGAAGGCGGCGCCAACGTTGCCTGGAAGACTTTGGATGCTCGGGTGTTCCTTCTGCTCAAGGAGTTCTTGCTGCAGACGCGCCTGCGCGATGGACAGGCCTCGCTCTGGCCCTACGATTTCAAGTACATACCGGTCGAGTTGTTGTCGGGCATCTACGAGTCGTTTCTGAACGATGCGCAGCGCAGCAAGGGAGCCGTCTACACCCCCCGGCATCTTGCTGCATTGGCCGTCGACGAAGCGTTTCGAGGCATTGACGAGCCGTGGAAGGAGGTTGTGCTGGACGGTGCGTGCGGCTCCGGCATCCTGCTGACCACAGCTTACCGGCGCATGCTCGGTGCGAAGCGCGCCGCACAGTCCAGGGCATTGTCGTACGAGCAGCGCCGGAGCGTGTTGCTGTCCAGCATTCGCGGCGGCGACATCTCCGCCGCGGCGACCAAGGTGACGGCGTTCAGCCTCTACCTGGCACTGCTGGAAGATCTCACGCCCAGCGATATCGCCATGCTGCAGGAAGATCGCAACGTGAAGATGCCGCCGTTGATCGGTGAAGTGCTGGCGCGCGATGGTGAGGCGGATTTCTTCGATGATCGCAATGCGATCGCACAGCCAGGATCTGCCACGATCGTGCTTTCCAACCCGCCGTGGTTTGAGCCGAAAGAGGCGCATGGCACACAGCTGTACGAGACCTGGTGGAGCGAGCGCAATGAAGAAGCGAAGCTGCCGCTGCGCCAGATCGCACTGGCATTTGCCCAGCGGGCGACTGACGCCTTGGTGCCCGGCGGGCGCCTGTGCCTGATTCTCCCATCCGTGTGCCTCGCTGCGGCCAATGCCGGCCCTTATCTGAAGAGCTGGTTTGGTCAGCTGGCACCGCAGCGTGTGTTCAATTTCGCTGACATGCGGCTGGTACTCTTCGACGGTGCCGTTCACCCAACGGCGGTTGTAGTGGGCGCGCGTCGTGAGACGAAAGACTTCGACCGCATTCCCGTGCGCGAGAGCTTCGAGTACCTGGTTCCGAAGGCGGACATCAGCCTCGCGTTCGGGCGATTGACCGTGCACAGCTTCGACCGCAAGCAGCTCCACACCCATGCGGTAGCCGACGATGCGGAACTACTTCGGACCTACTTCTGGGGGACCGAGCTTGATGAGTCGCTGGTCGCACGGTTGCGGTTGAGCGGCACGTTCAAGGATCATGCGACCAAAGGCTCCCGATTCGTGATCTGCAAGGGCTTCCATGCCACAGACGCCAGCAAGGACGCGTCATTGCCGGGGCCGCTCAAGGATATGGCTTTCCTGAGCACGGCCCGAGGCGCCAGCAGGTTCCCGAGTGATCGCTTGTTCGTACGTTCGCGCGACCTGGAGCCGTTCCCAGACCGCTACGAGACCGTCGCCGACTATGGCTCGAAAGATGGCCAGGCTTTTGATGGTGTGCGGGTGATCTTTCCGGACGGCGCTGACAGCAATTCGCTGGAAATCCGTGCCTGCTATGCCGACAAGCCATTTTGCTTCACTCAGACGGTGGGCGCGATCGTCGACACGCAGGGCGACCCTTCGTTGATGCAGTTCGTGGCGGCGTACTTGCGTTCCAAGCTCGCCCGCTACCTGATGGTATATACCGCGTTCTCCGTGACGATGGAGCGGCCGCACGTCAAGCTCAAGGAAATCGAGAAGCTGCCCTTCCTGCTGCCTGAGGACCATCGCGATCCGATTCGCGCCCAGACCATCATCGAGGAAGTCGTGACGTTGCTAGCGGCCACGCGCTCGCGCAAGGACGGCATCGAAGAGGCCGCCTTTGCGGAGATCCGCAAAGCACTGGATGAATTGATTTTCGAGTACTTCGAACTCACGCCGACGGAGTGCCAGGTCGTCAACGACACGTGCGACTATCTGGTACCGAGCATGCAGCCCGGCTCGCTGGCAACCTTGAACCAGTCGCTGTACCACGCGCCGACGGACGCGGATTGCAAGGCCTACACGACGTTATTGCGCAGTGAACTTGAGCTGTGGCGCAAACGGCTCAAGGGCCAAGGCAACTTTGCGGTCCAGTGGTCACCACCAAGGTCCAGGCACTCGTCAGCAACTGGCATTGTGCGGATCAGCCTGACCGAGAAACCGTCTTCGCGCCGCAAGCAGACGCCCCGTGAGGTCGAGCAGGTGATGCGTGAGCTACGCGGCCTGGACAGCTACCCCACGGTCGGTAGCGAAGTCATGAGCGTCGCGTCCGACTTCTTGCTCTTCCATGGCGGCGAGTATTTCTTCGTAAAGCCCATGGTCAAGCGACTCTGGCTGGCCAGCGCCGCGGCCCATGACGCCTTGCGAATTGTGCAGACGGTGCGTGTCGCCGCGATGGGACACTGAAGAGATGCCGGCTTCGTCGCGTTTCTACAGGGCGATGAGTGATGAGCACTGGGGCAAGGCCTTCGGCCGACAGACCACCATCGAGTGCGTGCTGGAATATGTAGTGGCCCACTGGCATCGGCTGCAAAAGCGTCCTCCGGCCGACATGGAGTTCAGCCAGACTGAGCCGCACATCACCAGGTACTTCGGCCTGTCGCTCAAGAAGTCTGCGCGGGCGCACGGTATCTTCGGGTTCTTCGTTCCCGAGCATGTCGTGGCAGACATCGATGAAGTACGCCAGGTGCTTGAATCGCGGGGGCGGACTGACATCACCTTCCTGAGTGATCGTATCGATCCACCTTTAGAATTCGTTCTGGAGTTCAAGAAGATGAAGTCGCTGCTCGGTGCCAATGCGTCAAGGCTAGCCTACTGCAAAGACGGCGTGTCACGTTTCGTAGACGCGGTCTACGCTCGCGACGAAGAGGTGGGCTTCATGGTGGCCCTCGTGGCTTCGTCGGACGATTTGCCCGAGACGTTGGACGGACTCAAACGAGCCATCCAGCAGCCAGAAATGGCGCGGCTGTTGAGGTGCATCACCAACCCCAAGGGCAATACGACGCTCACGGTCAGTGACCTTGCCTTCAAATCCTGCGACTTCGAGACGCGCCATGCCCGCGACCACAAGGGGCAGAAGGACGTCGTCCTCGGGCACATCATGCTGGCACATCAAGGTAAGGCATGATCGACAGCCAAAGCAGTGAGCTTATGGTTGGTCTCCGCTCTGGGCGGTTCCACCTTCCCGGTCTGCGTCCGCCGTCATGCTCGCGGCAGCCGCTTCGCTGAACGAGCCGCTCCGGATTCTACTCGCGATACGCCGCACCGCGCCCGTCGGCGCGTCAACCTCCCACTCCATCAGCCGCTGGCTGGTAACGGCAATCATCTCGCAGCAGATCTGCGTCTGGTCTGGGGTGCGGCGCAAGGACAGGGCGCCGGCGAAAGCCGCGGTGCTGTTGGTGCTGTCAAGAGAATCGAGGTGCTCTACCGCAGAGACACGGACGAATGATCTGCGTGGAAGAGCGTCGCGCAACGGCCATAGGAATCGAAGAGGCGCAGGCGACCGGTGAGTGTCTGCGAATCGTCGGCATCGACGTGCGTACGCTAGAGCGCCGGAATGCGGCCGGGGTCTGCTGCATGGCGATCGTCGTCCGCTGGCCGAGTGTCCGACATCGACGCAAACGCTCAGCGATCAGGAGCGGGTGCAGATCGTGGCCGTGCGAACGAGTCGTGCTGCCGGTGGCGCGGATCGTGCCGATGCTCTCAGACGAAGGCCCCTGCCCGGATGCACACGGCACGGATAAGCAAGACCTGCTGGCCGTCGTCCAGCGTCTCGACCCGCTCGTTGATGCGCGCCGCGACGTTCACATCAAGATGCATTGTGGATTTGCGCTGTACCGTGAGCCGGGTTTTGCACGGAGAAGTGAGCCACCCGAAACGATGTGCAGCTTAGCTTAGTTGATGCTGGATACGGTTCTGTTTCGCTCCTTCTTGATGTCCTTGTGGTGGCGGTAGCGGTAGCTGTCGTTGCCGGTTTCGAGGATGTGGCAGCGGTGCGTGAGGCGATCGAGCAAGGCCGTGGTCATCTTGGCGTCGCCGAAGACGCTGGGCCATTCGGCGAAGCTCAGGTTGGTGGTGATGGCTAGGCTGGTGTGCTCGTAGAGCTTGCCGATCAGATGAAACAGCAGCGCCCCTCCGGCCTGTGAGAACGGGACGTAGCCGAGCTCATCGAGGACCACCAGATCGACGTTGGCGAGGCGATTGGCGAGCTGGCCCTGCTTGCCGGCAGCCTTCTCCTGCTCCAGCGCGTTGACCAGCTCGATGGTCGAGAAGAAACGCACGTGTCGCCGCAGATGGCGGATGGCCTGCACGCCGAGCGCGGTGGCCAGATGCGTCTTGCCGGTCCCGGGCCCACCGACGAAGACCAGATTGTGGCGCTCGGTCATGAAGTCGCCGCCATGCAGCTGTCGGACGAGGGCTTCATCGACGGCCGCCTGGCTAAAGTCGAAGTTGCTGAGATCGCGGTAGTGCGGGAAGCGCGCACACTTGAGCTGGTAAGTGATCGAGCGGACATCGCGTTCGGCGGACTCGGCCTTGAGTAGCAGATCCATCAGCGGCAGTACGTCGTGATAGCGCGGACCGCCTTGCTGCGCCAGTTCCTGAAGGGTCTGCGCCATGCCATGCAGGCGCAGCTGCTTGAGGGTGGCGATGAGGGCGTCATGCGACATGGCTCACCTCGCGCAGGTCGTCGTAGCGTGCGACATTGGCTCGGGGCTCCACCTTCAGCTGCAGTCGCGGCGGGGCATCCATCGGCGCCGGCGGCACTTCGCCGAGCAGGCGGCTGAGCAGATTGAGGATGTGCGCCTTGGAGGGCGCGCCGGCCTCCAGCGCCAGCTCGACGGCCGTGAGCACGGCCTGCTCGTCGTACTGCAGCACCAGCGACAGGATCTCGACCATTTCTCGATCGCCGCCGGGGCGCTGCAGCAGAATGCCCTGCAGGGACCGGAAGGCCTCGGGCATGGTCTTGAACGGCGCGCCGTTGCGCAGCGCGCCGGGCTTGCGCTGCACGGCGCCGAGGTAGTGGTGCCAGTCGAAGATCGTGCGCCCGCCATCATGGGCGCGGCGGATGTGCCGCACATGCTCGGCAATGGCATGACCTTCGGCGACCACCACGACACGGTCGTGATAGAGACGCACGCTCACCGGGCGATTGGCGAAGCTGGCCGGCACGCTGTAGCGGTTGCGCTCCACATGCACCAGGCAGGTTGGCGTGACCCGCTTGGTCTGCTCGATGAAGCCATCAAACGGCGTCACAGCCGGCATCAGCTCTGATTGCTCTTCGAGCAGGACTTCGGCGATCGTGCGCTGCGGCAGCTCCGGATGCGGCAGCGTCTGCCACAGCGCCTGGCAGCGTTGCTCCAGCCAGGCATTGAGCGCGTCCAGCGTCGGCATCGCGGGCGCATCGCTCCAGAGGCGATGACGTGCGTCCCGCACATTCTTCTCGACCTGTCCCTTCTCCCAGCCCGAGGCCGGGTTGCAGAACTCGGCTTCGAACAAGAAGTGGCTGACCATGGTCGCGAAGCGCAGATTGACGTCGCGCAGCTTGCCCTTGCCGACCTTGGTGACGGCGGTCTTCATGTTGTCGTAGATGCCGCGCCGGGGCACTCCGCCGAACACGGCAAAGGCGCGGTTGTGGGCATCGAACAGCATCTCGTGGGTCTGCTGCCAGTACGCGCGGACCAGAAACGCGCGGCTGTGGCTGAGCTTGAAGTGCGCGACCTGCAGCTTCACTTTCTCGCCGCCGATGCGGGCGTAGTCCTCACTCCAGTCGAACTGGAAGGCCTCGCCCGGCGCGAAGGTCAGCGGCACGAAGGCCTTGCCCGCACCCTTGGCCCGATCCATCTCGGCCTGCTTCCAGACCCGTGCGAACGCCGCAATGCGGTCATAGCTGCCGGCGTAGCCCTTCGCCACGAATGACGCATGCACTTGCTTGAGAGTCTTGCGGTACTTGCGCGGCGAACGCTGGTTGGCCGCCAGCGCGTCCGCCAGCTCGGCGGCGAACGGGTCCAGCGCGCTACTGCTGTGGCGCTTGGGATAGCTCGGCACCAGTGTGCCGGACTTGATGTACTTGTCGATCGTGTTGCGAGACAAGCCAGTGCGACGCGAAATCTCCCGGACGGACAGCTTGTCCCGGAAGTACATCCTGCGAATGAAGGTTAGTTGAGCCATGTCGATCACTCCTGATGCTCCGAGTCGGCGAACGACTTCGGAGATGTGGGAGGTGGCTCAAATTTCGATGCAAATCCCTACCGAAACTGGCTCAATGGGCCGTGCAAATCAACACTGATACTGCGGGGCGAATGCGTGTACAGGAGCTTCGCGACGAAATCCCCATTGCTGCCACCGAGCTCTTCCAGAAGTTAGGTTACTAGCGTCCATCATGGGAGCTGTGCCTTGTACTGTCCGTTCGGACACTTGCCACAAGCAACAATCTGAGATCGGAGAACCTGCATCTAGGGGAAGCGAAGCGGTTTGGCGGCCAGTCTCCTTGCCCATGGGACTAGATCCACACCGTTCTGATGCTCAGATTCGGGCGAAGCGGTGAAAGTAGGCGCTAGTGAAGTTGCGTTCGCGGGCTGTGGCCTGCTCTGCGAGAAGCGCCAGGAGAAGGCCCTCTACCAACTGACTGTGATTGTCAGCCGATTGCGGACCTTGAAAGTGCGAATGATCCTAGTGCTCAGGGTCATATTTCCAGAGCTAGCATCTGGGTGGTTTCCCGGCATCTTCCAATGAGAAATCCTCTTGCGGGCCGATTTCCACTAGGGTAATGTCGCAACATTCTGTAAGACATATCGCACAAATAGCACCGCTCAATGTAAGTGTGCTGCTAATAAAGGGGGGTGCTGGAGAGCTGTCCATGCGACGCTTTTCACAATCCGCGGGGTAGTCCAGGTGAATTGATTTCGGCGTCAGCGAACGGGAGTTCGCCGACAAGCGTGATATAGGGGGATTTGTGTCTGAAAAGAAAAGCAGCTTCAGTGTCAACTTCGATGATTACGGCTTCTACGAAATTAATGATCTGCAGTTGACGGATCTTGTCAGCGCGGGACACTTAGAAACAACTACGGCTGACGGGAACTCTTGCTGCAACAACGTAGGCTGCTGCAATGACAACTGCCCGTACAACGAAATTTGCGTGGTAGTCGGCGAGTACACAGTTGCAGCCCCCCGGATACCCGACCGGAATGCGGTCTGCCCACCCATGCCTAACGCTCAATGCGGATGCCCAAATGCCAACTGCAAGGGTTAGTTTCGGCGTGATTGCTGAGGTCGATGAATATGGGCTCGCACAAATTCGTGACCCCCTTCTTTTCGCCCTAGTAGTCGGGGGTGATTACCGAGAGAGAGGCCAGACATTCACAAATCTGATCTGTCCATTAGATCCGCCTGGGCCAGGAAACTCGGTTTGCATCGTAGACGCCGACAACCTTGGTTGTTTGAGTGTCAACCTAAGTTGCTCTTAATGCAGAGCTCTGGAGCCCCGACATGAAGAATAAAACGTTACTTGCCGACTTCGACGAATTCGGCTTTTACACAATCCAGAGACCAGACCTTCTGGAGGTTGTGATGGGTGGCAGCTTAGCTCCTGCAACCACAGAGGCAAATTATCACTGTGACACATTGAATAAAATTTGTAACAACGCTAGCTGCGTCAATGGCAATTGTTCGCGGAATGCCAACTGCATCGTCATTGGAAATGTTGGCTGCTCGAACGACGCCTGCTAGGGAAGGTGGTGGAGCAGTTACTGAACATAAAGAGCTTTTGGGTTGGATGGAACGGCAAATGGTCAAAGGAGAGTCATGGTTATGAAAAGGGACTTAGTAATCTTCACCCACGATGATTTGGGACTTTATGAAATCGGTGACGCCCGGCTCTCCGAACTGGTAAGCGGCGGCAGCCTTGCTTTTGGGCCAAGAACGGAATCCGTTGACGCATTCTGTGTGGATGTCAATGGGGCCTGCGCGAATACGCAGTGCGCCAACATTAGCTGCGACAACAACATCAATTGCATCAACGTCGGTCGCAATGTCGGGTGTGTTAACGCAGCTTGTCCGCAGGGTTAATGCGCTGAATATCTCCTAAGCATCTCTCACAAGCGAAGGCCCTTCGGGGCCTTCGCCATTTATCCAACAGAACTCATGACTCCTCAGCAAAATCTACGAAATGCGCTCCATCCGAAGATTATGGAGCTGATTATCTTCCCGACGGAGAAGTGTAATTTTCGTTGCACTTACTGCTACGAAGACTTTGCAATTGGAAAAATGAAGTCCGCGATAATTGGTGCAATCAAAAATCTAATTCGCGCGCGCATAGAAAGAAATTCCCTTGAAGCATTGCAGATATCATGGTTTGGTGGGGAGCCTCTATTGGCTGCAGACGTGATGTACGAGATAAGTGAATTCGCTCGCGACGCCTTACAAAGAGGAGAGTTAAAGCATCTATCCGGAAGCGTTACCACCAATGGCTATTTGTTGAGGAAGAAGGTCATTGAGCGCTTGGCTGCAAGCAATCAAACATTCTATCAAGTGAGCCTTGATGGTTTCGGTGTGGAACACAATGCCACTAGGAAATACATTGACGGTGGGGGAACATTTGACGTCATTTGGAATAATTTAATCGACGCAAAGAAGCTAGATATCAAGTTTGAGATAATGCTTCGGCTGCACCTAACTACAGATAATCTTGATTCAATGGCCGTACTGGTTGACAGAATCAAGGACGAGTTCTCGGGGGACTCTAGATTCTCAATATTTTTCAAAACAATCGAGAATCTTGGCGGACCAAATGCCTCTAGTATAAAAAAGGTACATGTTGAGCAGGCCGCAAAACGAGTCGGAGAATGGTCGACATCGCTGCGAGCACTTGGCTTCCGTGTAACGTCTGTTTTGGACGGACCGGAAAGCGCACGGCAAGACTATTCAACAGACGGGGCGTCCAACTTAAACGCTGAGGTAATTCAAGGTTCAACCACAGAGATTGAGGCGATTCAAACAATGACGGAGGCAGACAAAGGTAATACGCCAGGTTTCGGCGGCTATATCTGCTACGCATCAAAGCCAAATTCTCTGATGATTCGCGCCGACGGTCGGATCGGCAAATGCACCGTGATGCTTGATGATGATAGAAATACGATTGGGCATATTAAGCAGGACGGTCGCATTGAACTTGACCAGGACAAAATGAACCTTTGGATGCGTGGTTTTTCAACATTCGACGTGATGGAGCTGGGGTGCCCTGCCAAGGATTTGCCAAAGATGGAGAAGAGGGCGGAAGTAGTTATTCCACTTGAGTCGCTAAAACTTGGAAAGATTTCGTCAGTTGATGCTTAACATGTCTGCAGAATTACAGGTGAGTAACATGAAACGCGTATTCTTGGCCCTTGTTGTCGGCATTTTTGCGGGCTGTTCTGGCGGAGGCGGAGGCGGAGGCGATGGTGGCAGTGCTATTTGCAGTCCGATCGGTGGAGGCGGTGCTACTTCTACGGCGTCCGTCTCTGCCACATGCTTTGGGTGCGAAGTGTCCAACAAAGAGCTGGCTATTGATCGGAATTTTGGTTCTGCCGCCGACATCACTACGACTGCAGTGGGTAATGTAACGTTGCGGGGGACGGCGCAGGGTGGTGTCGTCTTTCCTGCAGGGTCTGGCGCTGGCGCTGTTTTCAACGACCCCGGCTTTGACAACAATAGCGTCATCGAAATTTCGGTCTCAACTTTTCTGCAAGGATCGCTTCAGGAGTCCGGTCAGATCTATGGAACGATTTGCCGCAACTGCTTTAGATCGACAAACAATCCCGAGTATGCCTTTCTAACCACCACGAAAGATTTTGATGCAATAGAGCTCCAGATGTCGTCGCCCGGAGACAGCGAAGCATTCCCGGTGTTTGAGATCTGCGCGAAGTAACTAGCAGCTGCCTGTCCAAAGGCTGACGACACTTGCAGTTCTGGTGGCCGCGCACTTCCATGTGGTGCGGCCACCGATGTTTACGGGGCCGGCGATGAAAGAACTGCCTAGAAGCATGCCGCTTTTCCGGCCTGAGGCTCTGGAAAGCAAGAGGTCTCAACTTTTCGGAGACGTGCTTCTTCCGACCCCCAACTCGATCAAGAAGCTTACGATTGGAACGGCGATTAGTTTACTGCTCCTAGTTGCCCTTTCCATCTTCGGTTCGGTAACTCGACGGGTAGACGCTGTAGGTTGGGTCGAGTACTGGCCCCAGGCGGCAGAGATCAAAAGCAATCGCAGCGGCGTAATTACCGACATACTTGTAAAAGAGGGTGAGGCGGTGTCGCCGGGTCAGCCAATTGTTGCGCTTGCTAGTCAGCGCTCCTCTCGAATTGTCTCCGACATTGATTCCTTTAACGTACAAAATTTGGAGAGCCGAAAACGGCAACTCCTTGAGAGGGTGGCCTCAGTTCGCGCCCTAGCCGCCTATGAGCGATCTAAGCTTGAAAGAAGCATTGAAGGTTATCGACGCGAACTAGTTCGACTCAAGGAACGCTTTCAACTCAATGCTGACAAGATACAGATTGCGCAGGCCGACTTTGATAGAAAATCAGAGCTCAGAAAAACGGGTCTGATATCTCAGATTGATATGGAGTCGGCCCGGTCGCAGCTACTTGATGCCAAATCACAGGCTCTAGACATTCAACAGCAGACGGAAGGGGCAACGATTGCCCTGCACGCTGCCTTAGATGATCTTAGAGCACTACCCATGAATTCCGATCTTCAAGCAGCCGATCTAGAGGCTCAGGCTCAGATTGTCGATCGACAACTAGTCGACGCATTTGAACAGCAAGACGCCACTATTTCATCTCCAATAGCCGGAACTGTTACAGCCATTGTGTCTGCTGTTGGAAGTTCAGTGTCGATTGGTGAGCTCATCGTAACGATCATTCCCGCCGGAGCCGAGTTGCGTGCGGAGCTCGTGGTTCCTTCCCGGGCCGCTGGATTTTTACGTGAGGGCATGCCGCTGCTGATCCGCTACGACGCGTATCCATATCAAAAGTACGGTCAGCACCACGCGTCAATTGAGTCTGTAAGTAAAACAATTATCCCCCCAGAAGATCAGAAGGGCCCCATCAGACTTTCAGACCCTGCTTACAGGGTGATTGCTGCCCTCTCAGAGGAAAGGATTGAAGCATACGGGACAAGCATCCAACTGCGTCGAGGCATGACCTTCAAGGCGAAGATCACTCAGGAGAAGAAAAGAATCTTTCAGTGGATCTTTGATCCATTGCTCGCCGCAGGTCAATGACCATGACATATCAGTTCAGAATCAGTCCTGCACTGACATTCCGGAAGTCGGTGCCGGTAGTGCTCCAAAGCGAGAATGCTGAATGTGCCCTGGCGTGTCTTGCAATGGTCGCTGGATATCACGGACATGAAAGCGATATGTCATCGCTGCGAGCTAGGATCGGAATGTCAATGCGTGGGGCTACGCTGAGCCAAGTAATTGATATGGCCAGGTCGCTAAAGCTCGGAGCTAGACCCCTCCGATTGGAGATGCCGGCGCTTGGTCGGCTATCCACCCCATGCATTCTTCATTGGGGCATGGATCATTTTGTCGTTCTTGAGAAATTCAACAGTGGCCGTGCAACCATCGTAGACCCAAGTATTGGTCGTAGGGTAGTCAACCAGGCAGAGCTGAATCAGAAGTTTACGGGTGTAGCGTTAGAGCTCTATCCAACAGAAGGATTCTCTCGGATTAGAGATCGGCAGGCCCTACGCTTCAGTGACTTTTTCTACGGCGTTAAAGGGCTGAGGAGCGCTCTTTTAGTCTTGCTATTCCTGTCGTTTGCAATACAGGCGTTTGCGTTGCTTGCGCCGATTCTGACGCAGGTCATTATTGACGATGTGATATCGGCGTCAGATACGCCGTTGCTCAATACAATAGCAATCGCTTTTCTGCTATTTGCATTAATAAATATTGCAATATCGGCAATCCGCTCGTTTACGGTCATGCAGTTTGGGGCGCGGCTGCAGTTCGAATGGGCGAATCGGTTGTTTCATCATTTGGTTAGGCTGCCATTGACATTCTTCGAGAAAAGACATCTTGGAGACATTTCATCAAAGTTTGGATCAATTGAAGCCGTTCAGAACACAGTTACATCAACAATTGTCGAAACCGTCATTGATGGAGTAATGGCTGTTACAACCCTAATGGTCATGGTTGTTTACGCCCCATCTTTGGCGACTGCGCCAATAGTAGCTTTGGTGGCCTATGGGTTCTTGCGAGCGACATTCTATGGCCCACAACGATTCGCTGCCCATCAAGCGCTAATCAAGGGAGCGAATGAAAGGTCCCATTTCTATGAAACCCTCAGGGGGATCTTGGCCATTAAGAGCTTCTCCGGGGAAAGCACGCGAGAAATGAACTGGCAAAACAAAGCAGCTGAGAGCATTCAGGCCAGCATTCACTCAGCGTCGATCTCAGAATGGCAAACCGTTGCACAGCGCACAATGTTTGCAATTGAGAACGTTGTCGTCTTGTGGCTTGGTGCGGGAATGGTGATCGCCAATGATCTAACGGTCGGAATGTTGGTGGCATTCCTATCTTATAAGTCTCAGTTCACAACTCGCGCAATTGCCTTGGTTGATAAGGCGCTTGATTTTCGAATGCTCGATGTGCACCTTGAGCGGCTTTCAGACATCGCACTCACAAACAAGGAAGTCTCGCTTGCCAGCGAGGAGGCGCCAATGGCGGTGACTTCCGGTGAGATTAAGGCGCACGGTCTAAAGTTTCGCTATGCCCCTACAGAGAGCTATGTCCTGGATGGCGTGTCGGTTGCCATAAATGAAGGGGAGTGCGTTGCTATTGTTGCCCCATCGGGGTTCGGAAAGACTACGCTTCTAAAGATTCTCATGGGGCTGTTCTCACCCGAAGAAGGTGTTGTTGAGGTCGACGGCCAGGTGATAACAGATCGAAATGTCGCAAGTTATCGAAAGCAAGTGGCGGCGGTCATGCAAGAAGATTGTCTCCTGACCGGGTCGCTCCTTGATAACATCGCCTTCTTTGATGCAGAGCCCGACGAAAGTAGAGCGAAGGAATGCGCGGAGCTCGCTGGGATTCTGAAGGATATTGAATCCATGCCGATGAGATTCGCATCACTCGTTGGCGATATGGGAGCCGCGCTTTCTGGCGGACAGAAGCAACGTGTCCTGCTGGCAAGGGCCTTGTACCGGCGGCCACGAATTCTTTTCCTGGACGAAGCCACATCGCATGTTGATATCGAGACAGAGAAGAAAATTCACCGGACTATAGCCGCACTGAATATCACTAGAGTCATGGTTACGCATAGGAAGGAATCTCTAGAAATTGCCAATAGAGTGATTCGTCTTGGAGCATAAGGGCAGGCTCACTGACTGACTTTCTCCCTGCTACTTGTCGGATAGGTCGGAGATAGCTAATGCGTAGTTGACCCCATCCCCGCATTTGTAGCGCCCTAAGTTAGAGAAATCGGCGCCTTTTGGGTTGCTCGTGCGGCTGCCGCAAACAGCGCTGGCGTGCTATCAGCCAGCGACGAGTGCGGTCGGAAATGATTGTAGTCACATCTCCAAGATTCAATCTTTTCACGTGCGTCTTCAAGTGACAAGAACCAGTGTGTGTTCAGGCACTCGTCGCGCAATGAACCGTTGAAGGATTCAATAAACGGATTGTCGGTTGGCTTCCCAGGCCGCGAGTAATCCAGCGTGATGCCGTGCTCGTAAGCGAAGCGGTCCAGCGCCATCGAGATGAACTCCGGGCCATTGTCCGCCTGGATGCGTGCTGGCAATGCGCGTGTGTCGCGTAGCTGTTGCAGTGTCGAAACGACATCGTCGCCACGCAAGCTCTGCGCGACATCAATGGCCAGGCACTCACGGGTAAAGTTGTCGACGATAGTGAGTGCCCGGAAGCGGCGGCCGTCGAACAAGGCATCCGATACGAAATCCATACTCCAGAGCTGATCCGGCGCAGTCAATGTCAGCCGATCCATTCGCATGGCGGCGGCCTTGCGACGATGAGGCCGTTTGGCGCGCAGGTTCAAGCCAGCCTGAACGTACAACCGATGTACGCGCTTGTGATTCACCGCCCAGCCTTCGCGTCGCAGCAGAATATAGATCCGCCGCGCGCCGTAGCGAATGCGAACTTCTGCGATCTCTCTCATGCGTTTGATCAGCGGCGCATCGTGAATCGGCCGGCTCGGTCTGTAATACCAGCCCGTCGGCGAAATCCAGATCAATGCGCAGGAGCGACGGATGCTGACGCCGTAGGTCTTTTGCAGATGGCTGGCCAGCGCCTTGCGCTGGGCCAGCCTCAGAGCTTTTTTTGGAGAACGTCCTGCAGCATGGCCTTGTCCAGGCTCAGGTCTGCGACCAATTGCTTCAGCTTCCGGTTCTCTTCGTCGAGCTGTCGTAGACGACGCAGCTCCGACACACCCAGGCCGCCGTACTTCTTCTTCCAATTGAAAAACGTTGCCTCGCAGATGCCCATCTTGCGGCAGACTTCCGCGACCGGCGTGCCGGTCTCTGATTGGCGCAATGCGAACGCGATCTGCTCTTCGGTGTACTTCGTCTTCTTCATGGCAAAACAGCTCCTTTGGAGGATCAGTTTCGCCGAATAACTCTACTTTCAAATGCTACAAGTGGCAGGGATGGGGTCACGGCGAGATCGTCCGCGACGCGCATTCGCTCTGCGGAGAGCGTCATCCTAATTTAATCAATGACTTATCCGAAAACGGCTGCAATCGCAGTCATTTACGGATAAGTGCATGATTACAAAGGACTCCATACATCGAGCAAGCAGCTAAGGTTTTCAACTTTCATTGCACGCTTCGCCGGTTAGGAGTGCTCTTCCCGGCTGTATCTGCCCGTTGGGCGCGCGCTAGAAGCTGCCGGTCTCGCCTGACAATTCAACCAAAACCAAACAAGCGCAGCATGTCCTTCTGCTTTTCGTCTGCCCGGACCTGCATCTTCTTGGCCTCGTTGATGTCCTTGCGCGTTGGCCGTAACGCTGGGGGAACAGGCTCAAACTCCGGCCAAGGAAGGGGGCCCCACGCCTCGTCATTGCCTCGACCCACCTGCCAGTACGTTCGAGTCAGGGGATCAACGGCTGTCAGGCGCCCTTGGTAGTCGCCATCGGCATAGCTTGCGCCGGTATCAATCCACAGCACGTTGCCGCGACCGCGTGGCAAGCAGTCCGGGGTCATGGTGTGCCCACAAATCACAACGTCAATACCTTTGACGGGCTGAGCGTTCTTCCAAGTGGCAACCTTTCGATCAGCACTTAAGGTCGAAACGTCAACCTCGCGCAGCAAGGCATCGGCAACGAACCTTGAGCGGCCCCAAATGGCACTGGCTGAGGGGGTTGGATAGTCACCGCTGGCAGTATCTTCGGGCGTGATGCAAAGGTTCTTCATTCGGGACCAAGACATTCCCGGCAGCACCTCAGCATGAACAAGTCCAATACGAAGACCAGGGGCATACTCGATCTCGCCCGTCACATGCATCTGCCGAAGCATGCCCCGATAGAGATACGCCGCTGTCGGGCCTAGATCACCTGCCCAGCCGCCGCCGTTGTGTTTCCAGGTGCGGCCTAAGTCCCAGGACCCTGCAGCACCCAGCATCAATGCTTCGTGATTACCCAACAACGAGGCGCACCCATATTCGCGGGCAAACCAGTCGAGCACTTCCCGACTATGGGGCCCCCGGTCGATGAGATCCCCCAGCGCAAAGACGAAATCGTCTCGCTCGTTGTACTGGGCGAGTTTCAGTAGACGCTGAAACATCTGGAACTCACCGTGGATGTCGCCCACTACGAGGACACGGCCCTTCTT
>JBFJJW010000009.1:0-32715 GCA_041612095.1 Solimonas sp. | reverse complement strand
CCTTGCGGGCCATCGGCGGTTTGCTCTCTGTTGCACTTTCCGTCGGCTCGCGCCGCCCAGGCGTTACCTGGCACTCTGCCCAATGGAGCCCGGACTTTCCTCTCCCGCTTGCGCGGCAGCGATTACCCGGCCGACTCCCACGCGCATTATCACCGATGTGCCTTTGTTACAGTGCCGCCCGGAAAAATACTTTTGGGGAGTCATCCATGGCGCACGAAGTCCACTTTCAGACCACGGTGCGCGCAGCACGCGCCCAGGTCTTCGCCTTCCTCGCGGACCACGAGAAGTTTGCGAGCCTGTTCGGCGGCAGCTGCAAGCGCGTCAAGGACGGTGAAGGCGACGTCAACGGGCTCGGCTCGGTGCGACGCATCGGCCCAGGCCCGCTGGCCTTTGACGAGACCATCGTCACCTTCGAGCCTGATCAGCGCATCGAATACAGCGTCACCCGGGGCGGACCGATCAAGAACCATCTGGGCACGGTCGACCTCAAGGCCGTGGGCCAGAGCACGGAAATCGACTACGTGATTCGCTTCGACGCGAAGATCCCCGGCACCGGCGGGCTGATCGCCGCGCTGTTGCGGACGGCGCTCAAGGCCAATGCACGCAAGGCGCTGGCCACACTGGAAAGCTGACGCAGCGTGCGCGTTGTTTCCCACACCTGCTCGAATACGGAGATCGTCTGTGCGCTCGGCTGTGCGGATCAGCTGATCGCGGTCGACAGCGACTCCGACTACCCACCCGAGATCGTCGCTGGATTGCCGCAACTGGGCCGCGACCTGAATCTGGACGTGGCCTCCGTGGCGGCACTGAAACCGGATCTGGTGCTGACCTCGCTTACGGTGCCCGGCCATGAGCGTGTCGTCGCCGAGCTGCGGGCTGCGGGTCTGAACTGCCTGGTGATTGAGCCCTACTCACTGGCCGACGTGTTTCAGAACATCCGCGACATCGCACAGGCGCTGGGCGTTGCCAAGCGGGGCGAGATTCTGATCCACGAAATGGACGCTGCGATGCCCGCGATAGCACGCCGCGCGGACGCACCGCGCATACTCGTCGAGTGGTGGCCCAAGCCGGTGATCGGCGCCGCTCGGCGCTCATGGGTGCAGGACCTGATCACCCGCGCCGGCGCCTGCAACGCGCTTGCGGAACATGACACCGCCAGCGCAACACCAAGCACGCCCGGACACATCGATGACATCGTCATGTCCTGGTGCGGGGTCAAGCTTGAGAACTACCGCGCGGAGGTAGTACTGCGCCGCGCAGGCTGGGCCAGCGTGCCCGCCGTACGCAGGCGACGCGTGCACGCCATCAGTGAGGCCCTGCTCGGCCGCCCGGGTCCGCGGCTGGTCGAGGGTTATCATGCCCTGCGCCGGTTGGTGGCAGATCGCGACGGACACCGGTAGTCCGAGGCCCTGGAACTGGGGCGCCCGCCTATCAATTCTGAAAAAGCACCTTTATCGGACGTTACCTGTGCTCATCGCACCTTCTCACCGTCGCGTTGCTGCGCGATTGCTGCTGATCACGGCGCCGCTGCTGATCGGTGCCTGCGGATCAAGCCAGCCTGCGGCCACGTCGACCCCGCCGGGCACATCACTGGCCGAACGTGACGCCGCTACGCTGGAGGCGCGGTTTCCCGGCATACGTACAGTGCCTGACCCCACCTGCGTGGACGAATATCTCGGGACTACCGGGCTGCTTATACCCTCGCTGCTGGATCCGGAACAGTACAGCGCCGTGAAGGGCGGCCCGGCTGCGACACCGGCCGTGGCGGCCGCCTTGCCGTCGGCCATCCATTTGCGGGGCCGCCAGCAGACCTACACCGCTGAACACCATTTCGCGGCGCTCGACGGCCGCATTTACGTCAGGGCGAATCGCGAGACGACAGCCATCGACGAGCCGTGGCGAGAATTGCCGCTGCCGCGCTGCCTGGACGGCCAGGTCAGCGAAATCTCGGCGGACGGCACCGTCCTGCTGGCACTGAACGCAAGGCGCGACATCTACACGCTGGATTACGCCAATGGCGCGGTCGGCGCCGGTGGTTGGACCCGACGCTGGGGCCCCTACTTCTGGACCGATCTCGGCGGCTGGATTCCGGACGACGTCCGCGACTGGGCGACGTCGCACCTGACGCCCAGCGATGATGCGTACTTTGTGGATGGCGGCGGCCATCAGCAAACCCCGGCCGGCATCCTCACCGCCTATCTGCTGCGCGGCGATGGTCTGCGGATCACCTACCTGGACCCGTGGCTGCCGATGGACGAAAGCCGTGAGGTCTGCGGGCCTGAGCGCGGGACTGCGGTCATGGCGGGCCTTAGCGGTTCCGGCTCTACCGTGATGGTGGTCACCGCAACGGGCGAAATCTACACCCGCCTCTATGAGTTTGACGTCTCCGGTGCCAACGCCGTGTTCCTCGACTACTCCTGGCAGGATCAGAGCGACAGCGAGTCGCCGCTGGTACAGCTGCCGGCCCCCGGGTGGGTTCATCATCCGCGCGTTCCCGGCCCGATCACGGATCGCGTCAGCCTGCGCAAGCTACCACCCGGCACCGAGCACAGGCAGATGCGGGTGGAAGGAACCGATGCCGCCGGCAATAGCGGCTACTGGCAAAAGGACCAGGCACAGACGCACAGCAGTGACTGGAAGTTCGTGCTGACCGGCGAAGCGTTACAGGGCCGGCCCCTGCCCTTGGCACCGCCACACTTCGGCGCCCCCGAGGACTTCCGCTATACCGGCAGCATCGACGGTTACGCCGCAGCACTCGACGGCTTCAACCCCTATTGTTCGCCGGCCAAGCTACGGATCGCTATCGGCGATTCATCACTGGAACTGGAAGTGCACTCGACCGACGGCCTGCGCCAGGAGCGGCGGGCGCGCGGCCTTGACGCGTACCCTCGCTACTACCGCAGCGCGGTCAAGGTGCCGCTGGCGCTATGGCAGGCGCGCGCGCAGCAGCCCGCCGCCGTGCAGGACTTCCTTGCGCGCCACTTCGGCGAGCGACGGGTATTGGACGGTCCGCTGTACGCAACGCTAGGCGAAGTGCGCATAGCGCAGGCTTGCTGGACGCTGTCACGCGAGGCCGGCGGCGCGCTCGCACTAGAAACCCAGCCGCCGCTACCGGACATGGGGACCGTGGTTGCCGAAGTGCTCGCGCAGCAGGAGGAGAATCGCGAGCCGACAATCTGCCCGCCGTGATTCTCGCTCGCTGGCGCTAACAGACAACGAACCCGCGCCAGCGCCGGAAATCAGCCGCGGTCGCGCGCGCTCTGTGCGTGCGCCTGCAGGCCTTCGGCATCGGCGATACAGCCTGCGATCTGCGCCAGCGGTTTGGCGCCCTCCGGCGTGCACTCGATCAGGCTGCTGCGCTTCTGGAACTCGTAGACACCGAGCGGGTTGGAGAACCGCGCCGCACGTGCAGTCGGCAGCACGTGATTCGGTCCGGCGCAGTAGTCGCCGAACGCTTCCGGTGCATGGCGCCCCAGAAAGATGGCGCCCGCGTGCCGGATCTTCGGCAGCAACTCGCGCGGCTGCGCCACCGACAGCTCCAGATGCTCGGGCGCGATGTGGTTGGAAACGGCCACCGCCTCGTCCAGATCACGCACCAGAATCAGCGCACCGCGGTCGCGGATGGCCGTGCGTACCGTCGCCGCACGGGGCAGCGCCGTCACGCGCTCCGCCATGGCTGCAGCTACCCGCTCGATGAAGGCGGCATCCGGCGAAATCAGAATGGACTCGGAGTCTTCGCCGTGCTCGGCCTGCGAGAACAGGTCCATCGCCACCCAGCGCGGATCACTGTCGCCGTCGCTGATCACCACGATCTCTGAGGGTCCGGCGATGGCATCAATGCCTACGCGGCCGAACACCAGACGCTTGGCAGCGGCCACATAGGCGTTGCCCGGACCGACAATCTTGTCGACCGCCGGGATGGTCGCGGTGCCATAGGCCAACGCCGCCACCGCTTGGGCGCCGCCAACCGTAAAGAGGCGATCCACGCCAGCGAGATGCGCCGCACCCAGCACCGCAGGGCTGAGTTCGCCCGCGGGCGCCGGCACCACCATGATGATCTCGCCAACACCAGCGACCCGCGCCGGGACTGCATTCATCAGCACCGATGACGGATAGGCGGCCTTGCCGCCCGGCACATAGATGCCCACGCGATCCAGCGCCGTGATCTGCTGCCCCAGACGATTTCCGAGTTCATCCGCGAACTCGAAGGGTGCGATCCGCTGGTGCTGGGCATAGGCGTGAATCCGCGTTTGCGCCTGCTCCAGTGCGGCCTTCAGATCCGCCGGCAGACTGTTCCAGGCCTGTTGCCACTGCGCCTTGGGCAATTCAAACTCGGCGGCGGCCTGCAGATGACGCCGATCGAAACGATTGGTGTATTCGAGCAGGGCGGCGTCGCCGCGCGCGCGCACATCGGCGACCACCGCCTCTACCGTGCGCACGACATCGGCGCTGGTTTCCGGCGCACGATCCAGCAATGCGTCGAGCTGCGCCTGAAACTCAGGCGCGCGCGTATCGAGGCGACTAACCTCCATCACGCCGCCCGCTTGCGGGTGGCCGTGGCGAACTGCGCAAGCAGCGCGCGAATCGCCTCGCTCTTGATCTTCATCGCCGCCTTGTTGACCACCAGACGCGAGCTGATCTGCGCAATGGTTTCGATCTCGACCAGGCCGTTGGCCTTGAGCGTATTGCCGGTGGCCACCAGATCCACGATCAGATCGGCAAGCCCCACCAGCGGTGCCAGCTCCATCGAACCATAGAGCTTGATGATCTCTACCTGCTCGCCCTTGGCGGCGTAGTGCCGCCGCGTGATCTCGGGATACTTGGTCGCCACGCGCAACCGGCGCACGCCATCCGGGCGCACGCCATCCTGCTTGGCGGCAACTGACAGGCGGCAATTGGCAATGCCCAGATCCATCGGCTCGTAGAGCGCGGTGCCGCCATGCTCCATCAGCACATCCTTGCCGACGATGCCGAGGTCGGCTGCGCCGTACTCGACAAACGTTGGCACGTCGGCGGGTCGAATGATCAGCAGCGAGACCTGCTTGTTGCGCGAGGGCACGCGCAGCAGGCGGTTGATGTCGCCCGCGGGCTCCAGGCCCAGTTTGGCGAGAAACGGCAGGCTTTCTTCAAAAATGCGGCCCTTGGACAGGGCAATGGTCAGCTGGGTCATGGCAGGGTCGGTCCGGCTGGGGGACGCGATTGTAGCCGCGTCATCCCGCAGCGTCAGTGACGAACGGGGGGCTTGGCGGGCGCTGCCTTCTTGGGGCGCACTCGCAGATACAGGGTTTTCTGGCGGCCATCCGCTGATTTGCGCTCGTCGATCTCGAACAGACCGGCGGCGGCCACCAGATCACTGAGCTTGCGATAACCGTAGTTGCGGGCATCAAAATCCGGGGCCTGCTTGCTGATCAGGCTACCCACCGCCCCCAAACCGGCCCAGCCCTCGTCGTCGCCGGCGGCCTCCACCGCACTACGCAGCAGTTGCACCAGCTTGGCGTCCTGCTTCAGCGACGCGCGTTGCTTGGCCTGCGGCGCCGGATCGGTCTCGTCGCTGGCGACCGCGCGCAGCACATCGAGATAGATGAACTTGTCGCAGGCCGAGACCAGGGCCTGCGGGGTCTTGCGCTCGCCAAAGCCGTAGACCGTGAGTCCAGCCTCTCGCACACGCGAGGCCAGCCGCGTGAAATCGCTGTCGCTGGACACCAGGCAGAAGCCGTCGAAACGACCGGTATACAGCAGGTCCATGGCGTCGATGATCATCGCGCTGTCGGTGGCGTTCTTGCCGGTGGTGTAGCCGAACTGCTGCATCGGCTGGATCGCGTACTGGATCAGCACATCCTTCCAGCCCTTGAGATTGGGCTGGGTCCAGTCGCCGTAGATGCGCTTGACGCTGGCCACCCCGTACTTGGCGATCTCCGCCAGCATCGGCTCGGCAATGGCCGGCTGCGTGTTGTCGGCGTCGATTAGAACCGCAAGCTTGGAAAGATCTGCCATCTGCGGTTCTCCGTGAGGATCAACTAGATCAGCGAGGACACACGCTTGATGCGCGCGCCCAGAGCCGTGAGCTTGCCTTCGATGTCTTCATAGCCGCGGTCCATATGATAGATGCGGTCAATGAAGGTTTCGCCATCGGCCGCCAGCGCCGCGATGACCAGTGACGCCGAGGCGCGCAGATCGGTGGCCATGATCGGCGCCGCCTGCAGGCGCTCGCGGCCGGTGATAACGGCGGTGTTGCCTTCGATCTGGATATCCGCACCCAGACGCATCAGCTCCACGGCGTGCATGAAGCGATTCTCGAAAATGGTTTCCTTGATGATGCCTACGCCCTCGGCCACACAATTCAAGGCCATGAACTGCGCCTGCATGTCGGTAGGGAAGCCGGGATGCGGCATCGTGTGCAGATTGATCGCTTGCGGCCGCTCGCCACGCATGTCGACCTCGATGAAGTCCACGCCCGTAGAGACCTTGGCGCCTGCCTGCTGCAGCTTGACCAGAACAGCGTCCAGCATCGCCGGATCGGTCTTGTTGACGCGCACGCGCCCGCGGGTCACGGCTGCCGCCACCAGATAGCTTCCGGTTTCAATGCGATCCGGCAGTATCGTGTGCCTGGCCGCATGCAGCGTGGGTACGCCCTGTATGCGAATCGTGGTGGTGCCCTCGCCTTCGATCCTGGCGCCCATTGCACGCAGGCAGCGCGCCAGATCGACCACTTCCGGCTCGCGTGCGGCGTTCTCCAGTACGGTCTCGCCGTCAGCCAGCACCGCTGCCATCATCAGGTTCTCGGTGCCGGTCACGGTTACCGTATCCAGCATGATGCGGGCACCCTTGAGCTTGCTGGCGCGCGCATGGATGAAGCCGCCTTCGAGTTCGATCTCGGCGCCCATGGCCTCCAGACCCATCAAGTGCAGATTCACCGGCCGCGCGCCGATGGCGCAACCCCCGGGCAGCGAAACATGCGCCTCACCGCGCTTGGCCACCAGCGGCCCGAGCACCAGGATCGACGCGCGCATCGTGCGCACCAACTCATAGGGCGCAACGCAGGTAGTTATCGTGCCGGCGTTGACGATCATCTCGTGCGGATCCGGCTGCTCGACCTGGCACCCCATCTGCAGCAACAGCTTGCGCGTGGTGTTGATGTCCCAGAGCTTGGGTACGTTGCTCAGGTGCAGCGGCTCGTCCGAAAGCAGGGCTGCGCACAGGATCGGCAAGGCCGCGTTCTTGGCGCCAGAGGCGTCGATTTCGCCGTGCAAGGGGCCGCCACCGGCGACGATGAACTTGTCCATGGAATGTGAGCGTCAGTAATCGGAATTGGTTGGGGCGCCCGCACTAAGCGGCGCGGGTTCTCAGCGCCAGCGCGTGTATCTCACGCCCCATCTTCTCGCCCAGCGCGGTGTAGACCATGCGGTGCTGCGCCAGCGGCGGCCGGCCCGCGAACTCGGCGCAGATCACCTCGGCCTCGAAGTGCTGGCCATCGTCTCCATAGACGGTGGCCCGAGCGCCGGGCAGGCCGGCTTCGATCAGTTGCTTGATTTCGTCCTTGGTCATCGCCTTATCTCTTGAGCTTGTAGCCGCTGATCAACATCCACAGACAGGCTGCGGCACTGAGGATGAAGAAGCCGGCGCACCACGCCAGACTCTGCCAGACCGGCACGTCGGCGTGGCCGAAGAATCCGTAGCGGAAGCCGTCAATCATGTAGAAGAACGGATTCAGATGCGATGCCTGATACCAGAACGGCGGCAGCGCATGCACGGAGTAGAACACGCCGGACAGAAAAGACAGCGGCGTGATGAAGAAGTTGGTGAACGCGGCAATGTGATCAAACTTCTGCGCGACGATGCCGGCAATCATGCCGATCGAAGCCAGGCTGGCAGACGCCAGCAGGAACACCCCAAACAGCACCAGAGGTGCCTCGACCGGCAGCGGCACAAACGGTAGCGTGACTCCGAGCATCACCACCGCCACCAGAAATGTGCGCACCAAGGCCGCGAGTATGTAGGCCCCGTACCACTCCAGCGGACCCAGCGGCGCCATCTGCAGGAACACCAGATTGCCCATGACCTTGGACTGGATCAGCGACGACGAGGTATTGGCAAACGCGTTCTGGATCACCGTCATCATCACCAGACCCGGCACCAGAAACTCGGTGTAGCTGATGCCCTCGTAAGCCGAGGTCCGGTCCTTGAGCGCCTGCGCGAACACCAGCAGGTACAACACCGCGGTAATCACCGGTGCCGTCACCGTTTGCGCCAGCACCGACCAGAAGCGCATGACCTCCTTCTTCAGCAGCGTGACAAAGCCTCTTTGATCGGGACTCATGCGGCCCCCTTGGTCGTCAGCTGCACGAAGATGTCTTCCAGATCCGGCTCACGCGTATGCACGTCCTCCAGATCAATGCCGGCGGCGCGCAGCGCCGCGAACACGCTGCCGATCGGGTGCTTGCCGACCTCCAGCTTGAGTTCGACGCTGCCATTGACCTCGCCCGCCACCAGCGCACGCAGCGATTCAGGCAGCTGTGCGTCGTTGGCCAACTTGATCCGCAGGAACCGGAACGGATGCCGGGCCAGCAGCTGCGGCGTGGTTTCGATGACCTGCACCGCACCGTGGTCCAGGATCGCAATGCGCTCGCACAGCTCCTGAGCTTCCTCCAGATAATGCGTGGTCAGCACGACCGTCGTACCCTGCTTGTGCAGATCGGTCATGAAATGCCACAGCGTACGCCGCAGCTCCACATCCACGCCCGCCGTCGGTTCGTCGAGGATCACGACCGGGGGACGGTGGACCAGGGCCTGCGCGATCAGTACGCGGCGCTTCATGCCGCCCGACAGTGCGCGCATCGAGCTGGTGGCCTTGTCGGCCAGATCCAGGCGCTCGAGCATTTCGTCTATCCACGGCCAGGCTTCTTTGCCACAGCCGTAGTAGCCGGCCTGAATCCGCAACATCTCGCGGACCGTAAAGAAGGGATCAAACACCAGTTCCTGCGGGACGACGCCGAGCAGGCGCCGGGCCGCGCGGAACTGGCTGACGGTGTCGTGTCCTAGCACCGAAATCGAGCCCTCGTCGGCGCTGACGAGCCCGGCAATGATGCTGATCAGAGTTGATTTGCCGGCACCGTTGGGACCGAGCAGGCCGAAGAACTCACCGCGGCGGATGTCAAAGCTGACCCCGCGCAGCGCTTCAAGCTTGCCGTAGTTCTTACGGACGCCGGCGATGGCGATGGCCGTTTGCATAGACCGCAGATTATAGAGCCTGTCCAGACCATACTGACGAAGTCATGAACAAAAGCGTCGCAATCATGTGGTTCCGCCGTGACTTGCGGCTGACCGACAACCCGGCCCTGATGATGGCCGTGGCCCGCCACGATCAGATCATTCCGGTCTATATCGACGACCCGGAGGCGGAGGCGCCCTGGCAGCCGGGCGCGGCCAGTCGCTGGTGGCTGCACCACAGTCTGACCGCCCTGCAAGACGCCCTGGCCGCCCTTGGCGCGCCGCTGATCATCCGCAAGGACCGCAGTCTTGCCGCGCTGCTGGCGCTGGCCCGCGAGACTGGCGCGCGCGCGGTGTACTGGAATCACCTGTATGAGCCGGCCATCCGCGCGCGCGACCAGCAGCTCGGCGAGGCCCTGGGCACCGCCGGCATCGACACCGCCAGCGGCAATAGCGCGTTGTGGTGCGAACCCTGGACGCTCAAGACCGGGGGCGGCGACCCGTACCGGGTATTCACGCCGTACTGGCGCAAGCTGCTCACGGCATTGCCGCCGCTGAGCATCGCGCCCGCACCGGACCGCATGGATCGGTCGGACACGCACCTGGATTCGCTGCCAATCCCGGCCTTGAATCTGCTGCCGGCCCGGCCCTGGGATCAGGGCTTCTACCGTCACTGGCAGCCCGGCGAGGCCGGGGCATTTGCCGCGCTGCAGCGGTTCGCGGAGCAGGGGCTCGAAGGCTACCAGCGCCGCCGCGATCTGCCGGCAGTCGCCGCCGTATCGCGGCTGTCACCCCATCTGCATTTCGGCGAGATCGGCCCGCAGCAGCTGCGGGCCGCGGTGATGCGGGCAGCGGCCGCCGGCGACGCCCTGGAGGCCGACACCGGGCATTTTCTCCGGGAGCTGGGTTGGCGCGAGTTTGGACACCATTTACTGCATCACTTCCCCGAAACGCCCGACCAACCGCTCAGTGAGCGCTTCGCGGCTTTTCCTTGGCGCAAGCCGGCCGACTACGCAGCGGATCTCCAGGCCTGGCAGCAGGGCACCACCGGATTTCCCATCGTCGATGCCGGCATGCGTCAGCTTTGGCGCAGCGGCTGGATGCATAACCGGGTGCGCATGATCGTCGCCTCGCTGCTGACCAAGAACTTGCTGATTCCCTGGCAAGAAGGCGCGCGCTGGTTCTGGGATACCTTGGTTGATGCCGATCTGGCCAGTAACACGCTTGGTTGGCAGTGGGTCGCCGGCTGTGGCGCGGATGCCGCCCCCTACTTCCGCATCTTCAATCCGGTGCTGCAGTCACAGCGCTTCGACCCCGGCGGCGCGTACATCCGCGAGTGGCTGCCTGAACTGGAAGGGCTCCCGGATTCGGCGATCCACGCGCCATGGCAGGCCAAGCCGGCGGAACTGGCCGCCGCCAAGCTGCGCCTGGGCACCGACTACCCGCTACCGATTGTCGATCTGGCACGTTCGCGGGCGCGCGCGCTCGACGCCTATGCCGCCATCCGCAACCGCTGAGCGCGCCTCAGGCGGGCAGCGGAAACAGCGCCGGCACCGCGACGGCGGCGGGCGCACGCTCGCAGCGCGCGTACAGGCCGCTCAGCGCTGTGGGCTCCGGGTTGAGTTCGATCATATGCGCGCCCTGCTGATGCGCGAGCTCGGCGAATCCGGCGGCCGGCCAGACCACGCCCGAGGTCCCTATCGACACGAACAGGTCGCAGGCGGCAATCAGCCGCCCCACCTCGGCAAACAGGGGCTCGTCGATCATGTCCTCGAACCAGGTGATGTCGGGGCGCAGCCATTGCCCGCAGTCGCCACAGCGCAACTGCGTGTAGGCATCGGCATTGCGGTCCTCACGGATGCCGCAGCGGCAACGCACCCGCCACAGGCTGCCATGCAGTTCGGCGGCCACACGCACGCCCGGCACCTGCAGCAAACCGTCGATGTTCTGGGTCACCACGGTCAGCGATGGATAGCGCTGCTGCAGGCGCGCCAGGTGCAGGTGCCCGGCGTGCGGCCGGCAGGCGGCGACGGCTGAGCGCCGCAGCTGATGAAACCGCAGCACCGCCTCGGGATCACGTTCAAATGCGCGCTGACAGGCGCAATCCTGGTATCGGTACTGGGTCCAGATGCCGCCACTGCCGCGGTAGGTCGGCACCCCGGACTCGGCGCTCATGCCGGCGCCGATGAAGAACAGCGGTTGCGCGTAGGCGCCCAAGTCGACAGGAATCAAGCGCCCCTCCGAAGACCGTGCATATGCGATAGCTTAGCCGGCCGCATCAGGCCTTCGGTTAACATTGCGACCCCAGCCTGAATAGCCCACCCATGCTGCTGCCCACTTTCGCCGTCCTTGCCGGACTCGCCCTGCTGATCTGGGCAGCCGACCGCTTCATCCTGGGCGCATCGGCACTGGCGCGCGCAGCCGGCATATCACCGCTGGTGGTCGGCATGGTGATCGTCGGCCTCGGCACCTCCAGCCCGGAGCTGGCGGTATCCACCCTGGCCTCCCTGCAAGGCAGCAACGGCATCCCCCTGGGCAACGCCGTCGGCTCCAACATCTGCAACATCGGCCTGATCCTCGCGCTTGCGGCGCTGATCAAGCCGGTACAGGTGCAATCGACGATCCTGCGCCGCGAACTGCCATTGTGTGTCGGCGTCGCGCTGCTGCTGGTCATGCTGGTACTGGACGGCGACCTCGACCGCCTCGACGGCGCGGTCCTCGCGGCGGGTCTGGTCGCGCTGATCCTGTGGATGCTGCGTACGGCCCGCGACGGGGCCGGACCCGACCCGCTGCAGGCGGAGCATCAGAAGCATCTGCCACCACCGATGCCGGTTGGCCGCGCGCTGATGTGGACGGTGATCGGACTGTCACTGCTGATCGGCGCATCGCAGCTGCTGATCTGGGGCGCCGTCGCCATCGCCCAGGCCTATGGCGTATCCGAACTGGTGATCGGACTGACGATCATCGCCATCGGCACCAGCTTGCCGGAACTCGCCGCGACCATCAGCGGTCTGCTCAAGGGAGAAGACGATATCGCCATCGGCAATATCATCGGCTCAAGCATGTTCAACATCCTGGCGATTCTGCTGGCGCCGGCGCTGATTGCACCGGGACCGCTGCCCGAAGCCTCGCTGCTGAGCCGCGACCTGCCGGTGATGGTGGCCTTCACATTTGCCCTGTATGCCATGGCCGCAGGCCTATTCGGCCACCGTCATCGCGTCAGTCGCCTCGACGGCGGCCTGTTGCTCGCCGGATTCTGCGGCTACACGCTTATACTGCTGACCGGTTCAACTACCACCTGATCATGGACGCCCTGCAGTTCCAAGCCCTGGGACAACGCGCGCTTGAAATCGAGCGTGACGCCCTGTCTGCATTGATCCCGCGTCTCGACGCCAGCTTCTCGCATGCCTGCGAGCTGATGCTGAACTGCCGCGGTCGGGTCGTAGTCACCGGCATGGGCAAGTCCGGCCACATCGGCAACAAGATTGCCGCGACGCTGGTCTCCACCGGCACGCCCAGCTTCTTCGTGCATCCGGGCGAGGCCTCGCATGGCGACCTTGGAATGATCACCCGTGACGATGTCGTTATCGGCATTTCCAATTCGGGAGAAACCGCAGAGATCGTGACCCTGCTGCCGCTGTTCAAGCGCATGCAGGCCCCGCTGATTGCGATGACCGGCAAGCCGGGATCGACGCTGGCGCTGGCCGCCGACGCCCATCTCGATGTCTCGGTGGCCAAGGAGGCCTGCCCGCTGAACCTGGCCCCGACCGCCAGCACCACGGCGACGCTGGCCATGGGCGATGCGCTGGCCGTGGCCCTGCTGGAGGCCCGGGGCTTCACGCCGGAAGATTTCGCGATGTCGCACCCCGGTGGCTCACTGGGACGCAAGCTGCTGCTGAAGGTGGGCGACATCATGCATACCGGCACACGCGTGCCCCGCGTTGCGCCCGACACGCCGCTGACTGCAGCGCTGCTGGAGATGACCCGCAAGGGGCTTGGTATTGCCGCCATCGTCGATGCCGACGAGGCGGTGCTGGGCGTGTTCACCGACGGCGACCTGCGCCGCGTACTCGACCACGGCCTGGACGTGCGCACGGCGAAGATCGAGCAGGTGATGACACGCGGCGGCAAGAGCGTACGCCCGGAGCAGCTCGCCGCCGAAGCGGTCGCGCTGATGGAGCAATACAAGATCACGGTGCTGTTGGTGCAGGACAGCAACGCGAAGTTGGCGGGGGTCCTGCACATGCACGACCTGCTGCGCGCCGGGGTGGTCTGATGCGCCAGCTTGATTCCGCAGAAGTCCAGACGCGCGCGCGCAACATCCGCTGCCTGTTCCTGGACATAGACGGCGTGCTGACCGACGGCAAGCTCTACATCGGGCCCAATGGCGAGGAAACCAAGACCAACTATGTGCGCGACGGGCTGGGCATCAAGATGATGCTGAAGGCCGGCTTGCATGTGGCCGTCATCAGTGGACGCCCCTCGGAAGCCATGCGCCAGCGGCTGCAGTGGCTGGGCGTGCAGCACATCGCGCTCGATACCGAGGACAAGCTGCCGGCCTATCAGCGCATCTGCGCGGCGCTCGGCGTCAGCGATGCGCAATGCGCGCATATGGGTGACGACGTACCCGACCTGCCATTGATGGAACGGGTAGGCCTGGCACTCACGGTCGCCGATGGTCATCCCAAGGCACTGGCAGCGGCCCATTGGACCTCCCAATACCGCGGCGGACACGGCGCCGTGCGCGAAGCCGTTGATTTGATACTTGCAGCACAGATGGCGGCGGTGAACTGATGTTCCGACGTCTGCTGCTGCTTGCGGCGCCGGCAGCGGTCGCGGTACTTGCCGTGATGCTGACGCTGCAGGGCTTCAGGCCCGATGGCGAGGTGACGGAGGATGCGGTCAAGCGCCCGCGCTATACCGTCGGTGGCGCCGAGTGGACGCGCTATGGTGAGGGCGGCAATGCCGATTTCCGCGCGCGCGCACTGCGCATCGACTACTTTGATGATCGCTCGCTCGCACTCAGTGACGTGACGCTGGACCGGCTAGACGGCGATGCCGGCCCATGGACACTGCGCGCCGCGCAGGGTGAGGTGCCACCGGGGGCCAGCCGCATGCGGCTGATGCCGGACGTCGACATCGACGGCAAGCTCAAGTCCGGCGCGCAAGCCGCTATACAGACACGCAATGTATGGGTCGACTGGCGCGCGAAGACGCTGGAGTCCGCGGAGCCGATCCTGATGCAATCGCCCGGCAGGCAGCTGCGCGCCATAGGGTTTGAATCCGACTGGAGCGGCGAACACGTCCGCTTCTTGAAGCAGGTTCAGGTGCGCTATGCGCCTCCGGCCTGAATGCCTGTTGCTTCTGCTGCTGGGCTGCGGCATCGCCGCCGCCCAGTCAGAGCCCGGGTCGGCGCCCGCCGCGGCTGAAAGCACGCCGGCAGTATCGGCCGGCCTGAGCCCGAGCGGCCCCGTCACGGTGACGGCCGATCGCGGCGAATGGGTGCAAGGCGGACCGATGCGCTACACCGGCAACGTCGCCTTGCGTTCGGAAGCTCTATCCCTGGATGGCGACACGCTGGAGCTGAAGCAGCTCGGAGACGGTCGCTACGAAGCCCGCATCAGCGGCAATCCGGCACAGCTACGACAGGCCGGCACCGCCGCGACAGCGACCTCGAAGGCGGTTGCCGCCGTGACAGCCGAGGCCAATGAGTTGTTCTACGACTCGCAGGCCGGCATCGTGCAGCTGACCGGCAATGCGCAGCTGCTGCGCAACGGCGACGAGATCCGCAGCGACACCATCCGCTACGACGTGAATGCGCGCCGCGTGCAGGCCGAAGGCGGCAGCAACGGCCAGGTTCGGATCATCATCCAGCCGCCGCAGGCAGATCCCGCGCCCGCCGAGCCGCGCAAGCCATGACCTCCGCCCTGCTCTCTGCACACGGCCTGGTCAAGCACTACAAGAAGCGCACCGTGGTTCGCGACGTCTCGCTGGAACTGCGCGCGGGAGAAATCGTCGGCCTGCTGGGCCCCAACGGTGCAGGCAAGACCACCTCGTTCTACATGGTTGTGGGCCTGGTCCCCGCAGACGAAGGCCGCATCGAGCTGGATGGCGAGGACATCACGCGCCTGCCGATGCACGCGCGCGCGCAGCGCGGCATCGGCTATCTGCCGCAGGAGGCCAGCGTCTTCCGCAAGCTGTCGGTTGCCGACAACGTGCTTGCCATACTGCAATTGCGCCGCGACCTTGATCGCAGACAGCGCACCCAGGAACTGGACCGCCTGCTGGGCGAGCTGCATATCGACCATATCCGCGAGGCCGAAGGCCAGGCGCTGTCGGGCGGCGAGCGACGCCGTGTGGAGATCGCCCGCGCGCTGGCCGCCAATCCCCGCTTCGTGCTGCTGGATGAACCGTTTGCCGGCGTCGACCCGATCGCGATTGGCGACATCCAGAGCATCGTTCACCACCTGAAGGCACGTGGCATCGGCGTCCTGATTACCGATCACAACGTCCGCGAGACGCTCTGCCTGTGCGAGCGCGCCTACATCCTGGCCGAGGGTGCGGTGATTGCCGCCGGCGCCCCGGAGGCGTTGCTGCAGAACGAGACCGTGCGCCGGGTCTACCTCGGCGAGTCGTTCAAGCTCTGAACCGGGCTGCGGCTACGGCTGCAGGAACGCCAGTACACGGTCGGCAAACAGCTGCGGTTGCTCGCACTGCATGAAGTGGCCGGCACCGCGCATGCGATAGCAGGCATAAGGGCCGGTGTAGCGCCGTTGCTGGTGCTCGAACATCTCCGGCCCGATGCACCCGTCCTGTGTGCCGCAGATCGCCAGCGTCGGCACCGCAATCGGCGATTGCACCCAGCGCCACGCGCCCGGCACGCGAAGGCTGCGCGGGAGCTGGCGGTAGTACCCGAGAGCGGCCTGCATTCGCGCCGGTTCGCTCAAGCTGGCCAGCAGTGGCGCCAGATCAGCCGCGCTGTAGTTCCAGCCCGGCGACCAGCGACGGATCAGGCCTTGCAGCCAGCGAAAATCCTGGGCCGCAATCAAGCGTTCCGGCAGCTGTGGCAACTGGAACAGCCCGATGTAGTACGACCGCCGCAGCTGGCGCAGCCTCAGGTGGGTCGCAAAATGTCCGGGATGAGGCACCGCGCAGGCGACGAGTCGCTCCATCGCTTGCGGCTTGCGGCTGGCCGCGAGCTGCGCCGCCAGTGAGCCCCAGTCATGGCCGATGACTGCGGCGGCGTGACCGCCGAACGCGTCGATCAGTCCCAGCACGTCCGCAGCCAGTGTCGTGGCGCGGTAGTCGCCATCTGCGGGCACCGCCGTCGGCAGGTAGCCGCGCATGAACGGTGCCACCACCCGATATCCGGCGTCGGCCAAGCGCTGCATGACCGGCACGAAGCTCCATGCCGTATCCGGAAATCCGTGCAGGCACAACACCAGCGGACCCTCGCCCAGCTCCAGCGTGGCAAAGCGGAGCCCATTGGCCTGCCGCCAGCACTGTCGCGGTGCCGCTGACAACAGACCCGTCACCGGATCGCGCCCGCGGTCCGCCTGCCAAGCCTAGCGTTGATCGCGCTTGGCGCCGGTGCGCAGCCGCAGGCCGTTGAGGCGAATGAAGCCTTCCGCATCCTTCTGGTTGTAAGCGCCACGGTCGTCTTCAAACGTCGACAGATTGGCGTCGAACAACGAGTCCGAGGAACGCCGGCCGAGGTTGTAGACATTGCCCTTGTAGAGCTTGAGCCGCACTTCGCCGTTGACCCTCAGCTGGGTGTCGTCGATCAGCGCCTGCAAGGCGCGTCGTTCCGGGCTCCACCAGTAACCGTTGTAGATCAGGCTGGCGTACTTGGGCATGACCTCATCCTTCAGATGGGCCTGCTCGCGGTCCAGGCACAGCGATTCGATCGCACGGTGAGCCTTCAGCAGTATCGTACCTCCCGGGGTCTCGTAGCAGCCCCGGCTCTTCATGCCGACATAGCGGTTCTCGACAATGTCGAGACGACCAATCCCGTGCTCTCCGCCCAGCTTGTTCAGGCGATCCAGGATCGCGAACGGGGTTCCGCGCTGGCCGTCGATCGCCACTGCGTCGCCCTTCTCGAACTCGATCGTGATCACCTGCGCCGCGTTCGGCGCATCTTCCGGGTTTCTGGTCCAGCGCCAGATGTCGTCTGACGGCGACCACCAGGGATCCTCCAGGCCGCCGCCCTCGTAGGAGATGTGCAGCGCGTTGGCGTCCATGGAATACGGCGAACCGCCGTCCTTCTTCTTGGTGATCGGAATATTGTGCTGGGCGGCATACGCGAGCAGCTTCTCGCGCGAGTTCAGATCCCATTCGCGCCACGGCGCCACGACCTTGGCCTCGGGCCACAGCGCATAGGCACCCAGCTCAAAGCGCACCTGATCGTTTCCCTTGCCGGTGGCGCCATGGGAAATGCTGTCGCAACCGGTCTGGCGTGCAATCTCGACCAGGCGCTTGGCAATCAGCGGCCGTGCGATCGAGGTGCCCAGCAGGTACTCGCCTTCATAGACCGCGTTGGCGCGGAACATCGGAAACACGAAATCGCGGACGAACTCCTCGCGCAGATCGTCGATGAAAATCTCGCGCACGCCGAACTGCTGCGCCTTCGGGCGAACGTGGTCCAGCTCCTCGCCCTGACCGATGTCAGCGGTGAAGGTCACGACCTCGGCCTGGTAGACGTCCTGCAGCCATTTGAGGATCACGGAGGTATCGAGGCCGCCGGAATAGGCGAGCGCGATCTTGCGAGGTTTACGACTCATGGTGCGGATTCTGTGGTCGAGCGGATACGGGGCCGCGAATTATAGCCGGGCCGCCGGGCAAATCCGGGTATCCTATGGCGCCCCGCGTCCAATCCCCTATATGGAACAGTCTGCCCCGAAAACCAAGGTCGGTTCCCGTTTCCGCGGCTTCCTGCCCGTGGTCGTGGACGTCGAGACCGGTGGCTTCAACGCGCAGACCGATGCGCTGCTGGAGATTGCGGCGGTGATCCTCGGACTCGACGAACAGGGACAGCTGGTCCGTCGCGAAACCGTGTTTGCGCATGTCACGCCGTTTGCCGGGGCCAACATCGAGAAGGCGGCGCTCGAGGTCAACGGCATCAAGATCGACAACCCCTTGCGGCTGGCGATGGATGAAAAGGATGCACTCGACCACGTGTTCCGGCCGATACGCCGCGCCGTCTCCGAGAACGGCTGCACGCGGGCGGTGCTGGTCGGGCACAACGCCCACTTCGACCTGGGCTTCGTCAATGCCGCGGTTGCGCGCACCAGTTACAAGCGCTGCCCGTTTCACCCGTTCAGCGTGTTTGATACCGCCACCCTCGCGGGCGCCGCGCTCGGGCAGACCGTGCTGGCGCGGGCCCTGCAGGTGACCGGGCTGGGCTTCGACGCCGACTCCGCGCACTCTGCGATCTACGATGCCGAGAAGACCGCCGACCTGTACTGTTTGCTGATCAACCGCATGCGCCCGCTGTTTGCGGATTTCCACAGCGCGGGTGCTGCGGCCACCTCAGAGCCCCAGATCTAGGAGCGCGGACCGATGCGCTGGCTGTTGCGTACCCTGCTATTCCTCGCCGTACTGATCGCGGTTGCTGCGGCAGTGCTGCGTCTGCGCTATGGCGGCGGCGCCGACTTTCCCGATCGGCTGCCGGCCCCACCACGCCTCGACGCATCGGTGCTGGAGGTGGTTGCCGACCTGCCGTCCCCACCCGGGAACATCGCGGTCAGCGCCGACGGCCGGGTATTTGCGAGCCTGCATCCTGAGGCGCGGCCCGATTGGAAGGTGGTCGAGATCGTCAACGGCCAGGCACAGGCCTGGCCGAATCTGGACTTTCAGACCGGAGTTTCCGAACCGCGCCATTTCCGCGACGTGCTGTCGCTGCGCATCGATCAGCAAGGCCGGCTGTGGACCCTGGACAACGGCTTTCATGGCGTGCACCCCGGTCGGCTGCTGGCATTCGACCTGAACAGCGGCGAGGTCGTGCATGAATATCAGTTTCCGCGCGAGGTTGCCGGCCTCGGCTCGCACCTGAATGATTTTCAGGTTTCTGCGGACGGTCGCTGGATCTATATCGCCGAAGCCAGCTTCTTCGGCAAGACGCCGGCATTGATCGTCTACGACGTACTGCAGCAGCGGGCCCGGCGACTGCTGGAACGCCATCCTTCAGTCACGGCGGAGTACTACACGCCCGTCGTCGAGGGGCGTCGCATGCAGGCCTTTGGCCTGGTTGCGATCCGACCCGGGGTTGATTCCATCGTGCTCGATAACGCGGGCGAGTGGCTGTACTACGCGCCTGTGACCAGCCTCAACCTGTATCGCATACGTACCGCGGACTTGCGCGATTCGCAGCTGGACGCTGCCACCCTCGCCGGGCGGGTCGAAACCTATGCGCCTAAAACCATGTCTGACGGTCTGACCATGGACCGTGACGGCACGATCTACATTTCCGCTCCCGAGCATTCCGCGATCATCACCCTGCGCGCCGATCGCAGCCTCGAAACCCTGGTGCAGAGCCCGCTGCTGCGCTGGCCCGATGGCTTCAGCTTCGGACCCGACGGCTGGCTGTACGTAAGCTGCTCGGCGCTGCATCAGGTCATCGGCCTGCCGCCCTCCTCGGTTCTCCGGCATGCGCCCTATCAGATCCTGCGCCTGCGGCCCGGAGCCGTCGGCACGCCGGGGCACTAGGCCATGTCACGCCAGTGCCCACACGAACTCATGGTCGATCGACCATTGCGGCAACCCCGCACCTGGCAGCTGCGCGCGGCGGTCGGCATGCTCGCGCTGTGCATCGCGACACCGGCGCTGGCCTTCGACTTCGAGGATGTCGCCCGGCGCGCGCAGCAACTGGCGGCCAAGCCCTACGAGCGCGCCGCCCCCGCACTGCCCAAAGTGCTGGCAGATCTGAACTACGACCAGTACCGCGACATCCGCTTCAGGCCCGAACAGGCCCTGTGGCGCAGCTCCCGCCTGCCGTTCGAGGTCCAGTTCTTTCACCCCGGCCAGTACTTCAACCAGATCGTCAGAACCAATCTGATCACGGCCGATGGCGTGCGCCAGCTGTCCTTCAAACCCGAGCAGTTTGATTACGGCAGCAACGATCTGGACCCCGACAAGCTCAGGGATGTCGGCTATGCCGGGCTGCGCGTGCACTACCCGCTGAACCGGCCGGATTACAAGGATGAACTGCTGGTGTTTCTGGGCGCCAGCTACTTTCGCGCCGTGGGACGCGGCCAGCAGTACGGGCTATCCGCCCGCGGACTGGCGCTGGACACCGGGGAGCTGGGGGGCGAGGAGTTCCCGGCGTTCACCGAATTCTGGCTGGAATGGCCACGGCCCGAAGATCAGCAGCTGACCATATACGCCTTGCTGGATTCACGTCGGGTATCCGGTGCCTACCGCATTCGACTGACCCCCGGCGACAGTACGACCACCGAAGTCAAGCTGCGCCTGTATTTCCGTGATGGCGTCAAGAAGCTCGGTGTGGCGCCGCTGACCAGCATGTATTTCTTCGGCGAGAATCAGCCGGCAGGCAAGGAGGACTATCGCCCGGAGGTGCATGACTCCGACGGCCTGTCGTTGCATACCGACCCCGAATGGATCTGGCGGCCGCTGGTGAATCCACGCCGCCTGCTGATCACCTCCTTCGGCGCCAACAATCCCCGCGGCTTCGGGCTGATGCAGCGCGACCGCGACTTCGGCCGCTATGAGGATCTGGAGGCGCGCTACGACCTGCGACCCAGCGCCTGGGTGGAACCGCGCGGTGACTGGGGGCGCGGACGCATCGAGCTGGTGCAGATCCCGACACCTGACGAGACCAACGACAACATCGTCGCCTACTGGGTGCCGGAGCAGGCGCCGACGGCCGGGAGTACGCTGGATTTCGAGTACGGTCTGCGCTGGGAGATGAAGTTTCCCACCGAGCCGCCTCTGGCCCATGTCGTGCAAACCCGTCGCGGCAATGGCGGCAATCGCAGCGCCGATGGCGGCACCCGCTTCCATATCGACTTTGAGGGCGCGGCGCTGGAGCGGCTGCTTCCCGACACGCGCCTGGTTGCCGGCGTCTGGGTCGGCGACAACGCGGAGCTGCTGGAGCGCCAGACGCTGCGCAACGTGGTGACCGGCGGCTGGCGGGTGAGCCTGCGTATCCGCCGGCTGGACGACAGCAAGCCGGTGGAAATGCGCGCCGTGCTGCGCAATGGCGATGAGAACGTCTCCGAAACCTGGGCGTACGTGCTGCCGCCGGACGCGCGCTAGCCCCCGGACCCCCGTGACCACAGGCACACGTATCCAGAGCTATCTCGCCCGGCTGGGCGCGAGTTCCGCGCTGCGCGAGCAGCTGTCGCGCGAAGCGCCTGCCGACTTCCCTGCGCTGCAAAGCCGCCTCGCGGATCGTGACGCAAGCCTGCCGGGAGATGCGGCCACCTTGGCCGCCGGCGAGGCGCGTCTGCGCGCCTATCTAGGCACGCCCCGCAAAGGCGACGCGGCGATGACGCAACTGCTGCGCTCCAGCGCCGACGGCGGCGTACAGCTGCTGACGACGCCGCCGCTGCAGCGGGCCTCGATGCTGGCAGAACCCTGGGACCACAACCCCTTCAAGCGCCTTTGGCGCGGGGTGCGCGAGCGCATGTTTGGCCACCGCGTGCAGATGCGCTCGCAAGGCGAACCTGCCGTGCGCCCGCGCACCCCCTCGGCCTGGCGCCGCACCGGCCGCTATCGCCGCCTGCTGCTGCTGGGCCTGGTACTCGCGCAGACCTACGCCGCCACCTATCTGATGATCGCGGTGCTGCCCTACCAGGGGCGGCACCTGCTGGAGGTCGCGATACTGGTGATCTACGCCGTGCTGTTCGCGTGGATCTCCGCCGGATTCTGGACCGCGCTGCTCGGCTTCGGACTGCTGCTGTCTCGGCGTGATCGTCACGCCATCTCGGCCACGGTCACGGGCGATCCCGAGATCGAGGCCTCGGCGCGCACCGCCATTCTGGTTCCGATCTGCAACGAGGACGTGACCCGGGTGTTCGCGGGCGTCCGTGCGACCTGGGATTCGCTGTCACGCAGCGGCGCGCGACCACACTTCGATCTCTACATCCTCAGCGACTCCAGCCAGGCGGATGCGCGCGTAGCAGAACTGGACGCCTGGCTGCGCCTGTGCCGCGAGGTCGACGGCTTCGGCCACATCCACTACCGGCGCCGCACGCATCGCATACGCCGCAAATCGGGAAACATCGCCGACTGGTGCCGCCGCTGGGGCAGCCGCTATCGCTACATGGTGATCCTCGACGCCGATAGCGTGATGTCCGGCGCCTGCCTCAAGCGCCTGGTGCAGCTGATGGAGGCCAACCCCGGCACCGGCATCATCCAGACCGCACCCCGTGCGGCCGGGCGCGACACGCTGTACGCGCGTGTTCAGCAGTTCGCCACACGCGTCTACGGTCCGCTGTTCACCTCTGGCCTGCATTTCTGGCAGCTTGGCGAATCACACTACTGGGGCCACAACGCCATCCTTCGCGTGGCCCCGTTCATGCAGCACTGCGCGCTCAGCAGCCTGCCGGGCAAGGGCGCGCTGTCGGGCCCGATCCTCAGCCATGACTTTGTCGAAGCCGCGTTGATGCGGCGCGCCGGCTGGGCGGTCTGGATCGCCTACGACCTGCCCGGCTCCTACGAGGAAATGCCGCCGACACTGCTTGACGAGCTGAAGCGCGATCAGCGCTGGTGTCAGGGCAATCTTCAGAACTTCCGGCTGTTCTTTACGCGCGGGCTGCATCCCGCACATCGCGCCGTGTTCATGACCGGGGTCATGGCCTACCTCTCGGCGCCGCTGTGGTTCCTGTTCCTGGTGCTGTCCACGGCGCTGCTCGCGGTATTCGTGCTCAGCGAACCGCAATACTTCACCGAGCCCAATCAGCTGTTCCCACACTGGCCACAGTGGCACCCGGAATGGGCGATGCAGCTGTTCGCGGGCACCATGACGCTGCTGTTCCTGCCCAAGCTGCTATCGGTGGCGTTGCTGTTGCTGCAGACCCAGGCCAGCAAGGCCTACGGAGGTCCGCTGCGACTGCTCAGCAGCCTGTTCCTGGAAATGCTGTTCTCCGCGCTGCTGGCTCCGATCCGCATGCTGTTCCACGCGCGCTACGTTGCGGGGGCCCTGCTGGGCTTCTCGGTGCAGTGGAAGTCCCCGCCGCGCAATGACGCCGAAACGCCGTGGTCGGAGGCGCTGCGTCGCCACGGCCTGGGCAGTGTGCTGGGGCTGTGCTGGCTGGGCCTGGTCGCATGGCTCAACCCGAGGTTTCTGCCGTGGCTATTGCCGGTAGCCGGCGCGCTGGTGATTGCCATTCCGCTGTCGGTATGGAGCTCGCGAGTCCGGCTTGGCCGCGCAGCGCGCGACCTTCGACTATTCCTGATCCCCGAGGAATCCCTCACCCCGCGCGAGTTGCGCTGGTTGCGCGCCGGCATGCGACGCGCGCCGGACTATCCGGATTTTCGCGATGCCGCGGTAGAGCCCGGGGTCAACGCTCTGGTCTGCGCCGCCGGCCGGCACCGTGCAAACCCCTCGATCCGCCAGCAGGCGCAGCGCCTGCATCTGGCCGAGGATGCGGTCACGCGTGGGCCGGGCGACCTCAGCGAAGGTGAACGCAACACCCTCCTGGCCGATCCTCGTGCACTCACGCATCTCCATCTGCGGCTGTGGACTTCCACGCAGCCACATCCAGGCTGGAAGCTGCCTGACTGAGCTGCGTCATCCGGTGCTCACCGGTCGTTGTCGAACGCGCCCTCCATCGCATGCGCAAACGCGGCTGCGACCGCCACCATCGCTACCACCACTACGGCGGTTACCGCACCCGCCGTGCGCGCGGCGCTGACCTTGCGCTGCTCTATACGTTCGATCTGAGTCCAGGCGATGCGCCGCCCTTCCTGCGTCGTCAGTCCCGTTTCCCCCAGGCCTCTGATCTCGACTTCTGGCGCGGTTCCGTCCGCCAGATGGAGGGTCACTGTCTGGCCCGGCCGCAACTCGGCGGGCGCAGACCCGGACACGGTCAGCACGCGCGTCGTCGTGCAGGCGACCTGACCCAATATCAAGCACACGCCCACTAGCAACACCGCGGCCCGCAGGCCGGCGCTACGCACTATCCCACCCTGTGTACGCATACTCCCCCCTTTTAGGAACGCGTTCAGCATAAGCGGCGCACGTTTTCGCCGACAACACCCCCGATTCCCGGCGCCTGTCACCATATCGCCATCACAGCGTCATCTGCGCTAAACGACCGCTTCATACAGTGCACAGCGTCCGCACAGGAGCGAACGCATGTCCGCAACCATAGATGGCGATCTTCCCCGACGCCCCCGCTTTGAAGTCCGCTTCGCCGAAACCCGCGAAGAGATCATCGAGTCACAGCAGCTGCGCTATCGCATCTTTGCCGGTGAACTCGGCGCGCAAATCGAGGGCGGCATCGATCACGACCAATTCGATCCTCACTGCCGGCACCTGCTGGTACGCGAGCTGGAACAGAACCGGGTCATCGCCTGTACCCGCATCCTGACCGATGAGCGGGCGCCGGCAGCCGGTGGCTTCTATTCGTCCAGCGAATTCGATCTGGCCATGCTCGACAGCCTCCCGGGGCGCGTCATGGAGATCGGCCGCACCTGCGTCGATGCCGAGTACCGCAGCGGCGCGGTGATTGCGACGCTGTGGCAGGGCATTGCCGCCACGGTGACCAACGAGCGTTACGACTATCTGTTCGGCTGCGCCAGCATTGGTCTTGAAGATGGCGGTGCCGCCGCGCACGCCATCCTTGATCAGATCCGCACCAGATACCTGGCCCCGCCCGCGCAACGCGTACGACCTTACATCCCGCTGCCCGCGGCCGACCGCCGCAGCACCGAGAAACCCAAGATGCCGCCGCTACTCAAGGCCTATCTGAGCCTTGGCGCCAAGGCCTGCGGCGAAGCCTACTGGGATCGCGATTTCAACTGCGCCGATGTCTTCATGCTGCTCAATGTCAGCGACCTGCATCCACGATACGCCCGACATTTTCTCGGCAAGGGCACCGAGGCCGCTGCCATCACCGGCCACGCCTGAGCCACGTCGCGAGCCATGTCCTGGTTTCGTCTGTACTGGCGCACTGCCCGTCTGCTGGCCCACCTGATCTTCGGCAGCCTGCTGTGCTTGCTGGTCAGACTCGATGTCGGTGAGCGTCTCCCACGCGAACGCCTGACCCAGTCCTGGAACCGGCGTCTGCTGAAGATACTGGGCCTGCAGGTCACGACCCGAGGGCACGCTGTGGAAGGTGCGCGCATGACCGTGGCGAATCACGTGTCGTGGCTGGACATTCCGCTGCTCGCCGCCAGCGAGCCGACCCGCTTCGTTGCGAAATCGGAGATCCGTCATTGGCCGGTGGCCGGTTGGCTGGCCAATGCTGCCGGCAGCTTCTACATCCGGCGCGGTCGCGGTGGCGCCAGACCGCTATTGGAACGGCTGATTCCACATCTGCAAAATGGCGGCGCGGTGACGATCTTCCCGGAAGGCACGACCACCGATGGACGGCAGGTGCTGGATTTTCACGCCCGCTTGTTTGCCGCCGCGCAGGATTCGGGTTGCTGGGTGCAACCGGTCGCGCTGCGCTATGGCCGCGATCGCAACGGCGACGATCTGGCACCGTTCATTGGCGACGACGAGCTGTTCGGCCATATCCTGCGAGTGCTGCGCGAGCCGCAACTGCAGGTACAGGTGCTGTACTGCAAGCCCTTCCGCGCGCAGGGCCTGGACCGCGATGCGCTGGCGCGACGCGCCCACGCAGCGGTATGTGAAGCACTTGGCCTCGCCGCGAAGGTGCCGGAGCACACTGCGCTGGCTGCGTAAGCAGCTGCTCATCGATCCGCTGCGCGCCAGGCCGATGCGGAACTGGGCTTGCGGCCCGATTTGGCCGCACGAGCGAAGTCGACTGCATAGCGTTCGATCCTGTCCGCCGCTTTGCCGACGCCGTTCTCAGAGCGGATGAGTTCGCCAAATGCCGCTGCCCGCGCCCGCAGCGCGCCATCGCCAACAGCCCGAGCAATCGCAGCAGCCAGCGGCGCGCTGCGCAGCCTCTGCAGCGAACTCGCGCGGATGCCGACCCCCCGCTTTTCAACTTGCTCAGCCCAGCCATGCTGGTCGATAAGATGCGGACACCACACACCCGGAACGCCGGATCGCAAGGTCGCAGCCGTGGTGCCGACGCCCCCGTGATGGACTATTGCGGCCATCTTCGGGAACAGCCAGCGGTGCGCGAATGTCTCGATATAGAACACCGATGCCGGCGCAGGCAGTCGCACCAGACCACCGCCGCCGCCAGTTAGCAGCACACCCCTTTGCCCGGATCGCTCCAGCGCGCGCAGCACTGCGTGAGTCAACTGCACGGAATCTCGGGCTCTTATGCTTCCAAAGCCCACGTATACCGGCGGCGGGCCTTGCTCCAGAAACGCGCGCAGTTCCGCCGATGGCTGCCATTCGACGGCCTCGTTGAGAAAGAAGAAGCCGGTCGGCTGGTGTGTAACGCTCCAGTCTTCTGGACGAGGTAGCAGCGCGGGGCTGTAGGCCAGCAGGTTCGGGGCCGCCAGCCCCTCACGCGCATTGAGCATCTCGGCATAGGAGGTCCACGGTGGCAGCTGCAGGCGCTCGGCACGCCACTGGTTCAGGGGCGGACCATAGGTGCGCCACATGACGCGATAGACCATGCGCTGGGTCCACTCGTTGTACCACCCACCCAGCGACCTCCGCTGCGTCAGGAAGAAAGAAGGGAAGGCGGCGGTGGGGGCCATGGGCATCAGGTACAGGAACGCCATCGGGATTCCCCGCTCCTCGGCGATCTCCACCCCCCCATGCCCCTGCCCGGTCTGTATGACGAAGTCAGCGTCTCGCGCCGCCAGTCTGAGGTCGTCCAGCAGCAGAAGACTGCCCTGTCGATACCCCGCCACCAGCGCCCGCATATAGGCAAGCCAATGGCCGCGGCGGCGCAGCTCCTGCAGCTCGTCGCCGTGCATCAGCGCCATCAAGTCAAACCGCAGCTCCGCCCAGCCAACGCCGTTGGCACGTATCCACGCGGCATAGGCTTTCGGTGCGACCACAGTCACCTGATGCTGACGCGCCTGCAGTTCGACCGCCAACGCCAGTGGCGGCTCCACATCGCCACGGCTACCGAACGTGGAAATGACGATCTTGATTGCGGACTCCCCGGTGGATGCAAAGACCCGGTGCAGCAGTGAAACCGGCGACAAGATAGCAAAGGCCGGCAGCCTCGCCCGCGCTTGCTTAAACTAGTGTCTGACCGATCAGGCATTGCCCATGAACCCGAACAGCCCCCCGAACCGCCCGCGCCCCATAGTCCAAGGCGAAAAGCTGCGCGGCGCCGAGAAGATGGCGCGCATTCCAATCAAGATCGAGGCGACCACCGAACCGCTGCGCAAGCCGACATGGATCCGCGCCAAATCGATGGCCACCCCCGAGGTGGCGCGGGTCAAGGCAGCCCTGCGCGCAAACGACCTTCACACGGTCTGCGAAGAAGCCGCGTGCCCGAATCTTGGGGAGTGCTTCGGCAAGGGCACGGCGACCTTCATGATCATGGGCGCCATCTGCACCCGGCGCTGCCCATTCTGCGATGTTGCACATGGCCGCCCGAATGCGCTGGACGTCGAGGAGCCTTTGAAGCTGGCGCGCACGATTCGTGACATGGGCTTGCGCTACGTCGTCATCACTTCGGTAGACCGCGATGACCTTGCCGACGGCGGGGCAGCGCATTTTGCCGCCTGCATTCGCGAAGCGCGCGCACTGTCGCCGCAGCTGACGATCGAGGTGCTGGTGCCCGACTTCCGCGGCCGCATGGACCCGGCACTGACGATCTTCAAGGACATGCCGCCGGATGTGTTCAATCACAATCTGGAAACGATCCCCCGGCTCTACAAGCAGGCGCGGCCCGGTTCAGACTATGAGTGGTCGCTGGATCTGCTTGAGCGCTTCAAGGCCCTGCACCCGCAGGTGCCGACCAAGTCCGGCCTGATGCTGGGGCTTGGCGAGGAGATCGCGGAGATCGAGCAGGTGATGCGCGATCTGCGCGAACACGGCGTCAACATGCTGACGCTGGGCCAGTATCTGCAACCGTCCAAGCACCACCTGCCGGTTGCGCGGTACGTGCACCCCGACGAATTCGAGCGACTGCGCCTGATCGGCGAGCAGATGGGCTTTTCCCACGTGGCGAGCGGGCCGATGGTGCGATCCAGCTATCACGCCGATCAGCAGGCGCATGAAGCGCTCAATCACGGATAGCACGCGATGAACCTGCGGCGCGCTGGCCTCCTGTCGCTAGCCGTTTTCACCTTCAGCTCGGTGGTAGCGGCCGACAACAGCGAGCTGCGCCGCTGTGCAGCCCGGGTCGCCGATACTGAGCGTCTGGCCTGCTATGACCGGCTTGCAGCAGGCCTGCAACCTGCGGCGAGCCCACAGAAGACACCGGTCACGGCAGCGCCGAAGCCGGCCGCTGCGCCGGCATCATCGACGGCAGCAGCAACCGCCAAGGCGGAAGCCCGTTTTGGCGCCGAGGTGCTGCCACGCCGTACCGAGACCGACAGCCCGGAGAGCATCCGTTCGCGCATCGTGGGTGTGCTGGATGGCTGGCAGAAGGGCGACATATTCCGATTGGAGAACGGCCAGGTTTGGAAATGCATCGACGACCGCGGCTCGTTCCAGACGATGTCCAACCCTGAGGTCGGCATCCGCCGGGGATTCCTCGGAAGTTACTTCATGCGCTTCGAGGGCACCAACACCCAGCTCAGGGTACGCCGCATCGAATAGCGCTCAGACGCCGCTGTCGGCCAGGCCCTGCAACAAACGTCCGTGTATGCCGGCAAAGTCGCCATTGGACATCACCAGTATGCGATCGCCCTCGCGTGCCTCCGCCACGATGGCCGCGACCAGCGGCTCGATCTGCGCGTGTACGCGCAGCCGGTCGCCGACGCCGGCTAGTGCTGCACCGGCATCCCATTTCAGATCCGGGCGCGCAAACACGTAGCACAGGTCGGCATCGCGCAAGCTGTGCACCAGCTCGCCGGAATGCGTGCCTAGCCGCATGGTATTGGAGCGGGGCTCAAGTACCGCCAGAACCCTGCCGCCGCCCGGACGCTTCAGGGCATCCACCGTGACCGCGATCGCGGTGGGGTGATGTGCAAAGTCATCGTAAACCGTGACACCCCGCACCGTACCGCGCTTCTCCAGGCGCCGCTTGATGCCCGCGAACTGCGCAAGCCCATCAAGCAGTACCGGCACCTCAACGCCCACGTGTTCGGCAGCTGCGAACGCCGCCAGGGTATTGGCCCGGTTATGTGTGCCCGCCAGCGGCGAGGTCACGCGTCCGCAGGCGCGCCCGCGCACGCTCAACTCAAACCCGTCCACAGCCTCCCCCGCGCCGGCATCACCGCCCATCCACCCCTGCGGAACGCCAAAGCGCACGACCTCGCTCCAGCATCCTTGCTGCAGCACCCGTTCAAGGTTGGCATCCGCGCCATTGACCACGAGGCGGCCGGACGACGGCACCGTACGTACCAAGTGGTGGAACTGGCGCTCGATGGCGGCCAGATCCGGGAAGATGTCGGCGTGATCGAACTCGAGGTTGTTGAGAACGCAGGTGCGCGGACGGTAGTGCACGAACTTCGAGCGCTTGTCGAAGAATGCGGTGTCGTACTCGTCGGCTTCGATCACGAAGTACTTCGAACGCCCAAGGCGGGCGGATATGCCGAAGTTGCCCGGCACGCCGCCGATCAGGAAGCCGGGTTGCAGCCCCGCGTGCTCGAGCAGCCAGGCCAGCAACGAGCTGGTGGTGGTCTTGCCGTGGGTGCCGGCAACCGCGAGCACATGACGCCCCTGCAGCACGTTCTCGGCCAGCCACTGCGGGCCGGAAACATAGGGCAGGCCGGCGTCGAGCACGTATTCCATGGCCGGATTGCCGCGACTGACGACGTTGCCCACCACGACGATATCCGGAGCCGGCTGCAAGTGCTCCGGTGCGTAGCCCTGCAGCACACTGATTCCGAGCTGTTCCAGCTGTGTCGACATTGGCGGCCATGCGTTGGCATCCGAGCCGGTGACCACGTGACCAGCCTCGCGCGCGATGGCCGCGATACCGGCCATGAACGTACCGCAAACCCCCAGGATGTGTATGTGCATAGGCCTTATTGCGCCTGCAGCCCGAACAAGCCACCGAGCAAGGCCGTACCGAACAGCACCGCCAGAAACATGAACATGACCACCGCAAGCGTGATCAGCAGTCCGCCGGCCAGGCGCAGGTCGCCGGCCAGGCGGTAGATTCGCGTCGTCACCGCGAGGTTCCAGAAGAACAGGACGTCCAGCAACAGATTCACGGCCACAGGTGGGCGCAGCGCCATCAGTTTCTCGGGCTGTTCGAGTATCTCGGGGTTACTGCTGACCTCGCGCAGCATCGGCACCGCGAACGAAAACAGCGGGGCCATCGCCAATGTCAGCAAGCCACCGGTTGCCAGCAGCGCACCCAGAGTCTGGTGGAAGCGGCTTTCCAGATTGCGCGAACGCAGCACCGTGCGCGTAGCCAGCGCCAGGGCGCCGATCGCCAGCACGCCGATCAACAGCACCAACGGCAGCGGCATCAGCTGCCCCAGAACCAGCGCCTGTGTCAGCAGCGCGAATGCAATCAATTGCGGCGTCAACGCCGGGGCATAGGGAAAGTCCTGAGGGCCCGCGCGAAAGGCGAGCACCCGTAGCGTCACCGCGAGAAGTTGCGTGTACATGGCAATGGCCAGAGGAATAAGCCGTTATTCTAGCCGGCTGATGAATACTCCTTTGATAACTGCGCCGGAAGAATTGCAAGCGGCCGTGCAACGCTGGTCGCGCGCGCCTTGGCTGACCGTGGACACGGAGTTCGTACGCGTCGATACCTATCACGCCCGGCTATGCCTGATCCAGATCGGTGATGGAACCGAGGCGGCATGTATCGACGCCGTGGCCTTGAGCGATCTTTCACCGCTGCTCGAACTGCTGGAATCGCCGGATTCGATCAAGGTCTTCCATGCGCCGGGGCAGGACCTGGAAATCCTCGTGCGCATGCGCAGCCGCTGTCCCGCGCCGCTGTTTGACACCCAGATTGCGGCAACGCTGCTCGGCATTGGCGATCAGATTGGCTATGCCGGACTGGTCGAGAGGCGGCTGGGCATTCCCGTCGACAAGAGCCTGTCGCGCACGGATTGGGCGCGGCGCCCGCTGCGCGAAGCCGAGCTGGCCTATGCCGCAGCCGACGTCTCTCACCTGGCCGCGATCTATCCGGTCATGCAGGCCGAGCTCGCCGCCTGCGGCCGTCTCGGCTGGCTGGCCGAGGATTGCGCGCGCCAATGCGAGCCCGGGCAGTATGCGACCGATCCGGCCGACGCCTGGCAGCGCCTCAAGGGCATGTCACGCATGGGCGCACGCGCCCAGGTGATCGCCGCGGCGCTATGCGCGTGGCGCGAGGTCGAAGCGCAGGCGCGCGACCGTCCGCGCAAATGGATCATCGAGGACGACGCCATCTACCGCATCGCCGAGCGACGGCCACAGACCGCTGCAGAACTGGAGAATCTGGCCGTACTCCCACCGCGAACGCGCGAGCGCCACGGTGAAGCGCTGCTGGCGGTCGTGGCCGAAGCCAACCTGCTGCCGGAGCGCATCCTGGCTCAGGAAGACGACTTCGAGCCTGAGCAGAAAATGCGTCTGAAAGCGCTGCAGGCTCAGGTACAGGCACAGGCGCTGGCGCTGAACCTGCCGGTCAGCTTTCTGGCGCCGAAGGCCGAGCTGGTTGCGCTGGTTCGTGAAGGTGCCGCTGCAAAGGTCAACGTGTTGCGCGGCTGGCGCCGCGAAGTCCTCGGCGCCGACCTGCTGGCCCGGCTCTAGACCGAGCTTCAGGCCAGCGCGTCGAGAATTCTCTGGAAGATGGCGTCCAGGCTGCCGACCCCGGCAACGGTCACAACCTTGTCCTGCCGCTGGTAGTAGTTCAGCAACGGGCGCGTTTCGGCGTTGTAAACGTCGATGCGGCGGCGAATGACGTCCTCCTTGTCATCGGCACGGCCTTCCTTGTGCGCGCGGTCCAGCAGGCGCTTGATGATTTCCTCGTCGTTAACCTGCAGATGCACGGCCTTGTCGATGCCCGCCTGCCCCAGGCGCTGCAGCATCGCGTCCAGCACTTCGGCCTGAGCGGTGTTGCGCGGAAAGCCGTCCAGGATGAAGCCCTTGCGGGCATCGGCCTGATTCAGACGCTCTTCAACGATACCGATGACGATGCTGTCGTCCACCAACGCCCCGGCATCCATCTTGGCCTTGGCCTGCTTGCCCAGCGCGGTGCCGGCAGCAACGGCTGCGCGCAAGGCGTCGCCCGTGGAAATCTTGGGGATGCCGTAATGGGCAACCAGTTTCTCGCCTTGCGTGCCCTTCCCAGAGCCGGGCGCGCCCAGCAAAACCATTCTCATCGT
>JBFJJW010000008.1:0-33108 GCA_041612095.1 Solimonas sp. | reverse complement strand
GTGGCTAACCGCTAGGATTATCGCATGTTCCGCCGCCCCTACCTGCTGTTTGTCGGCTTGCTCGTGCTCGCAGGGCACCCCTTACCGCCCGCCAGCGCCGCCACAGCCGAGGAGTTGGAGCAGGTCAGATCGCGCATCGCGGCGGTACAGAAATCCCTGGAAAGCGATCTGGCGGAGCGCGACCAGCTGGCAAGGGCCGTGCAGGACGTGGAGCGCAGCATCGCGCAGGTCAGCCGCGAAGTCCGCGAGCTGCGCGAACGCGTCAAGGCCCAGAGCCGGAAGGTAGACGAACTCAAGGCCGAACAGGCCCAGGCGGAACGGGATCTCGAACGGCGAATGCAGGCGTTGCGCCGCCAGCTGAGGGCTGCCTACATCATTGGCCGCAACGGCCAAGCGCAGATGCTGCTGAATCTGGACGATGCGCAGAAGGTCGGTCGTGTGTTGGTGTACTACGACTATCTTCAGCGCGCGCAAACTGCGGCCATCAATTCAATCACCGCTCGCAGCGCTGAGCTCGAGACCCTCCGAGAGCATTTGCGGGGCGAACTGGATGGGCTCGGTGACGCCCGCTCAGAGCAGGAGTCGGCGCTGGCCAAGCTGCGCAGCGAGCGCAACAAGCGGGCAGACGTACTGAAACAGCTGCGTCAGCGCATTGCCGACGAGAAAAGCGACCTGGCCCGCCTGCAAGCCGATGAGCGCAGCATCAAGAAGCTGATCGAATCCGTGCAGGAAAGCTTTTCCGATCTGCCCCCGGAAAGCACCTTCAGCGACAAGCCGTTTGCCAGCTTGCGCGGCAAGCTGCCTTGGCCCGTGCGCGGCAAGCTGCTGGCTCACTATGGCGAAACCAAGGCCGGGGGCAGGCTCAGCTGGAACGGCCACTGGATTTCAGCGAATGAAGGCAGTGCGGTGCGCGCGGTGGCGCGCGGCCGGGTGGCCTACGTGGGCTGGATGCACCGCTATGGCCTGATCGTGCTGGTGGAGCACGAGGGCAGCTATTACTCCCTGTATGGGCACGCGCAGGCGGCAAGCGTTGCCGTCGGTGATGCGATCAAGGCCGGCCAGGTCATTGCCAGCGCCGGCACTACCGGCGGCCACGACCAGTCCGGGGTCTACTTTGAGCTGCGCAAGGGCACGCAACCCATCAATCCGAAGCTCTGGCTTGCGCGCTGAGGGAACCGCTCACTATCCGGGCAGTCTCACTGTTGGTATCGTGCCCATTATCTCGATTCGCTTAAACCTCGAAGGTCCCATGTCCCCCTCCTATCGCATTCCTCTGGCGCTGGCCGCCGGCATTCTCATCGGCGCCTCGGTCACCCTGACCCAGGGCGTGCTGGCCGACAGACCGAAATCCGACACCCTGCCGTTCAAGGAATTGCAGACGTTTGTCGAAATACTCAACCGGGTAAAGGCGGATTACGTCGAGCCGGTGGAAGACAAGGTGCTGCTGGAAAACGCGGTGCGCGGCATGCTCAGCGGCCTTGATCCGCATTCGGCCTACCTCGACAAGGACGAGTTCAAGGACATGAACATCGCCACCTCCGGCAAGTTCGGGGGCCTGGGCATCGAAGTGCAGCTGCAAAACGGCTTTGTGCGCGTGGTCGCGCCGATCGACGATACACCCGCCGCCGCCGCCGGCATCCAGCCGGGCGACCTGATCGTCAAGATCGACGACACCCCGGTCAAGGGACTCTCCCTCAGTGACGCCGTTGATCGGATGCGCGGCGAACCCGGCTCCAAGATCGTGCTGACACTGGTCCGGGACGGCGAGAACGCGCCAAAGGTGCTTGAACTCAAGCGCGCAATCATCAACGTCGCCAGCGTGCGCAGTCGCATGCTGGAACCGGGGCTGGGCTACGTGCGCGTCTCCAGCTTCACGACCGAAACCGGCGCCACGCTGGACAAGGAATTCAAGAAGCTGGTCAAGGAAGCCTCAGCCCCGATGCGCGGCCTGATCCTTGATCTGCGCAACAACCCCGGCGGCGTGCTGGACGCAGCCGTCAGGGTCAGCGACGCCTTCATCGAGAAAGGACCGATCGTCAGCATTCAGGGCCGCACCGAAGGCAATGGTCGCGTATTCGAGGCCAGCCGCGGCGACCTGCTCGACGGCAAGCCGCTGGTGGTGCTGATCAATGGCGGCTCCGCCTCGGCGGCAGAGATCGTCGCCGGCGCGATCCAGGACCAGCACCGCGGCATCGTCATCGGCACCAAGTCGTTCGGCAAGGGCTCGGTGCAGACCATACTGCCGCTGACCACCGAGGGCGCCATCAAGCTCACCACCGCGCGCTACTTCACCCCTTCGGGTCGCTCGATCCAGGGAGAGGGCATTGAGCCGGACATCATCATTCGCCCGCTCAAGATTGCAAAGAGCGAAACCGAAGGCGAAGACCTGTTCGAGCCAATCACCGAAGCCAGCCTCAACAAGAGCCTGAGCAACAAGGACGACAAGGCCCAGCAGGAGAAGCGCGCCGCTGAGCAGGCCGCACAGGAAAAACGCGCCAAGGACGCGCTGCAACTGGCCGAAACCGATTACGCGCTTTACGAAGCCCTGAATCTGCTCAAGGGCCTGGTCATTACGCAGGGGCGCTGATGCGCTTGGAAACCGCCCTCTCACTGCGGAGCGCTCCCGCGAGCGTGTGCGCGGCGTGAGGGCTGGTCGCCGCCTGCACACGCTGCTGGCGCTCGTCGCGGGGCTGATCGGCGGCAGCGTCAGCGCTGCCCCGGCAATCAGCGTCGTCATTGATGACCTCGGGGATACGCTGACGAATGGCCGGGCCGCGGTTGAACTGCCCGGCGCCGTCGCCTGTGCGTTTCTGCCGGAGTCCCCGCATACCCGCAGGCTGGCGACCGAGGCCCACATCGCCGGCAAGCCGGTGCTGCTGCATCTGCCGCTGCAACCCGAACACGGCCGGGCGCATCCACTGGCGATCAACAACACACTACCCGCCATCCCGCGTACCGAGCATCTGTTGCGGCTATTGGCCTCGGTTCCGTTTGCAGACGGCGTCAACAACCACCAGGGCAGCCGAGCAACGGCAAGTCGCGAACAGATGCATTGGCTGATGCGCGAGTTGTCTCTGGCCGGCATCGGTTACTTTCTGGACAGCGCGACAACATCTCAAAGCCAGGCGTATGCACTGGCACGCGCCTATGGCCTGCCCGCCGTACGCCGTCGAGTGTTTCTCGACAATGAGCCGACTGAAGCGGCGGTCGAAGCCGAGTTTGATCGACTGCTGCGGCTGGCGCGTCGCGATGGCACTGCGCTCGCCATTGGCCACCCCCATACCGCCACGCTGCGGGTTCTGCAGCGCCGGCTACCGCAGCTCGCAAGCCAAGGCATAGAGTTGCTGGCACCGGCACAGCTGATTGAGCGCATCAATGCCGAGCCGGTGATGTATCCCGCCTCACTGCGCTTCAGCGACAGCCTTTCGGCGCCGCCGGCAACGCCGCAAACAACCGCTTCACTCCCCGCTGTCGCGAGTGGCGCGCCAAGCCAGCCATAGGCTGACAATACCCAGCACCCATGTGCCTGCCGGGCAGCCCCATAGCAGTGGCTGGGCCCGCGCGACGTAGATCAAGGTTGCCGCAATCGCCAATGCGCCCGCTGCCGTCATCTTCAGACTGCGGCGATTGGCCGCACGCTGCTCGGCGCGCAGCAAATCAAACTCCCCGCGTATGGACGCACCGGGGAGTTGCGCTCCGCGACGCAACTGGGTCAGCGCGTGATGAGCCAACTCAGGCAGCGAATCGGCAAGCGCCGGCAACTGCGTGCGCATCTTCTCCAGCGTGGCCGCCGGGCCGATGCGCGCACGCATCCAGTCCTCCATGATCGGCTTTGCGGTCTTCCACAGATCCAGCTCCGGGTTGAGCTGCCGGCCCAGTCCTTCCACCTGCAGCAAGGTCTTTTGCAGCAGAACCAGCTGCGGCTGCACGCGATAGTTGAAGCGTCGCGCGACCTGGAATAGCCGCAACAGGAAAAAGCCGAACGAGATGTCCTTCAGCGGCCGCTGGAAGATGGGTTCACTGATCGTACGGATGGCGGCTTCGAACTCCTCGATCCGGGTGCCGGCGGGAATCCATTCCGATTCAACGTGCAACTCGGCTATCCGCCGATAGTCCCGATTGAAGAATGCGTAGAAGTTCTCGGCGAGATATCGCTGGTCGCTCTGCGTCAACGTACCGACGATTCCGAAGTCAACCGCGAGATAGCTGGGCTTCCGGGGATTGGACGCATCAACGAATATATTTCCCGGATGCATGTCCGCGTGAAAGAAGTTGTCGCGGAAGGTCTGCTTGAAGAAAATCTCGACACCGCGCTCGGACAGCACCGAGAAATCAACACCGAGTGCGCGCAGCCGGTCCAGTTCGCGTATCGATATACCGTGGATCCGCTCCATAACCAGGACACGGGTGCGGGTGAAATCCCAGAACACCAACGGATGGTAGATCAGATCCGAGCCTAGCCAGTTGCGTCGCAACTGCGCGCAGGCGGCGCCTTCACGCATCAGGTCCAGTTCATCCAGCAACACCTTCTCGTACTCGGCGACCACTTCGCGGGGTCGCAGGCGCCGGGCCAGTGGCGACCAGCGCTCGGCAAGTTCCGCCAGCGTATGCAGCAGCTCGATATCGGCCGCCATGACCGCTTCTATCCCGGGCCGCAGCACCTTGACCACCACCTGCATGCCGGGATTGCCCGCCGCATCCGGCTTCAGCTGTGCTGCATGCACCTGCGCCACCGACGCCGCAGCGATCGGCGTCTCATCGAAGGACTCGAACAGATCTTCCAGCTTGCGGCCCAACTCGGACTCGACGATGGCGCGCGCCTCATTTCCCGGAAATGGCGGCACGCAGTCCTGCAGTCCGGTCAGAGCCTGTGCGATGTCCGGCGGCACAATATCCGGCCGCGTTGACAGCGCCTGACCGAACTTGATGAACACCGGCCCCAGTTCCTCCAACGCCAGGCGCAGGCGCTCCCCCCGCGGGCGCGCGTCGCGCGCGGGACGGCCGCCGAGAAACTCGCGCAGCCCGTAGCGCGCGACGACACGGCGGATCTGCAGAAGCCGGCGCAGGCGCGAGAATCGCAGATTCATGCCTTGACCTCGAAGCGCTGCTCCAGATGCTCCAACCGCGCCTCCAGGCGATCGGCACCCTCGCGAAGCTCGTCGACCGCGTCCATCCACTCCCTTACGTCGGCGGCACGCGCAAGATCGCGGGTTTCTTCGCGCAGGTATTCAGCCGTGTCCAACGCCAGCGTGCTGCCCGCCTTCCGGCCCCAGCCCAGCAGGGATTTCAAACCTTCGGCGAGCCGATGCGCGGCAACGTCGCCCAGATACTTTGCCGCCAACTCCTCGGGGTCAAACCCAACTCGGGCCAGCATGCGGCTGAAGCGGCGCAGCAGATCGGCGTCACCCTCAACCTGAAGCCCGTGGGGAATGACCGCCGTACCCTGCCCCACCTGCCAGGCAAGGCGCAGCAGCGTGCCGGGTTCACCGCGCACAACGACATCCGCCGTTGCATCCCAGGCCTGCAGCACACGGACGCCGCTGGGCACCAGCTCGACGAACAGCTGCCACGACGGCCACTGCGCTTCCAGCGCGATGACGCGCCCTTCAAGCGCAGCACACTCCTGCAGAACCTCTGGCTCCAGCGCGAGGTAGCGATTCAACGCGACCTCCAGCGTGGCGCACAGCAGCGCCGGCGCCGTCATTCGAGACGAAAGCCGCGGTGCACTGCGACAACCCCGCCGGTAAGGTTGTAGACCTGCACGCGCTCCAGCCCGGCGCGCTGCATCATGCCCTTCAGCGTGTCCTGATCCGGATGCATGCGGATCGATTCCGCCAGGTAGCGATACGAGTCGGCATCATTGGCCACCACCCGCCCCATCAGCGGCAGCAGCTTGAACGAGTATTCGTCGTAGACCTTGGCCAGACCTGCGTTGAGTGGCTTGGAGAACTCGAGCACGAGCAGGCGTCCGCCGGGCTTGAGACAGCGCGTCATCGACCGCAGCGCCGCATCCTTGTCGGTGACATTGCGCAGGCCAAACCCGATGGTGATGCAGTCAAAGGTGCCCTCGGCAAACGGCAGCTTCTCCGCGTTCAGCTGAGCCACCGGCACCTTGACCAGACCGCGATCGATCAGGCGACGACGACCTTCTTTGAGCATTGCCGCATTGATGTCCGACAACACGACCAGGCCGCGATCGCCCACAGCCTTGGCAAACTCCCGGCTCAGATCGCCAGTGCCCCCGGCCACGTCCAGAACGCGCTCGCCGGCGCGCACACCCGCCAGGTCGACCACAAAGCGCTTCCACAGCCGATGCACGCCGAACGACATCAGGTCGTTCATCAGGTCGTACTTGCTGGCTACCGAAGTGAACACGCCGGCTACCCGCCGCTGCTTTTCGGTGAGAGGCACCTGCTCAAACCCAAAATGGGTCGTGCCGGGAGAGGGTGGTTTGCGATCGTCAGTCATGGCGGGGTTTGGTGGCTGCCGTCATTGTAGCGGCAGCGCGGTGCAGCTCCGAACGCTCAGTCCGGATCCCGGTCGGCGTCTGCATCCGGCTTGGCCATTGGCGGGCGGTACTGCCCGACGAGCGCGGCCAGCTTGATCACATCGCGGTCGCGGCTCATGCCCATCTGCTCAAGCCGCGCCAGGTAGCGCGCCCACTGCGCCGCCTGCTGTTCGCCCAGCTCGCGCAGCAGGCTCCAGGTATAGAGCCCGGTATCGTGTCCATCGTCGAACACCAGCCGCACGGCATAACGGCCGACCGGCTGGATGCGCGAGATATTTACCTCGCGCTTGCCGCCGATCAGCATTGGCTCCGCGAGCCCATGACCGCGCAGTTCTGCGCTGGGAGAGAACACCCGAAGGTACTCACAGGGGAGCTCGAAGCGCATGCCGTCGGCCCAGGCCACTTCCAGTGCCCGCGCCTTGCGATGCAGCCTGATCAGGCTCGGGGCGACGGTATCCATGTCTGGCCCTGACTACAGGATGTAGCGGCTCAGGTCCTGATCGCCTGCCAGCTTGTTCAGCCGGGTATTGACGTATTCGGCATCGACGCTGACCGTGCTGCCGGCCCTGTCGGGCGCCTCAAACGCGATATCGTCCATCAGGCGCTCCAGTACGGTATGCAGGCGCCGGGCGCCGATGTTCTCCGTGCCCTCGTTGACCTGCCATGCAATCTCGGCAATGCGGCGCAGACCCGTTTCGGTGAACTGCAGATCAACCCCCTCGGTCAGCAGCAGGGCCCGATACTGCTCGGTCAGCGCAAAATCCGGCTCGGTGAGTATGCGCAGGAACTCGTCGGCATTGAGCGCATCCAGCTCCACCCTGATCGGCAAACGCCCCTGCAACTCCGGAATCAGGTCCGACGGCTTGGTCAGGTGAAATGCTCCGGAGGCAATGAACAGCACGTGATCGGTCTTGACGGAGCCGTACTTGGTGCTGACCGTGCTGCCCTCGATCAGCGGCAGCAGATCACGCTGCACGCCCTCTCGCGAAACGTCGCTGCCCGCGTACTCGCCGCGCTTGCAGATCTTGTCCACCTCGTCCAGAAACACGATGCCGTTCTCTTCAGCGTTGCGGATGGCCTCGGCCTTGATCGCCTCTTCATCCACCAGCTTCGCCGCCTCCTCCTCGGTCAACTGCGCCAGCGCGTCCTTGATCGGCAGCTTGCGCGTGCGCCCCTGCCCCTTGCCCAGGCCGGCGAACATGGACTGAAGCTGCTCCGTCATCTCCTCCATGCCGGGCGGGCCCATCAGCTGCACGTTGCCGCCGGGGTTGGCCAGCTTCAGCTCGATCTCCTTGTCGTTGAGCTTGCCCTCGCGCAGCTGCTTGCGGAACACCTGCCGCGCCGCGCCGCTCTCCGACTGGCGCTGCGGACTGGCCTCTCCGAAGTCCTTCGGCGGCGGCAACAGGATGTCCAGTACCCGCTCTTCGGCTGCGACTTCGGCCCGATCCCGCACTCCGCGCATGGCCTGCTCACGCGTCAGCTTGATGGCGACGTCCACGAGGTCGCGGACAATGGTGTCGACGTCCTTGCCGACGTAGCCGACCTCGGTGAACTTGGTCGCCTCGACCTTGACGAAGGGGGCGTCGGCCAGCCGCGCCAGCCGGCGCGCGATCTCGGTCTTGCCGACGCCGGTCGGCCCGATCATCAGGATGTTCTTCGGGTGAATCTCCGCACGCATCGGCCCCGCGACCTGCGCTCTCCGCCAGCGGTTGCGCAAGGCAACGGCGACTGCCCGCTTGGCCGCCGACTGTCCGACGATGTGACGGTCCAGCTCCTGAACGATTTCACGCGGGGTCATCGAGGTCGGCGCAGCAGCAGGTTCAGTCATGGTGATTTCCACAGGAGTCGAGGGTGTCGAATGGGGTGCGTGACTGGGCGCCTACGCCTTCAAGGTTTCTATCGTCAGCGTGTGATTGGTGTAAATGCAGATGTCGGCCGCGATGTGCAGCGCCTTCTCGACAATCGCGGTCGCGTCCAGCTCGGTGTTGTCCACCAGAGCGCGCGCCGCGGCGCTGGCAAAGCTGCCACCGGAACCGATTGCGATGACACCGTGCGCCTCCGGCTCCATGACGTCACCGTTGCCGGATAGCATCAGCGAAGCGTCCTTGTCGGCCACGATGAGCAGTGCCTCCAGGCGGCGCAGGTAGCGATCGGTGCGCCAATCCTTGGCCATCTCGACGGCCGCGCGCACCAGCTGGCCGCCGTGCTTCTCAAGCTTGCCCTCGAACCGCTCGAACAACGTGAACGCGTCCGCGGTACCCCCCGCAAAGCCGGCAAGCACCTTGTCGCCATACAGGCGGCGGACCTTGCGCGCATTGTTCTTGACGCGCGTATTGCCCATCGAGACCTGGCCATCGCCGCCCAGCGCTACCTGACCGTTACGCCTCACACATAGGATGGTGGTGCCGTCGAACTGCTGCATGTCTGAAAGTGCCTGCTTGAATGCGAGTAATGATCGTGGGGATTCACGCCGTCCTATTCAAGGACGCACGCAAATCATTGCCCCAAAAGAAAAGGCGCCTTTCGGCGCCTTTTCTTGCAGCATGTGCAGCTTACTGAACAGCTTCGCCCTCAGCCGGCGCGTCGCTGATGGTTTCGTTGCTGTCGGTCGCGGCGGCGTCTTCCATCGCAGCAGCCGGCTCGCACTTGGCGTTCGGTTCCGCGCCGCATTCGCAAACGGCGGTTTCGCCGGCAGCGCACTGGATCGTGGCGGTCACACCTTCGCCGCAATCCTGGGCGCAGGACTGAGCGGCAACGGCAGCATCAGCAGCCATCTGCTCGGCAGCCGGGGCGGCGTCCATGGCGGGTTGTTCGGCAACCGGTGCCGGAGCGGCTTCAACCGGGGCGGCATCTTCTTTCTTGCCGCAAGCGGCAAGCGTCAGGGCGGCCGCTAGGCCCATCGCGATCAGGATATTGCGGTTCATCAAAAAACTCCCAAAATATTTATACGGAACTGGAGGGCATCGTTGAGTCCGGTCACTGGCAGCACCGCCCCTCAACAAGGCGCGAAATCATACACCGGATTCCGTGAAAAACACGCTGCCGCTCAGGGTTTTCGACGCTTGGCATCGGCATCGGGCCGCTTGCGCGCGCGCGGATGCGCGGCGTCATAGACGGTCGCCAGGCGCTGCCAGTCGAGGTGGGTGTAGATCTGCGTGGTGGATAGGTGAGCATGGCCCAGCAGCTCCTGTACCGAGCGCAAATCCCCACTGTTTTCAAGCAGATGTGTGGCAAACGAATGCCGGAGACGGTGCGGGTGCAGCGGCACCGCCAAGCCGCTGCGCAGCGCCCAGATACGCAGACGCTGGGCGATGGCGGCGCGTGACAGGCGCGTGCCGCGGGTAGACACGAACAGCGCCGGCTCTGCAGCCCGCGCATAGCGATGCCGCTGGCGCAGCCAGGCGTCCAGTGCCCTTCTGGCCGGCCCGCCGACCATGACCACGCGCTCCTTGCGGCCCTTGCCGGTGACTGTCAGCTCGCCGCCGGTGGCCAGGGCGGCCTGATCCAGGCCGTGCAATTCGGCCAGGCGCAGGCCGGCCGAATAGAACAGTTCGATGACCGCCTGGTCCCGCGCCGCCAGCGGATCATGGGCTGCCGCAGCGGCACCGCGGTCCAGCGCCTGGTTCAGCGGCTCGGCGGCGATTACCTCCGGTAGCCTCCGGCGCAGCTTCGGTGCCCGTATCGCCTGCGCGGGATTGGCCGCTAGGCGCCCCTGCCGCAGCTGCCAGCGAAAGAAGCCTCGCAAGGTCGACAGATAGCGATGCAGGCTGACCGGCTGCCGGCCGGCGCGGTGCTGGGTCGCGATGTAGGCGCGTATCAGGTGCCCGTCAATCTGCGTGAGCTGGCCAATGCCGGCCTTTCCGCAGTAGGACGCGAACGCATCCAGATCCCGTCGTGTCGCGGCCACGGTATGTGCCGAACTGCGCCGCTCGTGTGTCAAATGGTCCAGATACTCTGCGACCAGCGGAGTCAGGACCTCGGCCGTCGTCACTGCGCGCTCGGGCACGACGCGACTGAGCTAGAGGCGTGCGCGGACCGCGGCCGCCACCAGCTCCGCCGTCATCTCCAGGAACAGCTTGCCCTGGCGCGGCTGGAAACGCTCCGGATCGACAGACCCCAGCGCGATCATGCCCAGACTCTTTTCCTTCTCCAGCGGCACGATCGCAGCCGACAGCGGCAGCTTTGCCGCCTTCGGGAACAACAGTTGCGCACGCTCCTCGGAAATAGGTCCGCATTCAATCAGCCGCGTACGGAAGAAGTTCTCGAAGGCTCGCGTCAGGCGGCCATCGGGCTCAAGCACCATCAGGCCCTCGATGTCATGTCGCTTGATCTGCGCTGATGAAATGCCGATCGCGGTTTCCTCGACACCGAAATCCTCGCGCATGCACTTGCCGAGCCCGACAACGACATTCCCCAGAGACGGCGCCCGAATCAGGGTGCGCGCCAGTCGCTGTACCTTGTCGGCACGCTTTTCGTTGTCGCGCGCCGCTTCAAGCAGTCGTGTCATGCGATCTTCGAGACGCTGATTCTTGGCGCGCAGCATGTCCACCTGGCGCTCGATCAGCGAAACCGCCGATCCGGCCTTGTGCCTCAGCTCGATAGTCTCCAGCAGATCCGGATGCCGCCCGAAGAAATCGCTATGCGCCTTCAGATACGCCACGACTTCACGCTCGTTGAGCTTGGGCCCGGTGGCCTCTTCGCCTCGGTTTGCATTCAATTCGGCCATTCGATTTCCCCCTGGAACACGGTTTCCGCCGGGCCGGTCATGAACACCGGTTGGCCTACTCCTCCCCACTCGATCGTCAGCTCACCGCCTCTGACCTGCACCCGGACCCGCGCCTCCAGCTCCTGCCATAGCCGCCCGACCACAACCGCAGCACAGGCGCCGCTGCCGCAGGCCAGGGTTTCGCCGGCGCCACGCTCGTATACCCTGAGGCGAGCATGTGCAGGGTCAACGATCTGCAGGAACCCGACGTTGACACTTTCGGGAAACGCGGGGTGCTGTTGCAGCTGCGCCCCCAACTCGGCCACCGGTGCTGCGTCAACGTCCGCCACGCGAATCACCGCGTGGGGATTGCCCATGCTGACCGCTCCGATTTCAAGTCGCTCGCCGCCATCGAGAGTCAGCGTGTAGCGCTCCGCCTGGGCTGAAGCAGAAAACGGAATCTGATCCGGCTGCAGCCGCGGCAGGCCCATATTGACTCGATACTGCCGGTCAGCGGCCTGACTCAGTTCCAGAACCGAGGTGCGCGTACGCACCCGAATCGTATCCTTGCCCGACAGGCCACGCTCGTGCACATACCGAGCCAAGGCGCGCGAACCGTTGCCGCACTGCCCGACCTCGGTGCCATCGGCGTTGAAAATGCGATAGTCGAAGTCGACATCTGCGGCCGAGGGCGGCTCGATCAGCAGCACCTGGTCGCAACCGACACCGAACCGGCGGTCGGTCAGGCGCCGCAATAGCGCCGGAGTCGGCTCAAACGGCGTGCGCGTGGCATCGATGACCACAAAATCGTTGCCCGCGCCCTGCATCTTGGTGAACTGCAGCTTCATCCGTCGTATTGTAGACGTGACGCTGCCGACGAGCAGCGCGGGAACACGGGAAATGGGAAAAATCACACATCGGGGGGGCTGTCACTGCGGCGCGGTGCGCTTCGAGGTCAAGGCGGCCGCGGCACCGCGCGTGCTGCGCTGCAATTGCTCGATGTGCCGCCTCAGCGGCTTTGAGCACCTGATCGTTGCCGCAGCCGACTTTCACCTGCTGCAAGGGCGAGCGAGCCTGACGACCTACACCTTCAACACCGGGGTCGCCAGGCACCTGTTCTGCTCGCACTGCGGCATCAAATCGTTCTACGTGCCACGCTCCAACCCGGACGGGTACTCGGTGAACCTGCGTTGCCTGGACCCGGGGACCATCACCTCGGTTCATTACGAGGACTTCGATGGCGCGCACTGGGAGCGGCACGGGGCCGAACTCGCGGCGCTTACAAGGACGGGCAGCTGATGCACCTGCAACCTATCGTGACCACTGCCGCACTGCTGGAATGCGCCGAGTTCTATCGGCATGCGTTTGATGCACGCATCCTGTTCCGCGCGGACTGGTACGTGCACGTTTCGCTGGACGGCTGGGAAATCGGCTTTCTCAAGCCCCATCACCCGGCGCCGCTACCGGTGTTCCAGCACACGACCCCGACCCGGGGGCTCTGCCTGGCGATGGAAGTCAACGACGTCAGGGCCATGCACGAGCAACTGCTCGCACGCAAGGTGCCGCCGCTCGGGCCGCTGCGCCAGTTCGCTACCGGCGAGTTGTCGTTCTCGGTCATGGATCCGGCGGGCGTGGTCATCAACATCGTCGAGCGCCGCGCGGATCGCGCCGACATAGTCGATCTCTAGCACCCCTCTGCGCCGGCTTTGTGTTTTGTCGGGCCGCATGCTAGAACACCCACAATTACAAGAGCTTGGGAGACGTCCTTGAAGGTACTCGGCGTAGATATCGGCTTTGGCTACACCAAGGCCACGGACGGGCGACAGCACCAGGTCTTCAAATCAGTGGTTGGCGAAGCCAATGAAGTGCAGTTTGGCGAGAGCCTGCTGCCGGGCCAGCCGCAGTTCCCGCGACACATCCTGATCGGCGAGAAAGGCTATTTCATCGGCGAAATGGCGGAATCCCATTCGCGCGGCCGCGGGTTCACGCTGGATCAGACCCAGTTCCTGACGCAGTACGCCAAGACGCTGGCGCTGGCGGCGATGGCCCCATTTGTCGAAAGCGGCGATCCGGTGCGTCTGGTCACCGGCCTGCCGGTCGCCTACTTCCGCAAGCACAAGGATCCCCTGGCGACCCTGCTGACCAATCGGCACGCGGTTACGGTGGTCAAGCCGGGCAGCAACGAACGCGAAGAAAAGGTCATCTACATCGAGAAGGCGCGGGTCATTCCGCAGCCCTTTGGTTCGATGTTCAACCTGATGCTCAACGACATCGGCAAACCGGCCAGTCAGCGGTTCGTCAGCGAGAAGATCGGCATCATCGACGTCGGCTTCCGCACTGCGGATTACACGATCAGCGACAAGACCCGCTACTCCGAACGCGGCAGCGCCTCGACGGATTCGGGCATCTCGCTGGCCTACACCGCGATCGCCAACCACCTGCAGGAGAAAAGCGGGGTCAGTGTCGAGCTGTACCGACTCTACGACGGCATCAGCAAGGGCACGATCAAGATCAAAGGCAAGCGCTACGATCTTACCGGGATCGTGCAGGCGGCATTTCAGCAGCTGGCTTCGCGGGTTGCCCAGGAAGTGAACCGCTTGTGGGCCGATGACTGGGATATCGACGCCATTGTCATCTCCGGTGGCGGTGGCGCCACGCTGGCCCCTTATCTGACCTCGCTGCTGGAAGGCGAGGTTCTGCCCATGCCACCTGACCAGGACGCCCGGCTCAACAACGTGATGGGCTACTGGAAGTACGGCATGCACATCTGGGGCGCCTGAGACACCCCCATACCATCCCTCGATCGAACTGCGCGCGCCGCGAAACCCGACCGAGGGAAGCGTCAGGCTTTCCTGGAAAGCTTGAGCACCGCCTCCAGCTCTTCCAGTGCCTCGCCCATGTACACCGCAAGGCGCTGCATGCTGGGCAGGGTGTCGCGGCAACCGGTGAAGCCGATATTGAACTGGCCGTCGTAACTGACTGCGGTGATGTTCAGCGCCTGCCCGTGACTCAGCAGCGATACCGGATACATCTGCTCGAGGCGCGCACCGTTGAAGTAAAGCCGCTCGCCGGGGCCTGGTACGTTGGAGATGGTGACATTGAACATCGGCCGCCCCTTGCCACCCAGTCCAGCCAATAGCTGCAGGATGAAGGGCGCCATGAACACCATCGTGTAGTTGGCGATCGCCGCCTTCGGCAGCGCCTGCAAATGCTGCTTGGCGACCTGGGCCGAGTCGTGTATCGCCTTCAGGCGCTCGATCGGGTCGTCGATGTGCGTGTTCAGGTTGGCGATGATGAAGCTGATTGCATTGGCGGCCTCATCGTCATCTGCCGGACGCACGGAAACCGGTACGCCGGCGGTCAGCGGCTTGTCCGGCAGCGCGTGAATCTCATCGAGATAGCGTCGCAGCGCCGTCGCACACAGACCGAGGAACACATCGTTCAATGACACGCCCGCCTTCTTGGCCACGCGTCGTACGCGTTCAAGATCGTAGTGCTGGGTCGCGAAGCGGCGCTGGCCGGAAACGCGGCTGTTGAGTATCGACTTCGGCCCTTCGAACGGGGTCGACCAGCCCGGCTCTGCGTGCTGGAACACCTGCTTGACGGTATCGGCGAATGCCTTCGACAGCACCGGTGCCATCTCCACCTGCGCACGCACGCCGCCAAGCAGCTTCTGCAGCCTGCTCTCCGCGGCGCTGGGGCGCGGCCGCTTGGCAGTGCCGCCGCCATACCCCTGGGTCCAGGGCGGGGGCAGGTTTCGCGCGCGTGGATTCGACGACAGCATCCGCTGCAGCATGCGCATGCCGCCCACGCCATCAACCAGCGAGTGGTGCATCTTCATGTACAGCGCAAACCGGTTGTCCTCTAGCCCCTCGATGACCGTGCATTCCCACAGCGGCCGATTGAAATCCATCGGGTGTGAGTGCAGCCGCTGGATCAACTGCCCCAGTTCACGCTCGCCACCGGGCTTGGGTAGCGCTGAATGGCGCAGGTGGTAGTCCAGATCGATACGCCGATCCTCGGTCCAGCCCGGCATCACCGATTTCATCTTCGCGGAGCGCAGCTTGAGATTGAACGGCGGCGCAAATGTGCGAGACGCGCGCAACTGCGTGTACAGCTTCTGCAGGAAGTCGTCCGGAGCGGATTTTGGTATCGAGAAGATCGTCAGGCTGCCGACGTGCATCGGCGTGTCGTTGCTGTCCACATACAGCCACGCGGCATCCATAGGCGACAGGCGCTTCATGCTTCTCCCCTCTTTATCGTTTATGCCGCCATCAAAACACAGCGCTGCGCGTCCGACAAACGGCCGGGGCGTATGGTGGCCGCCCAAGCGGGCTTATGCCTATACTTGAACACTTGTTCATTATTTTTAGGGGCAGCGCCCGAGCGCAAACCCCAGCCACACCGGAGAGCGCTCATGAGCACGGTTGTTTCCTACCTACCGGGCGTTGGCCCCGCCAACGCCTCCGACAGCGAAATCCAGCGCGTTTTCGACCGTCAGCTTGACACTGCACTGCGGCTGCGCACGTCCACGGCGCAGGAGCGCATCGCCCGCATCCGCAAACTGCATGACGCGGTGATGACGCATCGCAAAGCAATTCACGAAGCCGCCTACCTGGATTTCAAGAAGCCGCCGGCCGAAGTCGATCTGGCTGAAGTGCTGCCGGTGGTCTCCGAGGCCAAGCACGCAATCCGCGCGCTCAAGGGCTGGATGAAACCCAAGGGCGTCTGGCCCACCAGCCTCACCCTGGGCCTGAAGTCCTGGGTGCAGTACGAACCCAAGGGGCGCTGCCTGATCGTTTCGCCCTGGAACTACAACGTCAACCTGGCGTTTGGTCCGCTGGTCTCGTGCATCGCCGCCGGCAACACCGCGATCATCAAGCCCTCCGAGATGACGCCGCATCTGTCGAAGCTGATGGCGAAGATCATCAAGGACGTGTTCCCTGAAGACGAGGTCGCGCTGTTCGAAGGCGATGTCGCGGTATCAACTTCGCTGCTGAAGCTGCCGTTTGATCACATCTTCTTCACCGGCTCACCAAACGTGGGCAAGGTGGTGATGGCGGCCGCAGCCAAGCACCTCACCAGCGTGACCCTGGAGCTGGGCGGAAAATCGCCGACCATCATCGACGAAACTGCGGACCTGAAGCTGGCCGCTCGCACGCTGATGTGGGGCAAGTACACCAACAACGGTCAGACCTGCATCGCGCCGGACTATGTGTATGTACATGCGTCCGTCAAGGACGCATTTGCCCAGGAGTGCATCGCCGTCATCAAGGAATGCTACGGCGACTCGATGCAGCAGCAGCTGGAGTCACCTTACCTGGCGCGGGTCGTCAACGAACGGCACACCAAGCGCATCAACGGCTTGCTCGAAGACGCAAAGCAGCGCGGTGCCCGCATCCTCTGTGGTGGCCAGGCCAGCGAACAGGATTGCTTCATCCAGCCGACGCTGCTCGACAACGTGCCGGCGGATGCCAAGATCCAGAGCGAGGAGATCTTCGGCCCGCTGCTGCCGCTGACGCCGTATACCGATCTTGACCAGGTGATTGCAGCGATCAACGCGCAGCCCAAGCCGCTTGCTCTGTATATCTGGAGCAAGAACGAGGCGAACATCGAGAAGGCACTCAAGCGCACCAGCGCTGGCGGCACTTGCATCAACCACTGCGTGGTGCAGTATGCGCACGGCAACCTGCCGTTTGGCGGCGTCAACAACTCCGGCATTGGCAGCGCACACGGCCTCTATGGCTTCAAGGCCTTCTCGCATGAGCGCGCGGTGGTGCGCACCCGCTTCATGATGGCCAAGACGCTGTTCCCGCCGTACACCGGTTTCAAGGCCAAGCTGATGGACCTCATGATCAAGACGCAGTAGGTGTTCGGCGCCGACTGGCGCGCGGCAGCAAAAGGCCGGGCTCTGCCCGGCTTTTTTGTTGCCTGCGTGTGGCGACGCCAACCCGGATATGCGCCGCTGGGGGATGGATGCCGCAAGCTGCAGCGGCGGTGTAGGCTTACAGACAGCGGTTCATAACGATTGGAGGAGCGCGTCATGCGATTGGGTATTGGCATCCTGTTGGGTCTATCGATCTCGCTGCTGGCTGCCTGCGGCAGCTCCAAGGCTCCGACTGCGGGTGGCGGCAGCGGCAGCAAGGGATACGAGGTGGACATCACCCGCACCTCACTCGGCATCCCGCATATCCGCGCCGGCAGCTATGCCAGCCTTGGCTACGGCTACGGATATGCTTTCGCCGAAGACAATCTTTGCGTGTTGCAGGAAGATCTGGTCACCATACGTGGCGAGCGCGCACGGTACTTTGGCGCGGATGGCAGCTATACCATCGTCCCCAATGGCGTGACTGCCAGCAATATCAACAGCGACTTCTTCTGGAAGTTCGCCGCCGACGAAACTCGGCTGGCACCCACACGCAACAACACGCTGCCCAGCTTTCAGGACGTAACCCGTGGCTTTGTCGACGGCTACAACCGGTACATCCGCGAGCTGAAAACCGGCGCCCACGCCGGCCGCCACCAGGCCTGCCGCAACGCCGACTGGCTGTTTGAGATCAGCACTGACGACATGTACCGGCGCTATCTACGCCTGGCGCTGATCGCCAGCTCCTCGGTGTTCATCAATGAGATTGCCAACGCAGCCCCGCTGGTTACTGCATCGGCGCTGAGCAGCACGAGCCAAGCCGGCACAGGAATCGATCGGCCGCGTTCAGCGCTCAAGGCCGATCCCGGCCCCCTGCGCTACTTCACCGAGCTACAGGGTCGCCGCTTCGGCAGCAACATGTACGCGCTGGGCGCCGAGGCCACGCAGGACGGCAGCAGCATGGTGTTCGGCAACCCGCACTTCCCGTGGACCGGGCCCGAGCGCCTGTACATGGCGCACGCAACGATCCCTGGCGAACTCGACATCATGGGCAGCTCGCTCTACGGCGTCCCGGCGATCCTGATCGGCTTCAACAACCACGTCGCCTGGAGCCACACCGTTTCCACCGCGTATCGCTTCACCTTCTACGAGCTGACGCTCAACCCGCTGAACCCGCTGCAGTACTTCTACGATGGCGCCTTCCGTGACATCAAACAGGTGCCTGTCACGATCCAGGTCAAGCAAGGCGACGGCAGCCTCAGCGAGCAGACTCGCATCCTCTACCGCTCCCATTACGGGCCAATGCTGGTGCTGGAGGCCAGCGGCGTACCGGTGCTGGGCTGGACGCCACTCAAGGCCTATACCCTGCGCGACGCCAACGCCGAGAACGACCGACTGATCAACCAGTTCGCACGCTGGAATCAGGCGCGGTCGCTGGACGAGTTCATCCAGCTGCACGCCGAGATATTGGGCATTCCCTGGGTCAATACCGTGGCCAGCGGCCCCGGCGGCAAGGCCTACTACGGCGATGTGTCGGTCGTCCCCAACGTACCGGACAGCAAGATCAGCACCTGTCAGGCGGTCCCTCTGCATCAGGTGCTGCAAACCCTGGTGCCGGGGTTACCCGTACTCGACGGCTCGCGCAGCGACTGCGAGTGGGACAGCGACGAAGACGCACCGGTGCCCGGCATCTTTGGCCCGGGCAACCTGCCCACGCTGCAGCGCGACGACTGGGTGGCCAACAACAACGACAGCCACTGGCTGACCAATCCGGCGGAGCCGCTCACCGGCTACGCGCGCATCATCGGCGCCGAGGAAAGCGAGCGCAGTCTGCGTACTCGCCTGGCTATACGTCAGGTGCTGGAGCGCCTGGACGGCAGCGACGGCTTGCCAGGCATCGGCTTCACGCTGCCTTTGCTGCAGCAGGTCACGCTGTCGGCACGCGTGCATTCGGCGGAGCTGGCGCTCGATGCGGTACTCGGCGACCTGTGTGCAGACGCCAGCGGTGACGCGGCGACCGCCTGCGCAGCACTGGCCGGCTGGGACAGTCACGCCAATCTCGATTCACGGGGCGCGCACATCTGGCGCGAGTTCTTCCTCGCGCTGACCGGGGGGCAGGACATCGGCGGCAGCTATTGGAACACGCCGTTCTCGGCGGAGGACCCGGTCAACACACCACGCGACCTCAATACCCGCGACCCCGCCGTGCAGGCCGCGTTCGATGCCGCCGTCGCCGCAGTCAAGAGCGCAGGCTATGCCTACGATGCGCCGCTGAGCGACATCCAGCACCCGCTGGCCATCGACCCATCCATCCCGATTTTCGGCGGGCAGTTCTACGAGGGCGCCTTCACGATTGCCGACTCCAGGCCACTATCCAGCCGTGGCTATGAAGTGGAGTACGGCAACAGCTACATCCACACCGTGACCTGGGACGACACCGGGGTGCACGCCGAAGGCTTCGTCACGTACTCGCAGTCCACAGATCCGGCGAGCCCGCACTTCTCCGATTACACCCGCGAATACTCGGCCAAGCGCTGGCACAAGCTGCCGTTCACGCCAGCCGAAATCCAGCGCGACATGACCGAGCATTACACGCTGCGCGAGTAGCCGCCGATGACCTAGCCCAGGGATCGCCACAGCGGACGCCGACCACGCCGGTCGGCGTCCAGCAGCGCTCGCAGATCCTCCGGTATCGGCATCGGCCTCAGGGCGCTGACATTGCTGCCACCGGTGTTGCCGTCTGGCACCCACAGGCGCGAGAACACGGCGGCAGCCACGATCCGCAGCAGCTGGCCCAGCACTTCGCGTGGCTGTCGCAGTTGCCAGCCCACCCGCAACATCCAGCCGTGTACCCACACATGAGGCCAGACATAGTGCTGCCCGAGTATGTGCGCGCGCTCCAGCATGCTGAATGCTTGCCGATAGTCGCCACGCGCGAACTGGCGACGCGCTGCGGCCAGCGATTCCTGATAGGCCGCGCGTAGTGCCGGATTCATAGGTCACCCCCGAACATTCGAAAGAGCGGCAGCTTGCACGCTGGAGCCGGGTCCGGAGTCAAGGCCGGCCAGCTGTGTGGGCGCAAGCCGGACGGCGACCCGGCGCCGCGGCGCAGCCACGGTCAGAACGTATTGCAGCGGCGATGGTCTATGCTTGCGTCATGTACGGTCCGGCCCGCACGGTGTTGCTGTCATTGGTTCTGCTGATGCAGGGCTGGGGCAGTGCATACGCTGCAAAGCAGCCGATGCTCGTGGTGCCGACGCAGGCGCAGGCGCAGGAGATGCCCTGTCACGGCCAGCAGGCTGAATCCACGGAGCAGACGGCGATGCCCTGCTGCGACGCAGATGATCAGTGCGCCTGCACCGCCGGCTGTTTCACCAACGGCAACGCAGTCGCTCCGCAGCCACTCATGGGCAGCGACTACACCGCACCGCGCTTCAGCAAGCCGGCTTCGCCGGGCCACCTGCTGCCAGCCCACCCTCTGGGGCTGCTGCGTCCGCCTGCACGCCAAGAAAGCTGAGCCTTCTGCGCCTCGTTCCGGGCGCGATCTCTACTTCTTCTTGGAGGACGCATGTCTTCTCACTTGATTGTCCGAGCGGCGCTGACGTTGGCGCTGTTGCTCCCGCTTGCTGCGACCGCAAAACCCATCGCCTATGCGGACGGCAGCACGCTCATGGGCGAGTATGGCGCCGGCACGATGCAGGAATATCAGGCGTTTTATGCGCCCACCTACTGGTGGTCTGCCGGTGGCGGTCACCTGCGCATGAGCGCCGAGGACGGCAGCTTCTCGCGCGACATCAGCTATGTTCGCGGCAATATCCTGGTCAAGCGCTGGAACCTGCGGCAGGCTCAGGCAAATATTTTTGCTTGGGGCAGCCTCGGCCGCGCCAGCGGCACCGACTTTGCCGGCAACCGCACCGCCTGGAATGCCGGCGGGCAGGCGGATTTCGAGACCCTTCGGTACTACTCTTCGGCCCGAACCGACTGGCAATACAGTCGGGACAGTTACTCGAGCCGCATTGACACGGTGCAACTCGGTTGGGCGCCCTACGCCCACGACTGGGACAAGCTGGCCACTTGGCTGGTCGTTCAGGGCCGGCGGTACACCGGCGGCGTCTATGACGGCATCGAGGCCGCCGCACTGCTCCGCCTGTTCAAGAACGGCGCCTGGGGCGCGGTCTGGCTTGAGGCCGGCCTGACTCAGGACGGCGCCGCCCAAGCCATGTTCATGCTCAATTTCTAGGACTCCATCCCGATGACTCACTTTCACAAGCTGCTTCACCTGCTCCTGCCGACCCTTACCGCCTTGTTGCTGAGCGTCAGTGTTGCGGCTCAGGACCCCGCACGCGTTATCGACATGGAAGTCGATGGCTTGGTATGTGCGTTCTGCGCGCAAGGCATCTCCAAACGTCTAGGCAAGATGGACGCCACCGACAAGGTCTATGTCAGCCTCGAGAAAGGGCATGTCGCGGTTGCCCTCAAGCCCGGCCACGACATCGACGACAACACGCTGCGCAGCGCACTGACCGACGCTGGCTACACCGTACGCACGATAACTCGCAGCGATGAGTCGCTGGATGCGGTGCGCGCCCGGGTCGAGGCTACGCCATGAACGGGGCGTTCGATAACACGCCGCAGCGCGGACTGTGGAGCGCCTGGGTTTCGGTGCTGACCAGCACCTCGACCCTGATCTGCTGCGCATTGCCGGCGCTGCTGGTGGCGGTCGGCGCCGGCGCCGTGCTTGCAGGTCTGGTCAGCGCGGTGCCGCAGTTGATCTGGCTGTCTGCGCACAAGGCATGGGTGTTTGGTGGCGCCGGCTTGATGCTCGCGCTTTCAGGCTATCTGCAGTTTCGCGCGCGCCATGCACCTTGCCCTGCGGACCCGGCGCTGGCCGCCGCGTGCACGCGTACCCGGCGCAGCAGTGCATGGATCTACGGCGCGTCGCTCGCGCTATACGCAGTCGGCGTTCTGTTCGCGTTCGTGTTGCCGCTGCTTTGACGCTGGCGGGAGCCGCGGGTGCATGCGCACGGCCGGCGCCCGCAGCACCCACTCAGGTGAGCTTGACCAGCGTGCGGCCTTGCACGGTGCCGGCAATCTGTTCGTCGCAGGCTGCCGGCAACTGCTCCAGCGTGATCTCACGGCTAACGATGCTGTCCAGCATCTGCGGCTTCCACTCGCCGGAGAGCTTCTCCCAGATCGCCATGCGCCATTCGCGCGGGCACTCGACGGAGTGGATGCCCAGCAGGGAAACGCCGCGCAGAATCAGCGGCATTACCGTCGTGTTGAGCTCGTGCGACTGTGCCAGACCGATGCAGGCGATATTGCCCCAAGGCTTCACCGTGCGCGTCAGATAGCTCAGGGTTTCGCCACCGAGATTGTCGACTGCGCCGCCCCATACCGCAGACTCCAGCGGTCGCTTGCCCAGATCCAGGTCCTGGCGTGACACGATCGCGTCCGCGCCCAGGCGCTTGAGGTACGTCTCACCGGCGCTGGCCTTGCCGGTGATGGCGTGCACCGTGAACCCGGCGCGCTTGAACAGATCGATGGCTATCGAGCCGACGCCACCGGTAGGTCCGGTAACGGCGATGGGGCCCATCTCAGGGGTCTGGTGGTTCTCCAGCATGCGGCGCAGCGCAAATGCCGCAGTGAAACCAGCGGTGCCGATGATCATGGCCTCGCGCAGCGTCAGGCCCTTGGGTAGCGGCACCAGGATGTCGGCCGGCAGACGCGCCTTTTGCGCGTAGCCGCCATCCAGCGCCTCGCCGATATTGCAGCCGGTGACCAGCACGGCGTCGCCGGCCTTGTAGCGCGCATCGCTGCTGCTCTCTACATGCCCGGCCAGATCAATCCCGGGAATCTTCGGGTAGCCGCGCAGAATGCGGCCCTTGCCCGTCACCGCCAGCGCATCCTTGTAGTTGATGCCACTCCACTCGACCCGGATCACCACTTCACCTGCGCCCAGATCGTCCAGGCTCAAGTCCTCAAAACGGGCCTCGGTCGTGGTCTTGTCGAGGGCATGTACACGCAGGGCGCGGAATCGGCTCATCTTCAGGTTTCCGGGTCTGGGGAAAAAGGGCGAGAATGCGTCTTCATTCTGCCAGACCGTAACATGAGCCAGTACGAACGCAATCCGCCACTGAACGAGGCCGACATCGCGGCCGATCCGCTCATACAGTTCGAACGCTGGCTGGCCGATGCCGTGGCCGCCGAGATGATCGAGCCCACTGCGATGACGCTGGCAACTGCGGACGCGCAGGGCCGACCTTCCGCGCGCATCGTGTTGTACAAGGGGCTGCATCAGGGCGGGCTCACGTTCTACACGAACTACGAAGGTCGCAAGGGCCGTGAGCTGGCGAACAATGCCCGCGTCGCCCTGGTGTTCTGGTGGGACAAACTCGAGCGCCAGATCCGCATCGAAGGCGAGGTCACTCGGCTGCCCCCTGAAGTCTCCAGGATCTACTTCGACAGTCGTCCGCGGGGCTCGCGCATCGGCGCCATCGTCTCCAGACAAAGTGCGGTTGTCGCTACGCGCGAGGAACTGGATGCCCGCTACGACGCGCGACTGGCGGAGTACGAAGGCAAGGACATTCCGCTGCCGCCCTATTGGGGCGGTTATCGCGTCGAGATCAGCAGCATGGAGTTCTGGCAGGGGCGCCGCCGCCGCCTGCATGACCGCCTGCAGTACCTGCGCACGGCAGACGGCTGGCGCATCCAGCGCCTGGAGCCCTGATGCAGAATGACGGCGCACGCAGCACCGCGATCGCGATCGCGATCGCGCTATGCAGCCTGCACCCCGCTGCCGCGTTCGCCCGCTACGTCCCGCGCGCTGAAGTGACCGCCGCGTCCGCCGAGGCTGTGGCCCAAGCCAAGGCACGACCCAGCGAAGACAGCCTGGTCAGCGCGCTGCTGCGTGCGCAAGCGGAGTTGACCCCCCGGCCGCTGCAGGCGGAAGCCGCGGTACAGGCCGCGCTGCTGCAGCTGCGTGCGGCGGTGCGGCCGCTCGCGGCAACGCGCGCCGCGGTGAGCGCGCTTACCGATTACCGGCCCCAGGTAACAACCGATCCACTGGAGGCGGAACAGGCACGTGGCGGACCCGTTCCTGCATTTGCGATCGCCGCTACCGCACGCGGCACGCTGCAGCTGTGGGATCTGGCGGCAGCGGAGGCCCTGATCACGCGCAGCCTGCGTGGCGATGCCGTGCCGGCGCTGCCGCCTACGTTGCGCGCGCGCGCCTGGGCGCGCTTTGTCGCTCGCGCCACCCCCACCGAACTCGACGCGCTGCAGGCGCGCGGCATTCCGGACGACCCCGCGGTGTTGCTGGCCCTGTGGCAGCGACGGGCCAGCACCGACACCGCCCAGCGCATGCTTGAATTGCCGACCACCGCGGACAGCTATGCGCTGCTGGCAGACCTACCCCTGCAGCTGCCTGCGGCCAGCGCCCGGCCGTTGCTGATGCGCGCCGCAGAACAGCCCGCACTGGCCTCAGCTGCACGCATCGCGATGGCACCACTGGTCGTCAGTGACCCCGCGGCACGCCAGTATCTGCTCGCTACGCTGGGCGATGAGCAGGGGGCGTCCTCTGCGCAGGCCCTGGCCGTTGCCACGGATGCCGAAACCCTGGCGGCGCTGAGCCAGGTGCTGCGTCGCGACCCGGATGGGTCTCGGCTGCAGCATGCGCTGCTCGCGCTACGCGCAATGCCGAGATCAGAGGCGCGGGCACTGCTGCAGGATTTCGCCAGCGACCCGCGTCGCCCTCCGCTGTTGCGCGACGAGGTTCGGGCATGGTTGCAATGAGAGCCCTGGCGGCCGGCCTGCTCGGCGCCAGCGTTGCGCTGGCCGAGGCGCAGGTGCTGACGTTTACCGAAGACCTGCACGGGCCCGATCGGGTGCCGCTGGGTTACGCGGTGCCCTTGCCGCTGGCGTCGCAGTCCGCAGTTGATGGCTTTCGTCGATACGACAGCTTGTCGGCGCAGCTGTCCGCGTTGTCACTTTCCAGCGATGCGCTGCGCGAGGTGCGGATCGGCACCAGTCACGCCGGCCGGCCGATCTACGCCTATGTCGTCGGCGACGCCGACGACATCACGGCAGAGGGCTTCAGCGAAGCCGCGGCGCTGGTCAACGGCGGCATCCATGCCCGCGAGTGGGCGAGCCCCGAGGTTGCCACCGCGCTGATCGAGGCGCTGATCGCCGGACAGAATGATGCCGGCCTGCACCGCTATCTGCTGGAGAGCCTGAATCTGGTCGTGATTCCGGTGCTGAACGTGGACGGCTTCCTGCAGACACAGCGCTACCCGACCCAGGCGCTGCAGACCGAGTACGCAAAGGACCCGACCCCGGCGCAGATGACCGAGTATCCGCCGGAGTATCGCAACGTCCCCCGCGATGGTCGCTTCCGGCGCAAGAACATGCGCGGCGTCGACGAAACGCTATGTGCCGCCGGTCAGGCGGGTTGCATGGCCGACGGCATGGGCGGCGTCGACCTGAATCGCAATCACCCGCCGTTCTTTGCCTCGAACAATCAGAACTCGGCTGATGTCGGGTCACTGCTCTATCGGGGCGCCGGCGCCGGCTCGGAAGGCGAGTCAGCCGCGCTGTACGCCGCGGCTGCTCTGGCCCCCGAGTCGCGGCTGCGCCTGTTCATCGATGTCCACTCGTTCAGGCGTGTCTACTACGGCGTGGAGACTGGCACTGCGCGACGCGACGCTGTCGCCCGTTCCTTGGCCAGCACGATGCGCTTGGCGGCGCGCGCCGGTAGCGGCCGCGTCTACCCCTACGAGCCGACGCCGGCCGGCATCGGCATCGGCTGCACCGACGAGTACTTCGGCTACCGATTGCAGATTCCCAGCTACACGCTGGAGATAGAGCCCGGCGACACCGGCGGCAGCGAGTACGGCGGCTTCGGCTATCACCATGACGGCTTTGTGTTGCCCGCCGATCAGATCGCACGCGTCCGCGCAGAACTCACGGCCGCCACCCTTGCCGGGCTGTATCGCATGGCCGGGCCACCGGCATTGATCGGCGTCGAACTGCGCGAGCAGCCAGGCGGCGCGCTCAGCTATGCCGCCAACCGGGCCGCCGTCGGGCAACGCCGCGCGCTCGAGGAGCGACACCTGAGGGTGCTGCACGCCGACACCGACTACCAGCTCAGGCTCGCATTCAACAAGCCGATGCGCGTGCGTGATGCCGCTGGCGGAATCACGCAGATGGACGGCCAATCGGTCACTCTGGCCCCCCAGGTGTCGCTCACCGGCACCGATGCCGCAGGCCAGAGCTTTCAGGAGAACCTGGCGGCGCCGGCTTCGGGTTGGCGTCAGACGGCGGGCGAGCGGCTGCGCTACGCCGATGACGCGTATACCTTGAACTTTCGCCTTAGTGCGCGCGCGGCCGGCGCGCGGCAGCTGTCGCTGCGCGTGGCCGTGCAGGATGCCAGCGGCCAGGCGCTGGATGCCGATGCCACCACCGTTGCCGACTGGAACGCAGGCTGGTCGGGGTATGAAGACGACGCCGGGCGCAGCACGACCGACACCGGCGGCAGCGACCGCAGCCCGACGTTGACCGCGGCCAGCGTGCCGCCGCCCGCCGCAGGCGGATCCAGCGGCGGCGGCAGCTTCAGCCTATGGGGGGCGTGCCTGCTGTTGATGGCGGCGCAGATGCGGCGCATCTATCGATTCTCTACCTCAAGGAGCGTGTCATGACGTCCCCATTCGACTTCAGCGAAAAGACCGTGTTCGTCGCCGGCGGCACCAGCGGCATCAATCTCGGAATCGCGCATGCATTTGCCCGAGCGGGTGCGCGGCTCGCTGTGATATCACGCAAGCAGGACAAGGTCGATGCCGCAGTCGCCGAACTCGCAGGTCATGGCGGCACGGTGCTGGGATTCGCCGCCGACGTGCGGGACGCAGCCGCCATCGAAACCGTGCTGAAGGAATCGCATGCGCAACTCGGCAGCATCGACGTGCTGATATCCGGTGCCGCCGGCAACTTCCCTGCACCGGCGCTGGGCATCTCCGCCAACGGCTTCAAGTCGGTCATCGATATCGACCTGCTCGGAACCTTTCATGTCTTGCGCGCCGCCTTCCCGTACCTGACCAAGCCCGGCGCCAGTCTGATCAATATCTCGGCGCCGCAGGCCTACAACCCGATGGAGTTCCAGATGCATGTCTGCGCCGCCAAGGCCGGTGTCGACATGATTACGCGCGTAGGTGCCATCGAATGGGGCCCGGTGGGGGTACGCATCAACTCGGTAGTCCCTGGCCCGATCGCCGACACCGAAGGCATGAAGCGCCTCGCGCCCTCCCCGGAAGCCGAGCAACTGGTCGCCGCATCCGTGCCGTTGCAGCGCTTCGGCACCAAGCAGGAAATCGCGGACTGCTGCCTGTGGCTGGCCAGCCCGATGGCAGCCTATGTCACCGGCACCGTGATTCCGGTCGATGGTGGCTGGAGCCTGGGCGGCACCAGCGTGTCCAGCGCGGGCATGAAGAAGATGTTCGCCGGCTGATTCACACCTGATTCACGTCCATTTTGTCTATGATCCGAGCCTGCGCATCACGCCCACGGAGATTGTTCATGACCCGGCACTGGATACTTGCAGTCGGCTGCGCCTTCGCGGCCGGCATACTAGCGGTCGGCTGCGTCACCTCGCCCACCGGACGCACGCAGCTGAAGCTGGTATCCGACGCCGAGATGGCACAGATGGGGGCCACGGCCTTCCAGCAACTCAAGACCAAGACCCCGCCCAGCAAGGACGGCAAGGCCAATGCCTACGTGCAGTGCGTGGCCAACGCGATCGTCCGTGAAGTCGGCGGCAGCTGGGAGGTCCAGGTATTCGACTCCAAGGAGGTCAACGCCTTTGCCCTGCCGGGCGGCAAGATCGGCGTTTTCACCGGGCTGCTGAAGGTTGCCGACAACCAGAACCAGCTGGCGGCGGTCATCGGTCACGAGGTCGCGCACGTGCTGGCCGGGCACTCGGCGGCGCGCGTCTCCAACCAGATGGCAGCGCAGCTTGGCGTATCCCTGGGCAGTGCCGTGACCGGGGTGTCGCCGGACATGATCGGCATGGGTGCCAATCTGCTGCTGCTGATGCCCTACGGCCGCGGCGATGAAACCGAAGCCGACGTCCTGGGCCTGGACCTGATGGCCAGGGCCGGCTTCGATCCCCGGCAGGCGCCGGCACTGTGGGTCAACATGGGCCGCGCCAACGGCGGCAATGCGCCACCGGAGTTCATGTCGACCCACCCGTCCAATGAGTCGCGGATCAGGGACCTCAACAGCCATATGCCGAAGTCGTTGCCGTACTACGAGCAGGCGCGGTCACAGGGCAAGAATCCGCGCTGCGGCTGATCATGAGGCCGGCGGAAAGCGGGCAGCCGTCGTGCCGGATTGCGCTACGCGGCGTCGACGGCGTAGTGACAGGCCGACATTCCGCCATCGGCAAAGCGGCGGGAGTGGGGCACGCGGCGCGCACACTGCTCATCCGCCATCGGGCACCGGGTAGCAAACACGCAGCCCGGCGGCGGATGCGTCGGGCTGGGCACCTCGCCGTCCAGTAAATGGTGCTCAGCCGGGGCATTGCTGCCGGGCACCGCGGCCAGCAACGCGCGGGTATAGGGATGGCGCGGCTGCGAGAACAGCTGCTCGGTGGGCGCCTGCTCCATGGCGCGACCCAGGTACATGACCATGACCCGATGACTGAGATGGCGTACCACGGCCAGATCATGCGCGATGAACAGCAGGGCCAGGCCATACTCCCGTTGCAGATCGACCAATAGATTCAGAATCTGCGCCTGCACCGAGGCATCCAGCGAGGACACGATCTCATCGCAGATCAACAGGCGGGGCCGCACCACGAGAGCCCGCGCAATGGCGATGCGCTGACACTGGCCGCCTGAGAACTCACCCGGGCGGCGGCGGTGCTGCTCTGCCGCGATGCCGACACGTTCCAGCATCTCGGCCGCGCGCAGCTCGCGCTGCTTGCGATCCAGCTCGGGCTGCAAGGCTTTAAGCGGCTCGGCAACGGCAGCCAGGACCCGCATGCGAGGGTTCAGGCTGTTCAACGGATCCTGAAATACCATCTGGATATCGCGGCGCAACGGCTGCCACTGCTTCGGCGCCAGCTTTATCAGCTCCTGCCCCGCATAACGGATGGAGCCCGAACTTGCCCGCTGCAAGCCTATCAGCGTACGTGCGAGTGTGGTTTTGCCGGACCCCGACTCGCCGACCAGACTCAGCGTCTCGCCTGCATACAGATTGAAGTTGATGTCCTCGACGGCACGCAGCAACGCCGGCGACCGCCACGGAACAAGAGAGCGCAGCTTGAACTGCACCCGCAACCGACGCACCGCGAGCAGCGGCACCTGGGCGGTGCCGCTGCCTTCAAGAACTGCCTGACCGCTCAATGGCGTCCCCCTCCCCGTACCGCTTCTTTGCGCGCCGCAGAACCTGGAACCGCTCAGCCGCTATGCCGCGAATCGCGAGCTACTGACTCACTCCAGCAGGGAGCGCAGCATCCATGCGGTCTTCTCGTGCAACTGCATCCGCTGGGTCAACAGATCGCAGGTGGGCTCATCCGACGACTGCTCGGCTACCGGAAAGACCGAGCGCGCGGTCTTGGCACAGGCTTCATGGCCCTGTACCAGCAGCCGAACCATTTCCATCGCCTCAGGCTGCCCCTCGGTTTCACGGATCGACGACAGCGCCGCGTACTGCTTGTAAGTGCCCGGAGCCGGAAAACCCAGCGCGCGGATCCGCTCGGCCACCAGGTCCACCGCCAGCGCAGCCTCGTTGTAATGGGTCTCGAACATGAGGTGCAGCGTATTGAACATCGGGCCCGTCACGTTCCAGTGGAAGTTATGCGTCTTCAGATACAAGGTGTACTCGTCGGCCAGCAGCCGCGACAGACCATCCGCAATGGCCTTGCGCCCGCTCTTGTCGATGCCAATATCGATCTTGGTGACTTTCTCTTTCGTCTTCTGCTTTGCCATTTCGATCTCCTTGGTTCACATGCTGAACCGGTAATTGTAGTGAACCGGCGGTTAATCAAGCATGAACTGCCCCGACCTCAAGCCGCGAGCAGTTTGTTCTTGCGGTAGTAGCTGAAGATGTCGTTGAGGTTGCGCCGCGGCTTCCAGTTGAAGGTTTCGCGGAAATGCCGGCCATCGATGATGACCGGATACTTGAAGTAGTTGATCAGATACGGCGGAAAGAACGCGTTCCAGTTGAGCAGGCTGCTGACCAGCTTCGGAAATGCGGGAGGTATCGACGGCACCGGCAGGCGCCTGCAGCCGCACTGCTCGACCGCATCCTGATAGGCCACCCAGTCGTCCGGGGCGACGTTGTAGATTCCGCGCCGATTCTGTTCAAACGCGACGACCATCGCGTCCGCCATGTCGTCAACGTGCAGAAACTGCATCAACGGCGAGAAGCCCATCAGTACCGGAACCAACGGCCGCGACAGCAGCAGCGACATGCTGTTCTTGACTCCGGGGCCGAGCACGTTGCACGGACGCAGGATCGTGATGTTCAGCTCCGGGGACTTCCACAGATAGATCTGCGCCAAGCTTTCCAGCTCCACAGAATCAATCAGGTCCTGGGTGACCTCACCGGCCTTGAGCGGCGCATCCTCGTCCAGCAGCGCCGGGTTGTACGCGGAGGCGCCGTAGACAAAGTACGTGGAATGCACGATCAGCTGCCCGACCTTGTATTTCTGGCACAGCTCGATCAGCTTCTTGCCCCCGAGCACATTGGCGTTATAGCGCCGCATGCGGTCTGACTCGTGGGCAAAGATGCGGCCGATATGCAGCACCGCATCCACCTTGTGCCGCCGGAAGATATCCTCGAAGTCGCGCTTGTGTATTTCCACCTTGTAGGAGGGAATCTCCGCGTCGGTCTCCACCTTGCGGCGAAAGTCTACGGCGATCACCTTGTAGCGGCCATGCAAGCGCGCGATGACACGTTTGGCCAGGCTGCCAGCAGCTCCGGTAACCAGTACGGTTTTCTTTTCGGACATCCGTTGTCTTCTTCAGTAAATCCTGGTGCGCTGACGCAAACCGACATCGATCAGATCGCGGATGCGGTCCTTGACCTGCTCCACATGTGCAGTCACGCCCTCCTCGTCGCTTGCCGGCCCGTCAAACTGCAACGGCGCCCCGAAATTGAGATGGACGCGAGCCGGCAGTGGCACCGGGAGTGCAACAGGCGCATAGGGAATACCGAGCAGCCGCGCCAGAGGGGCGATGTTGGCAATGGACGGCATGGTCTCCTCGCAACCGACGACCCCAACCGGCACGACCGGCGTCCTGTGCGCCATCGCCAGGTGCACGAAACCGTTGCCGAACCGTTGCAGCTGATAGCGATGCTTGTACAGCTTGCCCGAGCCGCGCACGCCTTCCGGAAACACGATGATCGCTTCGTCCTGCTCCAGCATCTTGCTGCAGTTAAGCGGATCGCCGATGACGGCCCCCATGCTGTTGAGCAGATTGCCCAGATAGGGCACGGTCGGAAAGAACCGCTCGATCATGGCCCGCGGGGCGCGGGGGCCGTTCGGGTTGGTAGCCAGCGCGTATCCGATCAGCAGGCCATCCATCGGCAGCTGCCCTGAATGGTTGGCAATCACCAGCAACCGCCCACGGGCGGGCACGTTCTCCAGGCCGATCGCTTCGACCCGAAAATACTTCTCGTAGAGCCACTTGACGATGCCGAGGCTCAAGCGGGCCGTGTTCTCGTTGTACCCCCAGGCGTCATAACCAAAGCTGCCGACCGGCTTGGGGATGCGCGCAAACATCTCTTCCAGCTCGGGGGTCACCAGCAGACGATATATCTCCTCGCGCGGGCTGATGCTTGCAAGTCGTTTGAGGGTTTCGAGGCTCAGCAAGGCCATGCCGCAGTTCCGGGCGAATCGATGGAAGGATTACCGCTACACGGTATGCCAAAAGTCGGTGCTGCGGAAGTGGGTTCCGCTAGCGCCGACCCGTGCTCAGGCGTTGGAGCTGTCGTTGATCTTGTCTATCGCACGCAGCACGTCCGAGCGGGAAATCTGCCCCACCAGGCGGTTGTCCTCGACCACCGGATATCGGCGGTACGGCTTGGCCACGAACATCTCGGCCAGCTCAAGAATGCTGAGCTCGGCATCAACCGTGACCGGGGCCTTGGACATGAACTCTGCGACCCGGCCGCCAAGCACGCCGTGATAGCTGGCATGCAGCCCGACCTTCAGGCAGTCGTGCTCCGACAGCACCCCGACCACATTGCCCAGGCTGTCGAGTACCGGCGCGCCGGAGATGCCCTTCTCAACCAGCTTGTGGATCGCCGACATGACATCCATGTCCGGGGTGAACGTGACCAGACTGGCCGTCATGAAGTCCTTTACCGTGATCGAGTGCAGCATGTGCTTCCCCTTATGACGCTAACGGATCACTTCAGATCTTTTGGGTCGGGCCCGTTCTCGCAGGCCTCGGTCTTGCCGCAAACTTCACAGACACCCCCGGTAAACGCGGACTGACTGGCACAGGTGCCCTTCAGCTCGCGTCCACGCACCAACCACCCCAGGCCGAGACCGGCGAGCGCGAGGCTGAACAGCACGAGTACCGCCAGGAAGGTCGCCATAGTCCGAGTGTGTGCCTGATGTATGCCGACGACAAGCGGGCCGGCTAGCCGCCAAAGTCGTCGAGCATGATGTCCTTGCGCTCAACACCCAGGTCCAGCAGCATCTTGATCACCGCTGCGTTCATCACCGGTGGGCCGCACATGTAGTACTCGCAGTCCTCCGGCGCCTTGTGATGCTTCAGATAATTCTCGAACAGCACGTTGTGAATGAAGCCGGTGTACCCGGTCCAGTTGTCGCCGGGCTGCGGCTCGGACAGCGCCACATGCCATTCGAAATTGGGGTTCTCTGCCGCCAGACGATCAAAGTCCTCGACATAGAACATCTCGCGCTTGGAGCGTGCGCCATACCAGAACGAGATCTTGCGCTTGGTCTTGATCCGCATCAGCTGATCAAACAGGTGCGAGCGCATCGGCGCCATGCCGGCGCCACCG